>JAITGK010000053.1 GCA_031280635.1 Synergistaceae bacterium
TCAAGGTCGTTAAAAATGGTGGATTTGACCATGAGTCTTTTTGCGCGTTTCCATGTTAATAACACTATCGATGAATTGGTACAGATGTTTGGATAAATCATTATTTATGCAACACTCTCAAATTTCGATGTGACTTCTGGACTGAACGGACAGCCCGCGCGGGATAAATACGCCGACTAGGGGCTTTAACGCGACAATCGAGGGGTAACGACTCTTAACAAAATTTTACTCCGATACCCCCTTGAACACTCACATGCGCTATACTATGATATGCTTACTCTATGGTAAGCCATATAAACAACGGTAAACTGACGGAGAAAATTTTGGGGGAGATGGGACATAATGGGAAGGAACTTGAAAATCAGTTTTAAACTGCTGTTGGGGTTTGGCGTCCTGCTGTTGGTGTTTATCGCGTCTATTGCCCTGACGTGGCGTTATGTCAGTGTGGTTATGGAGGGTACCACCTATCTGACAAGCGGGGTTGTGCCCTCGCTGGAGTTGAGCCGGCAGATCGAGGTCGAGGCCTATGAGCTGTTCCTAGCCATGCGCAACGTACAGTACCAGGAAACCGACGAGGCGATAGCGATCTACAACGCTCAGAAGGCGAAGTATGGAAAGGTGCAGGACGCGATAACCACGCTGCACAGCCAGAATCCAACCCTTCGGGGACCCACTCACGTGGTGGAAAAAGTCACGCCGATAACGAAGGAGTACGGAGATGTGGTCAACCGCACCATGCCTCTCATCGCGAAAAAGCAGACCCTGTTCAACGCCACTGGGAAGGCGGCCGAGGACGCCTCCGTCGCCGCGCGCCTGATTGTCAGCGCGATCCACACCAGCGCTAGGAACGCGCTCACCGCCCAAAACATTGCCCAGGCGACGGAACAGGTGGACGCCCTAGAGATGAGCGCCAGGATCTTGGAGGATATCATGACCATGCGGCGCGGGATCGTGCGGGCAATGGCCACCAACGACGCCGCGGAGATGACGCGGGCCGTCGCCATGATGCAGTCCATAAAGAAAAAGCTGGAACCCTTGGGGACCTTACTCAACAGCGCCGATGAAAGGAGAAACCTGCAAAACCTGAACGCGGAGCTGACGAGTTTGGAGAAAAACGCGAACGACTTCGCGGCGGTGTTTTCCGAGCTGGGCGCGCTCCACAATGCCCGCAATCCGTTAATGAACGCCTTCAACGTGGAAAGCAGCAACGCCTCCATGCTCTCGGTGGAGCGTATCAAGAGCGTTTCGAATCAGAACATGGCGGACCTGAACACAGTGGTGTCCGTGCTGTTCATCGCGGCGGGGATAGCCGTTGTTTTGGGCCTCACTGTGGCTATACTTCTCGCCAGGAGCATATCCACCCCCCTCAATACCATCGTCAACTTGGCCCAGCGCGCCGGGGACGGCGACCTCTCCATCGAAAGGAAGGACTTCAACTACGAAGGGCGCGACGAACTGGGGCGCATGGTGGTGGCCCTATCGGATATGGTGACGTCTCAGGAGCACACCATGCACGAGGTCGTTCAGGTTTCGAAGAGCCTCGCGGAGAGCGCGGAGAATCTATCGGCGATCTCCGAGGAGACCAACGCCTCGATGGAGGAGGTCAAGGCGTCCATTGACCAGGTGTCCACGTTGAGCGAGTCCAACGGAGCGGCTTTGGAGGAGTGCAACGCCGGCGTGGAAGAAATGAGCGCCGGGGCTGACACGGTGGCGCAGTCGGCCACGGACAGCGCGGCCTTCATCTCCCAGACCACGGATGCCTCGAACAAGGCCATTCAGACGGTAAACAACGTTATCAAGGGTATGCGCAACGTGGATAAGAACTCCAAGGAGAGCGAGACCAAGACGAGAGAGCTGGTCGCGTCTGTGGAAAACGTGAGCAGCTTCGTGTCGGTCATCACGGGAATAGCGGATCAGACAAACCTTTTGGCGCTGAACGCGGCCATTGAGGCGGCGCGGGCCGGCGAGGTGGGGCGCGGGTTTGCCGTCGTCGCTGAGGAGGTTCGCAAGCTGGCGGAGGAGTCCGCCCGCGCGGCTCAGAACGTAAACGGCATCATCGTGGAGCTTCAGAGCGGAGCCCAAGCCAGCATCGCGGCCACGACGGAAGCCGGGCGGCTGTTGGAAGAAACCCTCCGCCAGGCGGAACAGGCTCAGAAGGAGCTGGACGAGGCCCTGCAGGAGATCAACAAGGCCAACGACTCCATTCAGAACATCGCGGCGGTGGCGGAGGAGCAGGCGGCGTCCAGCAAGGAAGTAGCGACGGCGATAGACAACTCCACCAAGTCCACGATGGAGGTGGTGGACACCATCGCGAACATCCGCCGGGCCGCTGACGAGACGGCGCAAACGGCGCAAGGGGTAGCGGAGCAGTCCTCTCTTATGACCGGTCACGCTCAGACCCTGGCGGAGGTGCTGGCCCGCTTTAAACTGCGCAACATTCCCGACGCCGTCCTCAAGTCGGCAGGGGCCATTGCCGCGCCGAAAGCCAAAGTCCAGCGTCGTTGAACGCGCTTTTGTATCGCTAGGCCATAAAAAAACACCCCCCAGGAGGCATCTCTTGGGGGGTGTTGTGGTTACGCGCCGCTGAGTTTTTTTTGTTTTGTTTTGATGAGCGCGGTGGGGAATAGAAGGACAACACGGCGCGGTTACGCCCTGGCCGCGGTGAGGGGTCTGACTCGACAAATTCGATAAAAAAATCCACTTTTGTTGACGAAGCTCTTTTTTAACGGTATAGTAACCAAAGACGGCGTGGATGAGGTAAGCGGCGCTCATGGCGAGTGTCATGTTTATAGCGCTTCGCGGTTTTGGTACAAAATGATTTGTGATACACTGTTTCCATAACAAATGTTTCACGTCTTAAAGGCGCGGACCAAAATAAAGAACCGCAAGGGGGGGAATGTATGCCTTCCATGTTCGCGAAAAAGGGAGCCGTGGTTCCGAAGAAGGGCAAAGGTGGAAACTTCGCCGGCGTCTCGCTTCACGGAGATTCGGTGCGATATTTGGAGTTAAGCGGCGGTCGCGGCGCGCTGAAGGTGGTCAAACAAGAGGTGGTTCCGCTGGGACACGGGGGTGTGGTCAAGGACGCCCTGGTGGACACCGGGGTTGTGGGGGCCGCCTTTGAGACGCTGAAGGCTGTTGTGGGCGGTTTTCGCTGTCCGGTTTGCGTGGGCGTCCCGTCTAGAGACGTGATTCTGCGTCTGGTCGAGTACCCGAAAATGTCCATCGACGACGTGAAAGAGGCCCTGCAGTTCGAGTTTGACAAATATTTCCCCTATCCCTACGCGGAGGCCGCCGCCGACGTTTCCGAGGTGGAAGTTCCCAACCCCGAAGCGGCGGACAAGTCTACGGTGCTGGTGGCCACCTGCCGGCAGCACATTGTCGTGGGTTTAGCCAGCGCGGCTCAACGCGTGGGAATGACTATTTCCGCCGTGGAGCCCATGAACGTGGCGTTCTTCCGCGCCGCCATTGGCCCGGATACTCGGGCGGGCGCTTATTTCGTCGTCTTCGTGGAGCCAGAGAGCACCCAGATTATGCTTGGCTACAAGGACAACGGCATCCTTTTCAGGTCCACGACTGTGGATTTAACCTCCCGCGACGTGCGCGAGTCCGACGAGGGCATCATGCCGATACTGCGGGACGTGCAGAACACGATCATCTTCGCGGGGAACCAGTATAGAGGGCTTGAGCCCAACAGCCTGATTTTGGGCGGTATCGTGGGGCGGGACTCCCGTCTGGCGGCGCAGCTCGGTTCGTTGGCTTCTATGTCGGTTCAGTCTCTCGACGTTTGGGGCCTCTGGAGAACGTCCTCCCCGGTGGGGAACGCGGGCGGCTTCGAGGTCGCTTTTGGATTGGCGGTGAGGAATCTGTTATGAGGGTGCAATTCGATCTCAGACCCGCGACGATGCTGGAACGGGAGCGCAAAAAGACCACGTTCAACGCCACGCGCCTGGTGGCCTTTATCCTTATGATCGTCTTCGTGGTGAGCAATAGCTTTTACCTGTGGGTGGCGTTCCAAAACATGATGCGCCTAAACGACGCCATTGAGGAAAAAGAGTACCTGGTCAACGACTTAGAGAGCGGCAAAAACGCCCTGGAAGCGGAGGTGGGCCGCCTGAGAAGACAAGAGGCTGACTACGCGGCGACGCTGAAGATCATGCAGGACGACCTGCCCACGTTGGAGGTACTGGAGGCGTTGGAGAAAGGCCTGCAAACCGGTATGGGCCTGAACACGCTGAGATTCAACACGACCCCCCAAGGCGCCACCGCCATGGTGGACGCCACGGCGGCTACCGACGAACAGACCGTGCAATTTTCCTCGTCTCTGACGGGCAGCGGCGTCTTTTCGGCGGTAACCATGCCCAGCAGCAAGCTCGACGACAGGACGAAGAGGGTGTCGTTCACCATGAGCCTGACCCTCCTTCCCATCGGCCAGATCAAAAAGCAATAGAAGAAGGCGGGAGACGGATGAACGACAAGGTGACGTTGCTGGGGGTCTTGCTTTTCCTGCTCTGCGCGGGCTGCGGCGGCGGGGTCTGGTACATGAACGGCAAACTGGTGGAGCTGCAATCTCAATATGACGAACTGGAGCAGCGCCGGGTTGACCTAGAGCAGTCAACGCAGTTCCTGATGAACCAAAAAAGGGTGTTCACGGAGTCGTTTACCGCGCTGGACGCCTACAAGGTAAGTACCGCGGCCAGTGATATGGACTTTTACTCTGATGTTCAGCAGGCAGCCCGAACTCACGGCATCAACATCCTTTCGACTCGCCAGATGGGGGTCTCCAGGACTACGGGGCGCAGTTCCATCGCTCTGACGCTACGGGGGGACTACTACAACTTTGCCCAGCTCCTGGCGCAGTGGCGCAACCTCCAGACCACGGTACGGGTAGCCGCCCTGTCCATAACGGCCTCCAGAACCCCTGAGACCAATGGGGAAATCCAGGCCGACGTCACCGTGGAAGCCGTGGTTAAGGCCAAGTAGGGCAGGTGGCCTGGAATGGAAGAACGCAATGACTGGGGCGGCGCGTTTGCCACGGCTTGGGGCAATCTAACGGGGGTTAACAACAACGGTTCCGTGGCGGGTGTCCGGCTGATGATCTTTGGGCTGTTCCTTGTCAGCGCCGGCTGGGCCATGTACCACTTATACTTGGCGAACGGCGTATACGGCCTCCTGGGGGAGGATGGCTTTTTAGAGGAAAAGTACACCGAGCCCTCAGGCGGCCCCGACCCGTCCCAGGGGGACAGAGGCCGCCTGAACAACATGCTGAACCAGGTCAAGACGACCTCCGCGTCGCGTCAGAGCAGCCCAAGCGTGGCCATGAGCATGGAGCGTACCCTGGCCAAGTACCCCTTCGCCGACCCAACCATCATCGATCAAGCCCCGCCGGACACGCCTATCGATCCAGATAAGCCTCCCGTGGTCGTGGAGGTTATTGATTACCCGCCGTCGGGGATTGTGCTGCGGGCGGTGATGATCATGGGCAATCAGCGGGTGGCGGTGATGGACATTCCTGGCGTGGGCAACGGGCTCGTCGTCAAGGCGGGGGATACCTTCGCTCAGAGGAAAGGACGCGTCGTGCGCATCGCGACGGACAGGGTGGTCATTCGCTGGGGCAACAGAAATTGGGACATCCGGGCCGATTCGTTTTGAGCGCGGGGTTTTATAGCGGGTTGTATAATTACGCGCGGAAATTAAGAGACCAAAAGCCAGATTCAAACGGCAAAAACTTTGCGCATCAAAGAGCCAACGGCTCTAAAGACCCGCGCTTGGCTCTGTTTTTTTGCGAGTTTTTCGCCCAGGGAGGGGCGTTTTTTCGAGCCTTATTGGCTGCGCGGGACGCCGCGAATTCCTGAGAGATGGGGGATAGCTGAATTGAGGAGATCGACGTTTGGAAGAACCTTTTTGGCGTTGTCGCTTTTGTTGGCCGCGTTTGGGCAGGGTGACGCCTATAGAGCCGAAGCCGCCTACAAAAAAGAGAACGGCAGGAACGGCAGCGCGGATGCCCCTTTCGCGGCGCGCCTCGCTTCGTTCGAGTTTTACCAGATGGGCGACTCGGACCTGATGCTCAATATCTCGGGGAAGGCTATGCCCACTCCGGAGGTAACGCACAGCAACAACACGACGCAGGTGTTTTTTCGAGAGATCGATGGGAGGCGCGTGAAGGGGGAGCACCGAGAGGCTGTAGCCGCCATGGTAACCCAACTTAGCTCCGAGCAGGTGGGACGGGACTTTGTTATCTCCTTCACGACGGAAAAGCCCCTGAGGCTGAACTCCACTCGGGGCACGGCGCCCGCTGACTCCTACGCGCTGCGACTGGTGACGGCGGAACAGCGGCAGAAAAAAGTTGAGGAACCCCTGTCCACCGCCCAACCCCAGACGCTCAGGGTACCCAATTCGGGGCCTTTCGCCGTCACCACGCCGGTGACGCTGGACCTGCGCGACGCGGACCTGAGGGACGTTTTTAGAATGCTGGGCATCCAGCTCAAAAAGAACATCATCATCGACGCCTCCGTGGCGCCGGGGCAGTCTGTGACCATGACGCTGAAAAACACCCCCCTTTCCGAGGTGTTCGGTTACCTGATGAAAACCTACGACATCACCTATGAGTTCCTGGGCAAGGACACCATCATCATCGGCACCATCGACGGGCTTTCCAAGGTCTCCGGCAAGGAGGAGACGCGGGCTTACCGAATCGCTTACGCGGATCCCGCGGCTCTGTCCGCTCTGGTGGGCAATATAACAAAGATCCCTGCCGACCGAATGGTGGTGGACGCGCGATTGCGCGTCATCTACATCACCACGTCGCTGGCCAAGTTGGAAGAGGCCGCCATCGTCATTCAAAAACTGGACCATCCAGGCCAGCAGGTTATGCTCCACGCCCGCATCATGGAGTTCAACAATGAGGACTCCCTAGAGGTGGAAAACACCCTGAACATGGTTTATGACCACTGGTGGTTCCAATATTCTCGCGGTCAGGGGGTAGGTGGTCCCATATATGACAACAACTTTGACAGGCCTCCCTCCTATACCAGAATACCCAACTCGCCCGTGCCGCCGGTCAACCCCATAAACCCCATCCTGGACGGAAACTGGCGTCTAATTGATGGAACGTTCAACCTCTTGGAGACCAAGATACGGTCCAAGACCCTGGCGAACCCCTCCGTCATTACTATTGACGGGATGAAGGCGACCATCGACCTGACGGACCAATTCTCCTACGTGTCGGGAAGGGACGACGGCGGCAACGCCACCTGGAGCCAGATGGACATTGGTCCCAAACTGGAAATGACCCCGCGGGTGGGCCGTGACGGCACGGTGACGCTGGAACTCTCCCTGGAGGCCAGCGACCGAGGCAACATGATCACCAGCACCACAGGTGAGCAAATACCGGAAAAGACCACCCGCAAGGTGACAACCAACGTGCGCGTGCGCAACGGAGAGCCCTTCGTGGTGGGCGGGCTCTTCCGGGAGGACAGCACGAACAACCGGCTGAGGATCCCCGTGCTGGGGCAACTTCCTCTGCTGGGCGAGCTTTTCACCTACCGGCAGAGGAGCACCCGCAAAACGCAGGTGGTGATGCTGGTGGTGCCCTATATCCTGGACACGCCGGACGTGGCCATCGAACATGAGAGGGTCATGACCAAGCAGTATTAAGATGGAGGAGTTTTGGTATGGCACAGGTAGTGGACACCACTGAATTTTACGTAGGGCTGAAGTTCCGGTGGCAGGAGGGCATTTGGGAGATCGTGGAGTACGACCACCACAAGATGGGGCGAGGCGGCGCCGTGGTGCGGACAAAGCTGCGAAACGTGGAGACGGGCTCGGCGGTGGAGAACTCGTTCAAGCCGGGGGAGAAGTTTGAGCGCGTCATCTACGACGAGAAGCCGGCGCAGTTCAGTTACAAAGACGGAAGCGATTACGTCTTTATGGACTTAGCCACCTACGATCAACTCACGCTCTCGCCGCAGGCCCTAGGCGACGCGGTAAAATACTTGGCGGATGACATGGAGATCAAAATTGAGGTCTTCGAGGGGAAGATTATGGGGGTAGAGCTCCCTAAGAGCGTGATATTGAAGGTAGTGAGCACCCCGCCCAGTTTCAAAGGAGACACCGTTTCCGGCGGCGGTAAACCCGCGGAGCTTGAAACGGGCATAACGGTCACGGTTCCCGTCTTCATTGAGTCCGGCGAGTACGTGGTGGTTGACACCCGCACGGGCCAGTATCTGGAGCGGGCCAAGGGTAAAGTATAAGGTGGGGTGGGGATGTGAATTCCAAAGAACGAATAGCGTACCTGAGGGGACTCCTTGATTTTATGCCCAAGGAAGAGAAGGAAACGAAAGTTTACTCCGCTATCGTAGACGCTTTGGCCGCCTTGGCGGCGGAGCTTGGGGAGCAAGCGAAACTTTTGGAGCTTCAGCGCGAGGACTACGACAGCCTCGCGGACGAAGTAGACGACCTGCACGACACTCTTTACCAGTTGGAGGAATCGCTGGGGCTTGAGGAGGAGGACGAGAGCGGCGTCTACGAGGAAGAGGAGGACGACGGGCTGGAAGAAATGACTGAGAGCTACGTCTCCATGACCTGTCCGGCTTGCGCGTACTCGTTCTACTACAAGTACGAGGAAGGCAAAGAGGACGGCAAGCTCATCTGCCCAAGTTGCGGCGAGGAGTTTTCCAGGGGCGGAGCCCCATGAGCCGCGAAAACCAGGGCGGTTATCCATCAATATGTGAGCAGAAATAAGGAGGGGTAGAAAGTGGATCAGATTCACGACGAGCAAAACACGGTTAACGAGGAGGCTGTCATCCCATTCGAGGGGGGCGGCCTTGAGGGTAGCATTCACATATCCGACGACGTCATCATTGAGCTGGCGAAGAAGACGATCTCCGGGATACCCAATATCCAGCCCGCCAACATGGGGATTGCCTCAAAGTTTGGTATCGGACGTAAGTCCGGTGACGGTATACGCGTCTCCGTGGAGGAGGGAAAGGTCCCGACGATAACCGTGGACGCCTACATCTTGGTCAAGTACGGTCACCGAATCCCCGACCTAGCCTGGGACGTACAGGAAAAGATCAAAGCCAACCTCGAACGCTACACGGGGTGCACTGTTACCGCCGTCAACATCAACGTTCAGGGCATTTATCTGGAGGAGCCCAAGGTCGCCGAGCCCAAGAAAAAGGAAGAGGAGGCCCCCGTCTGCTCCTGCCCTCCACCCAATGACCCGGAGGAAGAAGACGATTAGCTCCGAAAAAGCCGTCTCACAAGCCCGTGCGCTTATGGCGCGTTCGTTCGAAATTTGTACGTATATACGCATGTACCTGTGGGCATGTACGTGTAGAGGTGATGAAAATGTATTTTCTGTGGAAACGAACTCTCCATGGCAGTATAAGAGTATCGTCCGACGGGCTTTCTGGGTTCATCAACCGCGTTCTCTCTGGTAAATCCAGCTGCCGCGGCCTGTCTCTGGCCGAAGGGGAAAAGCCATCGGTCACGTTGGTTCTTTTCTCGGAGTCCCCACTGATGGATGGACATGGCGTTGAGGAGCGCCTTTCCTCCATCGTAGCGCCTCTGGGCTTCCACGTGCAGGTCATCTGGGCGGACCGGGGCGCGCCAGAGGCGGAGTGGTGCGAGACTCTCGCCGCCGTCTGTCAGAGCTCGTGGACGTGGATGTTCCTCACCTCGATGGTGGCTATCGCCATCATGGCGGGCCTGAGTGGGCTTTTCTGGACTTTCTTTTGGGGAACGGCCGCGTGGTTTATCTCCAAAGTCGTTATCTCCTTCCTGATTCGCAGAAGAATGGGAGGCTTGTTCTCGTCCCCGGCCCGGAGATAGGACGGCTGAGACAGCGTTCCGTCGTTCCCGCCGCCCTTGGCGGGCAGGGGTCTTATTAAGTTATTAAGAACATAGGGATTGGCGGTTGGTGACTGGTGGTGGTGTTGTTTTCTATTCACTATTCATTAATCACTATCCACTAAAAGCGGAGGGTCCAGTTTCATTTGAAAAAATCCTATTCCGTCCAAAACCGTCACCGCGCCAGGGAGCTGGCCGCGCAGTTTTTGTACTCGCTTTCCTCCCGGCCAGGACAGGATCCCAGTGTGTACCTGAGCGTCTTCCTCTCCGAGGACGGTTTCGCTCCCGGCGAGAGAGACGAGGCGCGGGAGTACCTATCATTTCTGGTGAAGGGGTCCTGGGAGAGGCGAAGCGAGATCGACAACCGGATGCGCATGGTGGTCACGGGTTGGCGGCCCGAAAACATGACCGCCGTAGACAGGGCCGTGTTGCGCGTCGCCATTTTCGAGGGCTTCATGGAGAAAACGGTGCCGGTGGCCGTGGCGATTTCCGAGGCGGTGGAGTTGGCGCGGCTTTTCGGCACAGAGGCTTCGGGGAAGTTCGTTAACGGCGTGTTGGGCAAGCTGGCGAGGGCGGAGCCCGTGGACAACAAGCAGGATCACAATAAAAGCGGAGGCGGGGGGGACGGCGGTGCAGCTTCGGCTTCCAAGAACGCAACTGACCGTTGACGAGCTGACGTTTCATATCCAAGGGCTTTTCATGTCCGACGCCGCGTTGAGATCGGTGGTAGTGAGCGGCGAGATTTCCGAGTTCAAAAGACACACGAGTGGCCATTGTTACTTCACCCTTCTAGGGGAGGAGAGCAGGGTCGCTTGCGCCGTCTTTAAACAGCGCGCGGGTTTTATCCCCAGGTGGCCGGACAACGGCGACAACGTGCTGGTGGAGGGCAGCGTGGGTTTGTACGCTCAACGAGGCGCGTACCAGCTTTACGCGCGGCGGCTGACGCCTGTGGGAGCCGGAGCTGTTGAGCGCGCGCGCCGCGAGCTTCGGGACCGGTTTGAAAAAGAGGGGCTGTTTGACGCCGCGCTAAAGCGCCCCCTGCCCCCTTATCCCGCGAAGGTGGCGCTGATAACCTCGACGACAGGGGCCGCCGTCCAGGACGTGTTGCGTGTGGCGCGGCGGCGCTGCCCGGCCTGCGACATCGTTGTGATCGGCGCGCAAGTACAGGGCGTGAACGCCCCGGAAGAGCTCGTCCAGGCGTTCTCCCGGATTTCGGCTATCCCTAAGCTGGATTGCGTGATTCTGGCGCGAGGCGGCGGAAGTCGGGAAGACCTCGTCCCTTTCGACGATGAGCGCGTGGCGCGGGCTCTACGGACTTGCCCTTTCCCCGTTGTTTGCGGCGTGGGACACGACGTGGACATGACTCTTTGCGACCTGGTCGCGGACGTTCGCGCCTCCACCCCCTCCGCCGCCGCGGAGCTGGTCTTCCCCAATAGCGCGGAGCTCGTTCAGGCGTTACGCGAGGTTCAAGAGCGCATGGTCGTTGGCGCTCGGATGCGGATTGACGCCTATCGAAGGCGGCTGGATCACTTGGAGTCCACCCTCGACTCGCGGATTCGGCGGGTTTTTCTGACCGCGGGAACAACGCTGGAGGCCCTTCAGACGAAGTTGAGCGCGGCGGCTGCCTTGCGACTCATGGAAGCGCGGGAGGCCCTGGCCGTCCGCGCCGCGTCCCTGGACGCCTTATCGCCTCTGGCCGTGCTGACGCGGGGTTTCGCCGTCTGCGAGCGCGGCGGGGAGAGGATTCGGTCGGTCAACAGCCTTTCCCCAAGGACTCGCGTCACAATCCGCTTCTCCGATGGAGCGGCGGAAACAAAAGTGGAAAAAATCATTTCTGGAGGGATTTGAATTGACGTATAAAATATTGGACATTGGGAAGGCCTCGGCTGGCGCGAAGAAAATCGAGTGGGCGTGGCAATACATGCCCTCGTTGCGGTTCTTGGAGGATAAACACAAGGCAAACCAGCCCCTCAAAGGAGCTGTTATCGCGGCGTGCTTGCATTTGGAGGCGAAGACGGCGTGCCTGCTTCTGACTTTAACGCGCCTGGGAGCCACGGTGGCGGCTTGTGGGAGCAACCCACTGTCCACCCAGGACGACATTTGCGCGGCCCTGGCGGAGGGCGGGGTCAACATTTTCAGTCGGCGCGGCATGACCACGGAGGAGTACTTCGGCTATGTCCGTGACGTGCTGGACTTCAAGCCCAACGTCATTGTCGATGACGGCGCGGACGTGGTGGCGACGCTCCACAAGGAACGGCAGGACCTAATCCCCGGAATCCGGGGCGCTTCGGAGGAGACCACCTCCGGCGTCAAGCGCCTGAAGGCCATGCAGGCGGAGGGGGTGCTGAAGTTCCCCGTCATCGCGGTCAACGACGCCCTGAGCAAGTACCTGTTCGACAACCGCTACGGCACGGGGCAGTCCGTGTGGGACGGGGTGATGCGCACCACAAACATGGTGGTGGCGGGGCGCACGGTGGTTGTTGTGGGATATGGCTGGTGCGGCAAAGGTGTTGCCAAGCGCGCGGCGGGGCTGGGCGCGCGGGTGGTCGTTACGGAAATAGACCCCCACAAGGCCTGTGAGGCTCTGATGGATGGCTTTGACGTCATGCCCATGACGGAGGCCGCGAAGGTAGGCGACGTCTTCCTGACTCTGACCGGCAACGTGAAGGTCATCGACAAACGCCACTTCCCCTTGATGAAGAACGGCGTCATTTTGGGCAACGCGGGGCACTTTGACGTGGAGATATGCAAGCCCGACCTGGCGGCGTTGGCCGAGCGCGTTGAACATCTGCGCGACAACATCGACACCTACGTGATGAAAGACGGTCGGCGGCTGAACCTGTTGGGCGAGGGACGGTTGACCAACTTGGCCTGCGCTGACGGGCATCCGATAGAGATCATGGACTTGAGTTTTTCCCTGCAGTTAGAAGCGGCGCTCCACGTTTTCACCCACGCGATGCCGCCCGGCGTCCACCCCGTTCCGGAAGAGACCGACAGGGCGGTGATGGAGTCCAAACTGGCGGCTCTAGGCATCAAACTTGACGCGCCAACCACGGAGCAGGTCGAATATATGAAGAGCTGGCAGGATTAACATGGCTACTTTGTTTAAAGACGTCTACATTCTTGATGGGGAGCGGGAAAGGGCGCAACGCGGCCACCTGCTGGTTTCCAAGGGACGGATACAGTCCATTCTCGACGCCGACGCCGCGCCGCCCCAGGCCGACAAGGTGGTGGACGGCGGTGGGCGTATGGCTCTGTTGCCGGGGTTCGTGAACGCCCATACCCACGCGGCGATGGCGCTGTTGCGCGGACTGGGGGAGGAAGTAGCCCTGAAGAAGTGGCTTGAAGAAAAGATATGGCCGGCTGAGGCGAAGTTGACGCCGGAGGACATTTACTGGGGCACAGCTTCAGCCATTTTGGAGATGCTGGCGACGGGCACCACCTGTTTCGCTGATATGTACTTCCAGATGGAGTGCGTCGCCCGGGCCGCTTTGGAGGCGGGAATACGCGCCGCTCTCTGCCGGGGAATCGTGACGGGGCCGCCCATAGATGGGATCTCCAAAATCGATCGCGGCATCGAGGAAAACTTGAAGCTGTTTGACCGCTGGCACGGGAGGGAGGGGCTTCTGACGGTGCAGCTTGGGCCCCACGCGCCCTATACCGTGCCCCTTGACGATATGAAGCGGATCGTGGATATCTCCAAAGATCGGAGCATAGGACTTCATTTCCATTTTCTGGAAACGGAGTGGGAGTTCGGTTACATCAGCGATGAGTTCAAGATGACGCCCCTGGCCTACCTTCAGCGGACGGGGTTGACCGAAACGCCAGGGGTGGTACTGGCCCATGGAGTGTGGATGAACCCCGTTTGGGCGGACAGCGTGGACTTGTCGCAGTTGACCATCGTACACAACCCCTGCAGCAACATGAAGCTCGGCAGCGGCGTCATGCCCTTGGACACATGGTTGGACAAGAACGTAGGGCTCGCGCTCGGCACGGACGGGGCGTCCAGCAACAACCGCCTAGACATGTGGGGCGAGATGCGGAGCGCGGCGCTGCTCCACAAAGGCGTGACGCGGAGCCCAGCGGGGGCTCCCGCGTTGGATATCCTGCGCATGGCCACCTTTGAGGGCGCCCGCGCGTTCGGATTCGCCAACAAGGGTCTGCTCCGTGAGGGGTGGGTGGCCGACCTAGCGCTGGTGGACCTGGATCAGCCCCACTACGTTGGCGCGGACGAGGACAACCTGGCGAGCTTCATCGTCTACGCCGGAAGCTCCGCCGATATCCGCGGCACGATGGTCAACGGCAAATGGCTCTACAAAGACGGCGTTTATACCTGCCTGGACAAAGACGAAATCCTCCATAAAGCCCGTGAGGCCCGAAAAGCCATCTTGAGTTGAGGACGCGCTGAAGGAGAGCCTGTCCAATCAACGGCGGAACGAAAGAAACCAAAGCAGCGAAGGAAAAACGCGCCGCGGAGAGGAAAAACGTATGAGCGGCACAGACAACGGCAAGGAGCAAGAGCGGGCGGAACTTCACCGCGCGATTTGGGGACTTGCCAACGATCTGCGTGGGAGCGTTGACGGATGGGATTTTAAACAATACGTCCTTGGTATGTTGTTTTATCGCTATATTTCGGAGAATATCACCGCTTACATCAATAAAGAGGAATACGATACAGGAAATACGTCTTTCAATTACGCCGCGTTCCACGACGCGGAGGCCGAGGAAGCCCGCGATGACCTCGTGGGCTCCAAAGGCTTTTTCATCCTGCCAAGCGAACTGTTCGAGAATGTTTTGAAACGCGCCGCCACTGACGAAAACCTCAATGAAACGCTTGAAAGCGTGTTCAAAAGCATAGAGGCTTCGGCGCTAGGCACGGAGAGCGAGGATAATTTCAAGGGACTGTTCGATAGATATTGACGTGAACAGCAATAAACTCGGCAGTACCGTAGTCAAGCGCAATGAAAAACTTGTCAAGTTGATGAGCGGCGTCGCCAAAATGAAGCTCGGAAATTACAAGGACAATACAATTGACGCTTTCGGCGACGCCTACGAATACCTGATGGGGATGTACGCGAGCAACGCTGGAAAGAGCGGCGGCGAATACTATACGCCCCAGGAAGTGAGCGAACTGCTCGCGAAGATTACTCTTGTCGGAAAAACCGAGGTCAACAAAGTCTACGACCCGGCTTGCGGCTCCGGCTCCCTCCTGCTGAAATTCGCTAAGATTCTCGGCAAAGAAAACGTCCGGCGGGGATTTTATGGGCAGGAAATCAACATAACGACTTACAACCTGTGCCGTATTAATATGTTTCTGCACGATATCAACGTTGACAAATTTGACATTGCCCACGGAGATACGCTCACAGACCCGATCCATTGGGATGTTGAGCCGTTCGATGCCATCGTTTCAAATCCTCCGTATTCCGTCAAATGGGCGGGCGATGAAAACCCCCTGCTGATAAATGACCCGCGCTTCTCTCCCGCCGGAGTGCTCGCGCCGAAATCAAAAGCCGACCTCGCGTTTATTACGCACTCGCTCTCATGGCTCGCGACGAGCGGAACGGCGGCGATCGTCTGTTTCCCTGGTATCTTTTACCGCGGCGGCGCGGAGCGGAAAATCAGAAAGTATCTTGTGGACTACAACTATATCGACTGCGTGATACAGCTCCCGGACAATCTGTTTTTTGGCACGACCATCGCGACCTGCGTAATGGTGCTGAAAAAGAGCAAACACGAAAACTCCACGCTGTTCATCGACGCTTCCCGCGAGTTCGTAAAAGTGACTAACAGCAACAAGTTGACGCAGGGAAATATTGAGAATATCTTAAAGATTTATATAGATAGGGCCAATGTGGAGTACACTGCCAAGGTCGTGCCGAACAGCGACATTGCCGAACAGGACTACAACCTTTCCGTGAGTACATATGTCGCGCGGGAGGATAAGCGGGAAGTCGTGGACATCACA
>JAITGK010000088.1 GCA_031280635.1 Synergistaceae bacterium
TTCGTCACAACGTTGACTGAAACACTGTCCGAACCCGGAACGTCCGCCGAAGCCACAGAGCTCCATTCGCTCAAAAATTCGGCCTCCCGCAGATGGTGAAGTCGCTCGCGCTCAGGATCCGGCTGCGATCGGGCCGATATTTCATCCGACATTGAAAACGAGCAGGGCAGGGGAACTGCGGTAAAATCAGGGACGTCATTCAAGAGATCGTCAACATGCAACATATTCACCGTCAGTAGCTTACTGCCGTCCAGCGCCAGGATTCCTCTGCCGTAGTAACATTTACCGTTTTCCACTGTCTTGCTGGTGAAATTCAGGTGCCCCATCGGCAGCCGCACAGGAAACTCGAAATTACCGCTGGCGTCCGAGACGGCACTGAACACCAGATCCGTGCCAAGGAGGTTTGCGCTGATTTCGATGCCGGCGACGCTCAAGCCCGGGTTGGACGGCGGGGCCGCCAGCTGGCCGACGACCTTATAGGAACCGACGTAGAACTCCAGCGTTTGGTCATGGATTCTTGCGCCTGTGTCGTAGCCTTTCACTTCCAACAGGATTTTCCCGGAACGCTTGAACAGGAGATTTTTGAAAGTTGCTACGTCATTTAGAATCACCGACCCGTCCGGGTGGAGCGTGAATAACTCTTCCACGAAGGTATCAGGGCCCCCCCGTGGGTCGAGCAACTGAGCCCAGGTAACATCATTGAGCACAACTGGTTTGCCGGCCTGGCTGAAAAAGCGGAGCGTCAGAGCGTCAAAATCGCGGTTGAGCACTCCGCCTCGCAACTGATCTATCACGAGCGTCGAGTTCTCGGCCGGCTCCTTATCATCATCCATAACAATATCAATTTGCGCATGTCCTCCGGGCTCCAGCACCACGAAATCACCGCCCCACTCACCTGGGTAGCGTCTGGCGTCAACCGTGAGGCCTCCCGCCGGCACCTGAACCGTCAGCGTACCGTCATCGCCGGTGAGACCGTACTCGACGTCGCTGACATTGATGATGACTCCGGATGAGGCGGAATTGTTAATTCCATGATAATCTCCATTCTCATCATAGGATGGCACAAACACGCGCACAGTTAGAGTGCCCATACCCGATCCGTCGCCACCGCCGTCGTCTCCACCACCATCATCATCGCCGCCGGCGGACGTTGAGATAATTATGAGCATTGCCAGAATCAGCCAAAATAGCTGCCCGTTTCTTCTCAAATATTGCATCACAAACGCCCCCATAGTAAATCAAGGATGTTTTCCAAAGACAGTCAGTATTATATAATGATTGTATTACTTTAGATTGTAGAAAATGACATGCCGCCGTGGTTTCAGCGGTTTTTTGCTTCTCCCGCAGCCTCATCCTGAGCCGCAGCGGCCAGGGGGAAGAAGCCGAAGGGATGTATCCACGGTGATTCGCAGAGCAACGGAAGCGCCGGCATCATGGCAGAAACGATCAAGGTAACGGATTTGACCGCTTCCGGCCCGGTGGAATTAGTCCTTGTCGAGGTAGCGAAGAGCATCGGCGAAGGGCTTGGCCCATCGTTGTGAACGCGACGCTGGGCGTGGCGGCGCGCTCACGCGTGTCAACGATTTAACGACCTAACGACCGTGCTCAATCAAAGCGCCGGATGGCGATACCGTAAAGGTAATTGGTTCTCATCTAGATGAATGATGAAGTAATGTAATAAGCATAAATACCATCCATATTTTTGCAGAAAAATAATACCGTAATTTTATTTCTTTTTAAATAACGTTGGAAGTAATATAATCATGATGTAATGCTGGCTGTTGTTAGAAAGTATTCTTGATTTTTTGAGGGGGTAGTTTGTGGTGCAACGTTGGAAGAGAAGCGGACCGCTATTTGGGGTGATTCTGGCAATTCTCATACTTGCCTTAATGTCCACCGTCGGAGGTTGTGGCGGCGGTAGCGATGACGGCGGAGATGGTGGTGACGGATTTGATACGGGGACGCTCACGGTGCGCGCGTTTGTGCCATCCTATGATGAAAACGGAGAGTATCATGGAATTAACAATTCTGCCCCGTCCGGAGCCATTATCAACGTCAACGGCGTCGAGTGCGGCCTCACTGGCGATGACGGGACGCTGACAATCCGTGTGCCGGCAGGAGAGCTCGAGGTTGACGCCAGACGCTACCCAGGCGAATGGGGTAATGATTTTGTGACGTTGGAGCCCGGAGGACACGCGCAAGTCGATATTGTGATGCATGAGGGTAAGGAGATGGTGGAGAACTCGACGCTCGTGATAGATCAGCTGCGGAACGGGGTGCTCGACCGCGATTTCGACGCCATGACGCTCCGTTTTATCAGCAACTCCGGCAAGCCGGTTATACTCACCGAAGTTGCCTGGGTTGAGTTGCTCGACCCGCGGGGAGGGGCTGATACCTCTGTGGGACAGTTATTCACGTTGCGCCCGGACGGGACGCTGATTCTAAATGACGTCGCGGCCTTCAAAAAACTCCTGTCCAAACGTTCCGGAAAAATCCTGTTAAACGTAGACGGCTACGACACAGACGAAAGAACCCATGACCAAACGGTGGAGTTTTACGTCGGCGCTTATAAAGTCGTCGGCCAACTGGTGGTTCCACCGTCTAACCCCGGCTTGAGCGTCGCGGGAATTGAAATCAGCGCAGACCTCATGGACACGGGTTTGATGTTCAACGCCGTCTCAGACGCCAGCGGCAATTTTGAGTTTCCGCTGCGGCTGCCGGCGGGGCACTTGGATTTCACCAGTCTGGCGGTACAAAACGGCGAATATTACTACGGCGAAGGAATACTGATAGTGAATGGCAATAAACTGCTGACGGTGAACATGCGGGCTCTTACCGATATAGAGAATGGCGTCCCCGCGTTTACAGCAGTTCCTCTGCCTGGCTCGTTCTCAGCATCAGATGAAATATCAGCCAGAGCGCGGTCGGATCCTGAGCGCGAGCAACTTCATCAGTTGTGGACAGCCGAATTTTTGAATGAAGGGATCTTTGCGGCTTCGGCGGATGCTCCGGGTTCCACCACTGTTTCGGTCAGAGCTATCTCTGGTAAGAAGGACGTAGATGTAGAACAAAGCGCCACTCTGTCAGTTCCTAAGAGCACGGAATCCGTCACGCTCACTTATTCGGTGACTACGGCTGAATATCCAAAATACGTACTGCGTCAAAGTATTTATAATGATACTTGGGGCATTATTATTAAAGCTGAAGGAACGTAGGAGCTTTTTAAAATTTCAAGGAAAGTTAATTCGCAACTGACGGTGCCGCCGATCTGGCAGAGCAACGGAAGCACCGGCATCATAGGGGAGACGTTAGATGTAAAGGGTTTGACCGTTTCTGGCCCTGCGAAATTAGGCCTTGTCGCAACAGCGACGAATGTTGGTGATGAAGATTACCCCACCTGGGTGAACGCGACGTTGCGTGTGGGTGGCGCTCCAGGTATCCGAATCAACTCCATTACCGGGGATAATAACGGGCCGCTCAATTTTCACAGCATTCCGCGCCCGGACGCGACAAATCATTATGAGCGCGCTTTTACTGTCAAGTACACGAAGCCGGAAAATTCGACAGTTCGTAAGGTAAAGGTCACATTGTCGGATGGAACTAAGGATTTAATGACCGTTCTCGATGAAGCGCCGGGCGGCGCTGCCGTAAAGATAATCGACAAACAGACATTAAAAGCTAAAATCTCCCACCATAATATTAGGGTGTGTTGACACAAACCAAATTATCTGCTTTAATAGCCTTATGAAGACTATTACGGCAGAACAATTTGAGCGCATTGCACCACTCTTTCCGCGCCAACGCGGTAACGTACGAATCGACAACCTTACATTTATATCCGCCATCCTGTATATGGCGGAAAACGGTTGCAAATGGAGGGCCCTGCCGGCTGAGTTTGGCAAGTGGAATTCCATTTACAGACGGTTTGAGCGATGGGCTGAAAACGGCGTCATACAAAAAATATTCGCCGCTTTGCAAGCTGAGCAAATCGTATCCATTTCCGTTGAGGTCCTTGCCCTTGACAGCACCTCGTGCAAGGTTCACCCTGACGCGCACGGCGCTTTAAAAAAAGAGGAAAGCAGTCAATCGGCAAATCCAAGGGCGGCTGGAACACCAAGCTTCATGTGGTATCCGCAGATGATAAGGTCGTCGTTGAAATGCACCTGTCCAGCGGCGAATGCCACGACGCGCCCGATGGGCGGCTGTCAATAGAAACCATCGGCGAAGATTTCCCTGGCGTCCCCATACTGATGGATAGGGCTTACGAAGGCGACGAAACCCGCAAACTGGCCGCCTCAAACGGGCACGAACCCATTGTTCCGCCCAAGAAAAACCGCAAGGAACCCTGGGAATACGACAAGGGAAAATACAGGCGGCGCAATGTGGTCGAGCGGTGCTTCAGGCGGTTAAAAGAGTTCCGAAGGATCTGCACACGCTATGATAAATTAGATTTCGTGTTCCTTGCGTTCGCTCAATTTGCTTTCGTTGCGATTTGGCTGAACTAGTGTCAACAGACCCTAGTACTTTGATACAATAAAGTAGTCATATCGAAAAAGATGGATTGTTGAACGTACATTTGGGTGTCTGGATAAATGCCGTCGTTTATGGAAAAACCGCGAACGTCTTATTGAAACAACGCTTAATATGGTTAAGTTGGCTTTTGTATCTCTTCTTTTGAAGAGATTTTAGACACGCTCTAAGAGCATCTATATATGTGAGTTGAGTATACCGTTCTTGTTTCCAGGCGACCATGATTCTTTTCCAACGTTTCGTATAGGGTATGCGCTACATTTTTAAATCCATCCTCTTCTTCGCACGAAAAAAGTGACTTCACCGCTTCGAATGTATTTCCCTGGTTCCCTTTCAAACCCAAGCTGGCATTGGCGTTTACAATCTGCTGCGCTATGTTTTTCTGACAACCTATAGCGTCAGTGGTCACGGTGCAACCTTCTAAATCCAGCATGGAAATGAGCCGCGAGATTGCAGTGGTTTCATTAGATTTAGCGGCTGTGCGTATTTGCCCTAATACAAGCTCACTGTCTGAAGACCATGCGCTGACCCTAGGTTGCCCCTGGCGGGAAGAGGAAGTTTCGGGTAAAATGCTTCAATTTAGTTTTAAGATTTCATCCATAGAAATTTTGGGAGGCGGCACACGCGCATGCAAGCGGACAGAATCCGAAACTTGGCTATTGTGGCCCACATCGACCATGGCAAGACGACCCTCATCGACTCCATTTTCCGGGCGGCTCAGACCTTCCGGGAGCACGCCAAGACGGTGGAGCGCGTGATGGACAGCGGCGCGCTGGAACGCGAGCGCGGCATCACCATCCGCTCGAAGCCCTGCACGGTGGAGTGGGAAGGCTACCTGATCAACATCATCGACACGCCGGGGCACGCGGACTTCTCCGGGGAGGTGGAACGCATCCTCTCCACTGTAGACTCGGTCATCCTGATTGTGGACGCCAACGAGGGACCCATGCCCCAGACCCGTTACGTCCTGAAGCACGCCCTCTCCATTGGCATGAAGCCCCTCCTCTTCATCAACAAAGTTGACCGGGAAGGCGCGGACCCCCAAGGCGCGCTCAACAGCACCTTTGATCTTTTCTTCGAGCTGGGAGCCACGGACGAACAGGCGGACTTCCCCGTGCTCTACGGCTCCGGCCTGGACGGTTGGGCAGTGAAAGACCTGGCGCAACGATCCCACAAGGCCGACAATCCCCTAGGCGCCATGGACGACCTCTTCCGGGCCATCATCGACCACGTCCCGGCCCCGGACGTAAAGCCGGACGCGCCGTTTCTGATGCAGGTCAGCACCCTGGCTTGGAACGAGTATGTGGGGCGCATCGGCTGCGGTAAAATCCTTCAAGGTAGTGTCCACAAAGGAGAGCCCTTTTTGCGTACCTCCACCAGGTGGCTTTCGGCGGATCACAACAGTGCGGACTGGGAGGTCACGGGCACGGAAAGCGCCCGAGTGGCACAACTTTGGGTAACGCGGGGGCTGGAGCGCGCGGAGGTAAGCGAGGTCACAGCGGGCGACATCGTGTGGCTGACAGGTCCTGGCGAGATCGCTATCGGCGATACTTTTTCCGCCCCAGAGCTGGAAGGCAGCCCCCTCCCGCCACTCGCCATAGAGGAGCCCACCGTGTCCATGTTCTTTTTGGTGAACTCCGGCCCCTTCGCCGGGCGCGAGGGGCAGGCGGTTACGCTACGTCAGCTCAAGGCGCGGTTGGAGCGGGAGACGCGCGTCAACGTTTCCCTGCGTATGGAAGATCTGGGGCGACCTGATGGGGTAAAGGTCTCCGGGCGAGGTGAGCTGCAACTTGGCATTTTGATAGAGGAAATGCGGCGCGAGGGGATGGAGTTCTGCGTCTCCAAACCGGAGGTCATCACGGAGACGCGGGACGGGGAGCGGCAGGAACCCTACGAGCTTCTGACCGTGGACGTTCCCGATGAATATCAGGGCGTGGTGTTCGAGAAGCTGGCCCGGCGCAAGGGCAGGGTGAAGAACATGGAGAACCAGGCCCGGGGGCTTTTGCGCATTGAGTTTGAGGTTCCCACGCGGGGACTGATTGGGTATCGGGGGGAGTTTTTGACCGATACTCGAGGTCTGGGGATCATGTCGAATTGTTTCATGGGTTACGGTCCCTGGGCGGGGGAGCTGGCTGGCCGGGGACGGGGAGCGCTGGTGAGCCTGGACACGGGCGAGGCCACGACGTACCAGCTTGAAAACCTGCAAGAGCGGGGAACGCTGTTCATCGCGCCTTTGGAGCCGGTCTACTATGGGATGATCGTTGGAGAGAACAGTCGTTCCGGAGACATGCCCTGCAACCCAACAAAGAAAAAACAGCAGACGAACCACCGCTCCGCCACCAAGGAACTAACGACGAAGCTAGATGTGCCGCGCCGTATGCCCTTGGAAAAAGCAATGGAGTGGATCGATAGCGACGAATTGGTGGAGGTGACGCCCCAGTCCGTCCGCCTGCGCAAAACCATTCTAGACGAACAGGAACGCCGCAAAGCAAAGAACAAAACCCCTTGAGGCGTGATATAATCACTCCATGAGCCTAAAGGAGAAGAGGGCTGTACAATGAGGGTGTTTGAAAAATGAAATCGACCCTGGCCGTCTCTTACGAACTGGATAACGTGAGGAAAGCGGCAAACGAACTTGCCTCCCAGGTTCGTTTGCCTTTAGCAGGTAATAGTTGCGGTCTGCTGTTTTTCGATGTGGCGACGGACGCCGGCGCGCTTGCCGCGGCTCTCGAAAAAAAACTCTCCATTCCGGTGGTTGGGTGCAGCACCCTCGCCACACTGGACAGTAAAAAAGGTTTTCAAAACTTCAACGTTTCTCTCGTAGTGATGACGGGGGATGACGTCCGCTTCGCTTGCGCGCTCTCCGGACCCGCGGGCGACGCGGTGGAGCGTTTGGGCGCGGCCTACGGCGAGGCCGCCTTGAAACTGGAGGATCCCCCTAAGCTCATCCTCGCCTTCTTCCCCAACGACACTGCCTTCCTGCTCGACGACTGCGCGGACGCTCTGAGCGAGCTTTCCGGAGACGCGCCCGTGTTCGGCGGCATTCCAGGCTACTGCGTGGACAGTGGAGAGAGTCGCGTCGTCCTTAGCGGCAGGACTTACTCTGACCGCGCGCTCCTTATCCTGCTGGGAGGCGCTCTTCGGCCGGCCTTCTCGGTCAAAAACGTGCTCAAAAGCCTGGGAGAGCACAAGCGTCCCGTTACCTCCGCCAAGGACAACGTGGTGTACAAGGTGGGAGATGTGTCCTTTGTGGATCACATGCGCCAGTCGGGAATAGCGGTGGATAAGATTGCCGCTTCGCTGGGCTCCCTGCCCTTTCTACCCACACCTCTGCTCCTGGAAACGCGTCAGGATGAAAACGACGACGGCTTTCCCCTCGTGCGCACGCTCTGCGCGCTGAACCTGGAAGAGGGCTCTGGGACCTCCATCGGCAGGATACCTCAGGGAGCGGACCTCTCAATTGTCTCCTTGAACAGTCGGGACGTGGAACTCTCCTGCCGCCTGGCCCTGCGAGACCTGGCCCAACAGGTACAGGTCGGGGAAAGCGAGGGATACGTGTACTCCACCTCCCTCGCTGTCTCTTGCCAAGGACGTTACATGCTCCTGGCTGGCGACCGAGAGCTGGAAGGCCGTTGCGTGGTAGAGCTGGTCCCCGCGGGACTCAACTTCTCCGGATTTTACGGCTACGGGGAGCTCTGTCCCACCTCCGTCAGCGGCGGCAGGGCTATGAACCGCGCCCACAACCTCTCCGTTGTTTTCTGCGCCTTCTAACTAAACCCAACCATGAAGACCCCACGCAATGATGCTTCCGCCCTAAAAGGCCTGAAGCTCCGATTCGATGAGACGGAGGCCGAGCTTCGCGTTCTGAAACGGCGCTTCCAGCGTTTGGAACAAGATCACCAGCACCTGGCCATCATGTACTCGGCGGCGGAGTACCTACGGGACTTCCATGCCTCGCGAAGAGAGCTGCTTTCCCTCTTTAACCAGCTTCTGCTCAAAACCTGCGTGAACTTTATTCTGATTCTAGACCGAGACATGCGCTTCGCCGCGGGCACAGACACTCTAGCGCAGGCACTGGGATTCTCCTCCTCCGACAAAATGGTGGGAATGCACTTCCGCGAGATTTTCTCCCCACGCCTCCAGGCGGACTGGGTGGAAGCTACTTTGGCCAACTGCGCCAAGGCGTTGGAAACAGCCTCCCCCCTGCGCTACGACGACAGACTGCCCTACCTGGACGGCGCGTTTGCCTACGCGCACGCCAGCGTCTCGCCTGCCGTGGACGGTAGTAGTCAATGCCGGGGGGTCGTCTTAGCCCTGTACGACGTGACCGAGCTCTTTCAGGCTGTTGAGCGAGAGCGCGCGGCGGCCCGGGCGAAGACCGTCTTCCTAGCCAACATGAGCCACGAGATACGCACCCCCATGCACGCCATCAAGGGCATGAGCGACCTCCTCCTCCTGACACGGCTGGACGACACGCAGGCCAACTACACCCGCCATATCTTGGGGGCCGTGGACTCCCTGTTGGCGGTGGTGGAAGACATTTTGGACTTCTCGAAGATCGACGCGGATAAACTGGAAATCGTGAACGCGCCTTATGACCTGGCGGCCTTACTTGCCGACGCGGCCAGCGTAGCGAACCTGCGAGCCTCCGAGAAGGGCGTGGATTTTCTGGCGGATGTGGACCCCCTCATGCCCACGTCATTTGTGGGCGACGGCCCAAGAGTCAAACAGGTGTTGCTTCATCTGTTGAACCACGCGGTCAAGTCCACGGAACGCGGCTCCGTTCGGCTCTTCGTTGGGTGCAGGGAGCGAGATGGAGGAGGCGCTGAACTCACCTTTCGCGTGGAGGACAGCGGCGAGGGCCTTCAGGAGTCGGAGATACCGCGCCTTTTTGAGACCTTTTCACAAATGGGAGAGGAAAATGGGGGCGGCGGACTCCAAGGCAGTGGACTGGGTCTGCCCCTCAGCCTTCACTTGACTCGCCTGATGGGGGGTAGCCTGGAGGTGGAAAGCCGCCAGGGTTGCGTCTTTTCCTGTTCCATCCCCCAAGAAGTCGTGTCGAAGGCGCCTCTGGCCGTGGTGGACAAACCCAGTCAAAAAAGGGTGCTGCTTTTCGAGACAGGCGCGCGGGGCGAGTGGTGCGAGAAGACGCTGCGCCGCCTTTTCGTTCCCTGCGAGCTGTACACGAGCGAGAACGCGTTCGCGAAGGCGCTGACTCGGTGCGACTACTCCCACGTCATCTATCGCTACGAGGGAGGACACAAGCTCATCGAGAGGTATGCTCCGTGGCGCTACGGTTCCCGCGTCTTCGCCATAAAAAACATGAAGCGTATCCCCAGTCAGTACACAGATCCCCACGTGGATACGCTTTTTGACCCCCTACTCGTGACTACCCTGGCGGAGGCGCTGAACAAGTCCGCTCCAGGCGCCGACGCGCCAGACGCACCCAAAAAGCGGGAGAGTGGGCTGCTAGGCGCGTTCAAAGCGAAGGCCGCCAACGTTCTGATTGTGGACGACAACCAGATCAACCTGCTGGTGGCGGATGAGCTTCTGCGCCAGTATGACATTGAGGCGGATATGGCGGAGAGCGGCCTGGAGGCGTTGGAAAAAATCGCCGTCAAGTCTTATGATCTGGTGTTTATGGATCATATGATGCCAGGCATTGATGGGGTGGAGACCACAAAGCGCATCCGCGCCCTGGGGGGCAGATACGTTTCCCTGCCCGTCGTGGCCCTGACCGCCAACGCTGTGACGGGCATGAAGGAGCTTTTCCTCCAAAACTCCCTGAACGACTTTCTCAGCAAGCCCCTGGACTTGGACGAGCTGGACCGGGTGCTCCACGCCTGGCTCCCAGAGGATAAGATCGTGGATGGGACGAGGTCCGCGACCTCTGATAACGAGCCGTCCGACCGGAGCGGGGACGACGGACTTGGCGCGCTCCATGACCTGGCCTTGCGCCTGGGGGACGACCTGGAGACGGCGGAGGCGCTGAGGAGCATTGGCTCACGTGAGATTTATCTAAACATCCTTCAGGTGTTTTCGCGAACTCTTCCGGCGCGCCTGGAGCTTCTGGAAAGGTACCGGGGGGAGACTCAGTGGGATGCGTTCAGGATAGAGATTCACGGTCTCAAAAGCGCGCTGGCCAACATAGGGGCGCAGCGTCTGTCTCTGTACGCCAAAACCTTGGAGGCGGCGGCGGCGGAGTCTGATGGGGCGTCTGTGGCGCTTCGCCTGCCGGAGTTCTCCGACCAGGTCACCCGATTGGGGGAAAAAATCGCGGTGGCCCTGGGCCAGAGGGCGCCTGCGCAAAAGGCAGAGCCTGGAGACGCGGAGGCCTTGAAGGTCAAATTGGAAGAGGCGACCCATCTCCTGGACAACTTGGAGCAGGAGCTGACGACGGGACTTTTGGACGGCGCGATGGCCTTCACCTACGGGGAGCCCGCGGACGGGATGTTGAACGCTATACGCCAAGCGGTGGACGCCTTCGACTACGACTCGGCCCTGGTGGGCATCCAGGCCTGCTTGCTCGCCCTGACTCGACCCGAACCGGACGAGAGGGAAGGAAAGGAAGCCTCGTGATGCGAAACGACGACGGCGCGCTCCCTATTTTCAGTGTTCTCATCGTGGACGACGACCCGACGATCCTGCGACTGCTCCAGGAAATACTCCGGTACGACTATAAGGTGTATCCCGCCCCATCGGGGGAGAAGGCGCTGACTTTCCTGGAAAGGCGCGTACCTGATCTGATCCTGTTGGACGTGGAGATGCCAGGTATGAACGGCTACGAGTTCATAAAAAAACTCAAGGGGGACGGGCGGTGGAGCGGTATTCCCGTTGTGTTCCTGACGGGGCAGGAGGAACGGGACAAAGAAGAGCTCGCTTTCTCCCTGGGGGCAGTGGATTACATCCTGAAGCCTATTTCCGTTGGCATCGTCCTATCGCGCGTCAAGCTCCACTTGGAGCTGGGGAGCTACCGAAAGCACTTGGAGAACTTGGTGGAGCACAAGACCCTTCAGCTTCAGCGAGCGCAGGACGCCATTTTGGACATCCTCGCCAACGTCACGGCGTTCCGCGACAGCGACACCGGCTATCATATCCAGCGCACTACGCTTTACTCCCAGCTTTTGATCGAGAACCTGCTGGAGCTGGGGTACCCAGACTACGTCGTAGACAGGAACTATGCCGACCACGTCACAAAGTCCGCGAAGCTCCACGACATTGGCAAGGTGGCCGTGCCGGACAGCATTCTGCTAAAGCCCGCTAAACTCTCCATGGCGGAGTTTCAGCTCATCAAGTTGCACACCACTTACGGGGCTCGCATGATCGACGATGCCATTGCCAACCTAGGAGACGACTCCTCGTTTCTGCACGTGGCGCGGGAAATCGTGATCGCCCACCATGAGTGGTGGAACGGTTCGGGCTACCCTAGCGGGCTTTCCGGTGGGGCAATACCCATCTCAGCCCGCGTCATGGCCGTCGCCGACGTGTATGACTCCTTGCGCTCCCACCGGCCCTACAAAATGCCCCTCTCCCACGAAGACACCCTTTCCATCATGAAGCGGGAGACGGGCTCCCACTTTGACCCCCACCTGATGGAGTTTTCCGCCGGGGTGTTCCACTCCTTTGAGGTTGTAGCCGCCGAATATCACGACGAAACCCGCCACAGCGACGGCCCGCTGATATAGCGACAACTAAAGCCTTTGGCTCTTTGCGGCGCAAAGTTTTTGCCGCTTGTACTCAGGTTTTTGGCATCGTATTTCCGCGCGGCAACCAGCCACAAAAAGCGAAAAGACGTCTTTCTCAAGGATTTACTCCCGGTGTGTTCCACTTTGTGTAGTTGTAAATGAGGTGGACGGGACGGCTGACGGGGGAGTCGTTGGGGAGGCGGTTGGTGAGCGCGGGGTTGTAGGAGAGCGAGATGATCGTGTCTTTGTCGGGTTTCCAGGCGCTTCGCAGGACGAGCCCCCCCTTTTTGTCCCGCAGGTCTGGCGTCGCGCGCTCCTCCACCACGCCGAATCGGGTGTTGTAGGCCTCGCGGAAAGCGTCATAAAGGGCCCTATCGGCCCCAGCGTCGCCCGCGCTGGCGATGTAGACCGCTTTGTGGTTCAGTCCTTTTTTCGCGTGGAACCTGAAGGCGAATATAGCCGATCGGTACTCGAAGGAGCCCTTCATGGAAAGTTGACCCTGGCGAACGTAATCGGAGGCCGTCGCGCCGCTTTGTTCCATGCGCTTCTGGGTGCGGGCGACTGAAAGGCCAAAGGTCACGGACATAAAAGCCTCCGCGCTGTCGTTTGCCCAGGCGGAGACGGGGAAGACGGCGCACAAAAGCGCGGCGAGCAGCAAGCGTTTCAAGGCGCTCACCGAGGGCCGCAGTCCCAGACGACTCGCACAGCTCGGCGCGCCGTTTCGCCCGTGCCCTCTAAGCAGTAACCCGTGTAACGCTCCACACCGCGGCGGACGACCTTCTTTGGAAGCAGGTGAATCCTCGCGACGGGATAGCCGTTTCGGTCGAGGAAGGTCATCATCCCACCGAAGGACAGGTTGCGATCCGTCATGTTCACGATGTCGATGGAGATGTTGTCCCAGTTGTAGATCACGTTCTGGAAGCGAAGCCCCGAAACGTCTTCAATCCTGCCGTCTTTGACGGCAGCGGACGCCGTTCCTGACAGTGCCAGAAGCGTAAGGGCAAGGCAAACCGCCGCCGCGCGTAAAGATCGCCAAAAAGATACTCCCTTTTTCTTTTTCATGATCGAGATTCCTCCTTGTTCATCTCGTTTCAGCGCGCCGGGCGCGCGCGCCCTCACGCCACTCCCCCTTGACGCACAAAAACCGCCAACCACACGCAGGCGGGGTCCTTTGACGTAAAAGCCACGCGATGGCGTCGCCCCGCTGGAATCAAGAGCCAATCCCCTTTGGAAAGGGACGTTCGGCCTCCACTCTCATACTCCAATTCAGCGCGTCCTTCGAGGAGCGCCACCCATTCATCCTCGTCTTGATCATACCAAAACCCTGGCGGCGAGACTTGACCCCAAGAAACGACGCGCTCAATCCTGACGCCGCGCTTCACCCAAAGCGTCTGTTCCTCCTCACTCCACGACTCCGCCCCGATATGAAAAATGTTTCCGCGTAAGTCCATCATGACCCAATTATACACACTACCCCCTGCTCATAAAGACATTTTCACAGACGAATGACAAGACCGCAAGAGTCAAGTTCGTTTTATAGCGGGTTGCGTAATCATGCGCGGAAATAAAAGGCCAAAAACCGGATCTAAACTACTACCGGCTAAAGCCGGTAGGTTAGGTAGCGACTGAAAGTCGCATCCAGGCTAAAGCCTGCTTAAAGTTCCATGGCTAAAGCCATCTGAAGCTTACGACTGAAAGTCGG
>JAITGK010000103.1 GCA_031280635.1 Synergistaceae bacterium
GCCGTACTGGAACGCGGGGAATCCCGCCCCGGTTAAAATCTCCAGCGCGCGCTCGTTGATTTCCCTTCCGTTCGCCCCGGCGCGTATCATAGCCACGCTCTCGGACTGCGCGTAGCGCACCGTCTCATACGCCCGCCTCTGTTCTGGGTCGGCTCGCCCGCAGACGAAGGTGCGCGTCGTGTCGGATCTGTAGCCGTTCACCATCGCGCCGTAGTCGATGAGGATGAAGTCGCCGGGCTTGAGCTTGGCGGCGCGGCTCGAGTTCGCGTGCGGCTGAGAGGCGCGCGCGCCGAACAGCGCCATTGTGTCGAAGCCGGTCTCATCGGCCCCGTTGCGCTTCATCAGGTAGTCTAGCTCGACTTTTACGTCCAGCTCCGAAACGCCGGGCTTCAAAATTTTCATCAGCTCCTCAAGCGCGAGGTCGGCCACGCCGCAGGCCCGTTCCGTCTCGCGTATCTCCTCCGGCTCCTTCACCGCGCGGATCTGTTCCACGGCGTCCGGCGCCGGGATAAATTTCGCTCCGGCTTCGGCGAGCGAGCGCGACAGGGATTCGTACTGGCTGTAAGTCATGTGCGCGCTCTCGAAACCTATCCGCTTGAACCCGGCCTCGCCCGCGAGCCGGGCGGTAACTTCCTCAAGCGGCGGGTTCGGGCTGCGGTGCGGGACGACTTTCGCGCGCCTGCATTCGCCCTCGGCCATCTCCGTGTAGCGAGAGTCGGCGATCAGAAAGTTCTCCCGCCCGGAGGCGAGCAGAAAACAGTCGCCGCCCGTGAACCCCTCCAGATACCGCTGATTCACCGATTTAGTGATGAACAGCGCGTCGAGTTCGAGGCTCTCCAGTTTCCGCGATAATTTTTTATTCCGTGCGTCCATGTCCTGCACCTCTTTTGAATTTATATTTTTCACGCGATATTGCGCCGCGCGGCGATTTGCGAGCGCTGAAACTTTTGACGCTTGCCGCAATCATATATTATTGTGGCGAATACTTAAAGGGCGAGGGGGAAAGGGAAAAATTTCAGGTGTGTTGTAAGATGGGGAATTCTTTGTGTTGCCGTTTTCCTTGTAATGGAAAACTGACAATCAATTAAACCTTACCCGGAGCCGCAAAATATTTTATGCACCGAGAATGCAGGTATCGAACAGCGCCGCCATCATTGCGGCCACTCTCCGCGCATTGCCCTCTGGAATTCCAGACCGTCCCCGTTTCCCATACTCCATATCCCGAATGCTTCCGCGTCATCATCGGCGCTGTTGTTTTGCAGATAGCCGCTGATGGCGGCGCGTATGATTTCGGCCCTCGGCTTCCCCTGTATCTCTTTTATCGCGTCAAGGACTTTCAGATCCTCGTCGGGCAGGTCAATAACTATGCGGCTCATAAAAAATCCTCCGGCACGTACAAGATGGTATGATGTATATATCATATATTGTCGCGCGTGTTTTGCAAGGCGGTATGAACGGTATAACTGTGCGTCCCCAAAATTGAACCGCCTTGCTCTCATATTTTCCATGAAATGTTTTGGAAGAGCCTTGCATATGTAATATTGCCTGAACTTCTTTTGATATATCAAAATAAACAAGAGTCAGTGTGTTTAAAATCTCGTTATAAACTTTTCTCTGTGTGAGAGAATAATTGCATTTGTCTCGTGAAATTTGGATGCGGCTGATTCACAATTGCCACATAGCGTTGCATGTAACGATAATTTCGTGTATTCTTATACCACAAAAGAACAAACACGCGGAAGGAGGGTGGCGGTATGGCTACTCACGTGAATACGCGGGTTCAGAAACACCGTGACCTGATGCGCATGGAGGGCTGCGGCCTGTACAAATATGGACGCCGGATACGCGACGGCTGGACGGAATGACGCGCTGAGAACGGCTTGCGGAAGCCGCCGCGGGCGATGATCGACAAAGCAATTGCGGTCTGGTGCGATAAGCTTGGGCAAGCCTTCGGGCATATAGATTCGAATGTGATGGTGTAGGTTGAACGCTACATGGCGCTGGCCAATTAAGATTGTTGCCAAGGTGTGACATGTGATGTGGGAAGGTGTAGAATAAAGTAAAAACTGATCGGGGCGTTTATGGTGGTTCTCCGGCGGCGTAGTCGAGGTGCTAATCATGTGTTCAACGCTTGCTTTTACGCAAAAATTCAGGTATAATAGTTCGGAGTTCGGAGTTCGGAGTTCGGAGTTCGGAGTTCGGAGTTCGGAGTTCGGAGTAATTTTGTCCTTCTAGAATTTCTTATTTTTCTCTCTCGTCATTGTTCCGACCTTGTTGGGGCGCTAGTCCGCGCACCTTAACGGGGTCGGAATTTTTAGTAGGCAACCAATGAACAAATCCAAGATGTAGACGACCAATGGAAAATGGGCTATGCCAGTTGCTTAGTTCTGTCAACAGTGAATTGTGCTTCCGATTAGAATATTTTGTATCCGAAAAGTATGTTCCCAAATTTCGTTGAAAGCGAGGCAGTGAAAATGAAGGTGTTTTCTCTGTATTCTTTGAAATGTGCTGTCGTTTCGATTTATTTTTTCTCCGCGCTGTTCCTGTGGGGCGGGGTTGCTTTGGCGGCGATAAGCGCTGACGACTTTTTGCCGCCGGCGCAGGCGGATGGCGCGGAGAAGGCGGCTCTGCTGGCCGTGAAGGACGAGGCCGCCGTCAAGACAGAGGCGGATCCGGTGCTGAACGCCGAGGTGACTACGGCTCCGAATTTGCAGGACGCCATTAACAAGGTGATCGAGAAGCCAAAGACTGGCTGCCGCATTATCGCGGAGCCCAGCGGCGGGTACGCCTTCGTGGCCACGGGGCAGGCCAGCTACAAGGCTGACCACCAGAACGTCACCGCCTCCAGGGTAGCCCAGCGCAACGCCTACGTGGAGGCCTACATGACCGCCAAATCGGAGATGGCCAAGACCGCGGGGGAGATCGTGGCGCGGGGCGCTGATGGCTTCGACAAAAAAATAGAGACACTGGACACTGAAGCGAGGGCCCTGCGCAACGTCGAGAGCGAACTTACTGAGTCGCAGCTCCAAACCGTGCGCAAGGTGCTGAAAGGCTACGTGACCTATGCGGCGCTGGACAACGGCAAGGGGACGGTTTACGTGACCGTCGTCAGCACCTCCAAGACGCGGGGCAAGTTCAGCCGGAGCGGGACTGACGGTGTCAGCGCCTCCAGCCTGAAGGACGGCCTCAACGCCGTCATCGCCGAGATCAAAAACGGCTTCGTGCCGCCCGTGGGCGGGCGGATTATCGAGGTTCCGGAGACGGGCGAGGTGGCCTTTGTGGGCTTTGGTAGCAGCGTTGTCCGCTACGACCCGGAAACGGACGTTCAAGAGGAGCTTAAATTGCAGGCGGAGCGCGTTGCGGGATTGCGGGCAACGGATGCTCTGGTTGGCATCCTTCTGGGCGACGACACCAGGTGGACGGGTCACGCTGACGAGAGCACGGTTCAGCAAGTGAAGGACTTCGAGCGCCAGCAGGCGTCGGATCAGACCACCAAGGGAAGCGACTCCGAAATCAATGCCTATGACCAAAGAAAACGCGCTATGCTCAACTCCCTTTCGGAGGGCTTCAACATCCAGAACCTCCGGCAGGGCACTCTTCCCCCCGGAGTCATACGGGAGACGTCGTTGGACGACGACGAATACTTTGCCTACGGCATCGCCGTCTACGTTCCGTCCCTGAGCGACGCCGCCAGAGGCGCGGCCAAGGAGATGGACGAGGCTCAGCTAGTTCAGCCGCCCAAGCCCGGCGGGCCCGCGGTAGGCGGCTCCACTCCGGAAAAAGAGCAGCCCCCAATAAAACAGGGCCCCTCCGGTGTGGTCGAGCAAGATTTGTAAGGCGTTTCTTTGGAGCCTGGCGTTTTCGCTGGCGTTCCGCGTTTTTACCGCGTTTGCTGAGCCTGCCGCGGTTGTCGCGCCTGGCATGTCCCTTATGGATGCGGCGGGCGTTTTTCTGCGCGAGCTTGGAACGCCGGAGCCAGTCCGCCTGGCGCTGCTGGAGCCGCTTCGAAAAAGCGGGGGTGAAAGCGCGTCCCGCGCCGTGGAAACGGAGTCAGGCGTGTACAGTTTCTCCGCCGGGGCGGCTCCTTTGGATAAGGACGAGGACGTGCGGCGCGAGCTGGAAGCGTCGGCGGTTCGTTTCCACGGACTCCGCGCCCGCCGGGAGCTTGCGCTGCGCCTGGCGAAGGGTCAGGTGAACCGGGCCCGCTACCCGGACGACGAAGCCCTGGGTGGCGCTATCTCCTCCTATTACGGAGATCAGGCTGCTGGGACGCAGTTGGCGTCTGATGTGGCCGGGGGGTGGGCGATGGCTCTGGCGTGGCTCACTCCGGAAGGAGCGAGAGCGGCGCGTGAGACCATCGCCGCCGCGCCGGAGCTGGGGCAGGAAAAATTGAGTGACGCCTACTGCACCCTGCTCTACCAGCGTGCGAGGGGGCTTTTCGAGGCTGGCCGGTACTCCGAGGCTCTGCCTGTTTTCAAGCACATCCACGACTTCCGGTGGGCAAACGTGGGAGCCTACACGGATGCGGCTGAGTGTTTTCTGCGGACAGGGGAGCCGGAGGAGTGCGTGAAACTCCTGAAAGATCTGCTCGCGGTTCTGGGGGACGGCATGGGCTCCGGCGCTTTCGAGCGGGCAGGGCGGCTCTTCCGGGAGGCTGGGGACAGGCCGGCGGCGCTGGAGGCGTTCAAGATGGCAAGAGAGCGCCTCCGTGAAGGTAAATAAGATAAACATAAATAATTGATGAAATTACATGGATTATAAAGGGATCGCGGTTCTTTGGCGTGATGTCCCTTACGGGACTGTTCCGGCAGGCGTTTGCTATGCTCACGGGCCGTCACTCGAGGGGCGGATCCCCATATAATTTGTTTCTGAAGGGAGTTTTTGTGATGAAAAATTTTTTGCTGTCGCTCGCTGCTGTGCTGGCTCTCTTTGTGATTTCCGTTCAGGATGCGTGGGCCTTGTCCGACGCGGATTATAAAAAGTTTATGCAGGCCTGCCCGGAGTTTGCCGAGGCGGACGCGCGGCTCAACAAAGCGTGGAAAGCGCTGTCCGGCGCAGCGTCCGAGGAGCGGATGGGGGTCTACCGCGATGAACAAAAGAAGTGGGTGGGGACGTTAAGGGACTCCGCAGTGGGGGCGATGATGGCCGGCGGCGCGGAGGACATTCCCGACGCCGTTAAAAGAGACGGCAAGGTTGACCGGGCCCTGGCCTACGCTTTCGTGACAGAGGAGAGGGCGGGGCAGTTGGAGGAGATGGCGAAACAGGAGCTTGGGGAAAGCGGGATGACGGTGGCCGCTGAACAACAGCCTGCGGCGGCGGACGACGTTCAGGCGTTCGGCTCTCCCGTTCCGGCGGAGGTGGTGTCGGAGAAGGCATTTGTCCGCGCCGGGCACGACAACAAGGCCAAGCGCGTCGCCACGCTGGAGGAAGGGGACGCCCTGGATTTGCTGGCTCAATGGGACGGCGGTGACGCTTTTTCCTGGTACAGGGTGGAGACGGATTCCGGCGAGGGCTGGATATACGGTCAGAACGTCCAGCGTTTGGACGGCGGCTCCGCTGAAAGTGCGGGAAAAACGGCGGCTTCCGCCAATCAAGCGCCAGACAAGGCCGCTATGCCAAATGCAGGGGTGCTGGGCAGCGACGGCGACTACGTGACGGTGATGGCGCTGGGGCAGGGAACCGACCGGGCCAAGGCTCTGGAGCAGGCGTGGATCGAAGCCGTGCGGCTGGCGGTGGGGGCGATTATCTCCAGCAAGAGCGAGCTGACCAACGACGACTTCGCGGAGAACACCATAGCCCACAGCAGGGGGGTAGTCGAGAGCTTCGACATCGTGAGCGAGGAGAGCGACGGCAAGCGCGTGACGGTGGCGATACAGGCCAAAGTCCGCAAAGAAATTCTGGCTGACGCGGCCAAGACCTGGAGCGAGGCCCAGACGATGAAAGCCGACGCCGCCGGGGCCGTCAAGGCTCAGTTGGACGTGAAGGCCAAGGACAGCACGGCGCAGGCCAAGCAAAGTTCTGGCGTGGAGCTGCTGAAAGAGGTTCTGGACGCCTACGGCCCGGAGATGTTCTACTCCGCCACGCTGGATCCCAAGGTGCGCTTCGACGAGAAAACGAAGAAGCCCTACCTGCAGGTTATTCAAAAGTTCAACGAAGACCTGTTCTGGAAGGAATTTCTGCCCAGGCTCCGCTCGGCGCTGGACGGGGTGGCGGTGAAGAAGGAGAAGAAATTCTACGTCAAGACGGTGCAGTCGGCCAACCAAAGACTGGCAAAAGAGAAACTTTTGGTGGGAGCCGGGCTCTACTTTTTTAGAGATATACAAATCAATAATGACAAGTGGGACATATCCCGCTTGCCCTACAGTTGGATCAAGGATGGAGAAGAATTAGGACAATATCCTTCGGGCGGTTTTCTCAAAAAAACACGCAACACAGATTCGAATAACCCTATCGTAATTGTGGTGCCTGACAATACTTCGTCTTATACGGTGTACTATACAAACGCTACTTGTTCAGGCTATATACTCTCGTTGGAAGAGTTCCTAGAACGATATGAGCCTGAAGAACACATAATGGCTCCGTTTATAAGATTTTTGCAAAAAATGGACGCTAGAATTATGTGGTCAGTCAGTTATTTCGACAAGCAGGGGAACGAAATGGGCTCCCAGGCTATAGACGCGGGTAGAAAAGCAATTCTAACCTATCGCTCTTACGCGGTAAACATGGTAAGTGCCGAGGTCGGCCATTTGTTGCAATATATTAACGAGGGGTATATGTATTTTATCGGAGAAGCCATCGGCATTGCCCCTGGTTTTCTTAGCTCTGATCGTATAAATATTTACCTAGACACCACGAAGGTGGGCGGCGGGTTTTGGGTCGAGCTGGACGAGTCCGACCTGCCAAATCTGGACAGCATGAAGTTCGAGTACGTGTTCGAGAATCAGTAGGGGGGATAACAGAACATGTTTGATGCGGCAACCCAGGATGCGCTCAAGTACTATGTTTATTGCCTTGTAGACCCGAGGAACGGCGGCGAGTTCTTTTACGTGGGCAAGGGGCAGAAAAATCGTGTTTTCGACCACAAGGCGCAGCCAAGCGTGGATGACGAGGACGTAAATGCCGTGAGCGCGCGTATAGCGGATATCGAAAATGCCGGGCTGAGCGTAAATCGTTATATTCTCTGTCACGGACTGGATTCTGAAGAGGCCGCGTTCACCGTCGAAAGCTGCGTCATCGCGCTGCTTCAGTCCGGCCTGCTGAAGGGCGCCGACCTGACGAACCAGATACGCGGGCACGGGTATGAGGTCAACGGGGTCATGTCGGTAAACGCCATACAGACCATGTACGGTCTGCCCGTACTGCAACAAGTTGATTTCAAACACCCAATTATGACCGTCAATATATCCAGAAGTTACGCGATTACGAAATGTATTTACGAGGCCGCCCGAGGCGACTGGCTGGCAAGTGAGGCGAAGTTGAAACAGTGGGAGGGGAAGCATTACGTCATCGCCGAACGCGACGGCGTTTTCGTCGACGTATTCAAACCGAAAACCTGGGAGACGCTGGGAAACGGCAGCAAAAGGATGCGCTTCGATAATGAAGACGGCTTCACCGAGGGGAACCAGGAGCGCGACGAATTGTTCCGTCAGTACTGCAAAAAGCGGAACGGTTTTCATAAACCCGGTGACGCAAGCAGCTTCCATTATTTCAACATGTGAAATCCGTGACAGCG
>JAITGK010000006.1 GCA_031280635.1 Synergistaceae bacterium
TGAGCCCTGAGCCCTGAGCCCTGAGCCCTGAGCCCTGAGCCCTGAGCCCTGAGCCCTGAGCCCTGAGCCCTGAGCCCTGAGCCCTGAGCCCTGAGCCCTGAGCCCTGAGCCCTGAGCCAATTATAGCACATTTTGATTAAAACGTCAAAGGTATTATTCACTTTTTTGCGCATCCTGTTTTTTTTTGAAATATAGAAAGCCTTCCGCTTTTTTAAGTTACTTTAAAGTAAAATATTTTTTTGTCAATAGTCTATACTTTGCCTTTAGTATACCTCACTTCCAAGATATTTTAGACGCGCTCTAAGTTGTTGACATTGGGCTTGAATCCAGCGGAGAAGCCCTGGTCAAAGGTAAAAGGTTATCTACGTATAAGTGAAATAGCGAAGTGAGGAGGCGCTTTTTGAAGCGATTGGAGCGGCGTTGAGAACGGTTACCGCGCGAGACGCTTAAAGCTGGTTTGAGTACCGTGGCTATTACTCATAGTTATGAAAAAAGCTATAAAGCTGAACTATGATTGAATCAAAGAAAATAACCCGCCACGACCGCGCGCGCCACATGTCCCAAACCACAATCACTATCACTAAGAGTCTTAAGCACTAATATATATGAGGCTTGGGGCTCTTGATTTTTACGTAGTTCCCCCCTAGCATAACTTGTATACAAGATTACCCCCGCTATAGACGCAAAGTTCGATAATGGGTGAGGGGTTCGGTGTGAAGCGTGACTCAAAAAAGGACATGGCCTACCGTCAGATCAAACAGATGTTCCTGGAACGCCGCTTTGAGCCGGAAAGCCTGCTCTCGGAAAACCGGATCGCGTCCGCCTTGGGCATCAGCCGCACCCCTGTGCGCGAGGCCTTGCAGGTCTTGCGGAGCGAGGGGTTCATCGACATCTTCCCCAAAAAAGGCGTTCTCTTCCGAGGCGTTAGCGCCGCCACCGCCAGGGAGATCATGGATCTCAGGGCCGCCATTGAGGGCTACGCCGCCATGAACTGCCTTCCCGTCCAGGAGGAAAACCTGGCGAGGCTGGAGGAAATGCTCCAGGTTCAGCGTCGCTGCCACGAGGTGGGGGACGTGGTGTCTTATCTACGTCATGACGTTTTGTTTCACAACTATTTCATCGAGCTTTACGGCAACTCCCTGATTTTAGACATCACGCGGTCGATCAACGAACGTTTCATGAGCGTGGGGCTGGCTATTCTAAAAAATATCGACGCTGTCAAAATTTCCTATGAAGGACACCGGAGAATCCTGGACGCCGTGAAAGACCGGGACGCCTCGGAGGTAGTCCGCGCCGTGTACGCTCATACCCAGTTCGGGAAGTCCCAGTTTTGCCAGGAAACCGAAGCCGACCCACCCGCTCGCTACGTCCCGCCCCTGGGAAAACGTTGAAAAAGTTGAAAGAAACGTCAGCTTTCAAGTTCATAAGACAAGAATCGCTAAGGAGGCCAATCATGGAAGCGCCAAATATCGTCAAGGTATCGGCAAAGACTCCCCTTAAGGAGTATCCGAAAGAACAGCTCGCGTTTTTCTACGAAACGATGCTCAAGATACGCAAGTTCGAGCAAACGGTTGAGGAAAAATTTCTGGCGGGCGAGATCCCCGGCTTCGTGCACCTCTACATCGGGGAAGAAGCCGTGGCCACCGGGGTTATGGCCAACCTGACCCACAAGGACTACATCGAGAGCACCCACCGCGGGCACGGACACACCGTCGCCAAGGGCGCGGACCTGAAGCGCATGATGGCCGAGATTTTCGGCAAAAAAACCGGCTGCTGCAAGGGTAAGGGAGGCTCCATGCACATTGCTGACTTCAGCGTCGGAATGCTGGGGGCCAACGGCGTCGTCGGGGGAGGCTACAACTTGGCGGCGGGCGCGGCCCTGGCGCAGAAAATGCGGGGGCGCAAGGACATTTCCGCCGTGTTTTTCGGCGACGGAGCCAGCAACCGCGGCACTTTTCACGAGGCCGCCAACATGGCCTCCGTCTGGAAACTGCCCCTCTTGTTTGTCTGCGAGATGAACGAGTACGCCTCCACTACCCCCTACCTCACCGCCACCTCCGTCGCGGACATCGCGAGAAGAGCCTATGGTTATGACATGCCTGCCGTGATTGTGGACGGCAACGACGTGTTCTCCGTCTACGAGGGCGCGAGGAAGCTCGTCGAACACATCCGCTCCGGCAAGGGCCCGGCCTTTTTGGAGTGCAAGACCTACCGAGTCAAGGGCCACTTCGTCGGGGACCCCGAAAGGTACCGTACCCGCGAGGAGGTTCAAAAGAACATCGACGAGCGCGATCCCATCATGCTTTTCGAGAAAAAGGCGCTCAAGGCCGAGGTGTACACGCAAAAAGACCTAGACGCGGCTGAGGTCAAGGTGGACGCCATGATCGCGGAGGCGCTGAAGTACGCGCAAGAATCGCCGGAACCCGACGTGTCCGAGCTGTTCGCTGACCTTTACGCGTAATGGAGGTGAAAGCCATGAAACATATCACGTTTTCGCAGGCGACGCTTGAGGCTATGGAAGAGGAGATGAACCGCGACCCATCGGTTTTTGTCATGGGGGAGGACATCGCGCGCCAGGGCGGCATCTTCGGCCAGTTCAAAGGGCTTCCCGAAAAATTTGGCTACGACCGCGTAAAGGATACCCCCATCAGCGAGACCGCCATCATCGGGGCCTCCGTGGGCGCGGCCCTGGCTGGAATGCGCCCCGTGGCGGACATGCACTTCGCGGACTTCATCGGCGTCTGTATGGACGAGGTTTTCAACCAAATGGCAAAGGTGCACTACATGTTCGGCGGGCAGAAGAGCGTTCCCGTGGTGCTTCGCGCCCCGGACGGCATCGTGAACCAGGCGGCGGCCCAGCACTCCCAGTGCGTGGAGGCCTGGTTCGCCCACATCCCTGGGGTCAAGGTGGTCATTCCCTCCAACGCCGCTGACGCCAAGGGACTTCTGAAGAGCGCCATCCGCGACGAGAACCCCGTGATCTACTTCGAGCACAAGGGGCTTTTCCCTATGAAAGGCGACGTCCCCGAGGGGGAATATCTTGTGGAGATTGGCAAGGCGCGGATCGACCGTGAGGGGAAGGACCTGACCCTCGTCTCTTGGTCCATGATGACGCGTCACGCCGCCAAGGCGGCGGACAAGCTGGCCGCTGAGGGCGTCAGCGTGGAGCTCATTGACCTGCGCTCCATATCGCCCCTGGACAAGGAGACGATCCTTGCCTCCATCGCCAAGACCGGCCGCCTGTGCGTCGCCCATGAGGCCGTGAGGCAGGGCGGCGTTGGTGGGGAGATCGCGGCTTTGGCGGCGGAGGAGGGCCTGGAATACTTGGACGCGCCCGTCGTCCGCGTAGGCGCTCCCTTCTGCCCCGTGCCCTTCGCCCGCCCCCTGGAGCAGGCCTACAGGGTCACCGCTGACACCATCTACAACGCCGTAAAGAAAATTCTTTAAGCCGCTAAGGGGGCTGGAAGCTCATGGCAACGACGATCACCATGCCGAAGCTGGGACTCACGATGAACAGCGGCTCGGTGCGGCAGTGGAAGAAAAAAATCGGCGACACCGTGAAGAAGGGAGAACTGCTTTACGTTGTCGCCACGGATAAACTCACCGTCGACGTGGAAAGCCCGGCGGACGGGGTGCTGCTCGCCATCACGATCAAAGAGGGGCAGGATGTTCCCGTGGGCGCGCCCATCGGAGCCATCGGAACCCCAGGGGAGCTAGACGCGGGAGCGCCGGCCGCCGCGCCTTCAACCCCGGCCTCTGTCACTTCAAGCCCAGCCCCCGCGCCAGTCAGCGCGCCCAAAATCGCGGGAGCGCCGACGGCAACGGGCGCGGGGGCCTTGGGGGCCTTATTTAGGGCCGCGTCGCCCAAGGCGAAAAAGCTTGCGCGGGAAAACGGCGTAGACCTCTCCGCCGTTCATGGCACGGGGCCCAAAGGCTGGATCGTCGCGCGGGACGTTCTGAAGGCCGGAAGGGGCGTCGTCAAGGCGTCGCCCGTTGCCGCGAAGATAGCGGCGGAGGCCGGGCTGGACCTGACGGGACTGAAAACGGACGCGCGCGTGATGAAGGCCGACGTTCAGGCCCTGCTGTCGGGCGCGGAAAAAGCGCGTCGTATCCCCATGACCCCCATGCGCCGGGTCATCGGCGACCGTATGCTCCAGAGCCACGGCTCCATTCCCGCCGTGAGCTACTTCATTGACGCGGACATGACCGCCCTGAATGAGCTGCGCGCCGTCTACAACGAGAGACTCAAGGAAAGGGGGATTAAGGTCTCCGTCAACGACCTTTTGATGAAGTTCTGCGCCAAGCTGTTGCTGGAGAACCCGATGCTCAACGCCTCCGTGGAGACCGCGGACGGAAAGCCCAGCGCCTTCATTCTTCACGATTTCGTCAACGTGGGCTTTGCCGTGGCGCTGCCGGGGGGCCTGCTGGTACCCAACGTGAAGGACGCGCACCTGAAGGGAGCGGCGCGTATCGCGGAGGAGCGGGCGGAGCTGGTGGAAAAGGCGCGCGGCGGCGGCCTCGCGCCCGACCAGATGACGGGCGGAACCTTCACCATCTCCAACCTGGGTATGATGGGCGTGGGAGCGTTCACCCCGATCATCAACCCGCCAGAGGCCGCGATTCTGGGTGTGGGAACAACCACGGACAAACCGGTGGTCGTAGACGGAGCTGTGGTTGTCCGGCCCATCGCGACATTCTGCCTGACCGCTGACCACCGCTTGGTGGACGGAGCGGACGGGGCCGCGTTCCTTTCCCAGTTGAGGGAACTCGTCGAACAACCCAACCTCTTTCTGCTGTAGCGGGGGTGGCGGCCTTGAGCAAACGAGTCGTCCTCATAGGCGGGGGGCCGGGAGGGTACGTGGCCGCCATACGCGCCGCTCAACTGGGCGCGGCGGTGACGCTCATCGAAAAAAACAAGCTCGGAGGGACATGCCTGAACGTGGGCTGTATTCCTACCAAAGCGTTGCTCCACTCGGCGGAGCTCTACACGGCAATGAAGCGCGAGGGGCCTTCTATCGGGATATTCGCCGACAACCTGCGATTCGACTGGTCGGCCATCGCGCGGCGCAAGAACCAGGTCGTGGATCAGTTGGTGAAGGGCGTGGAAGGACTTTTACGCTCCAACGGCGTCGAGCGCGTCCAGGGGGAGGCGCGTTTTGTCTCGCCCGGCGCGGTGCGGGCCCGCGATAAAATTTTCGAGGCCGACGCCTTCATCGTCGCCACGGGTTCCGAGCCCGCTATGCCGCCCATTCCGGGCTTAGACTCCGGCTCCGACCGGATCGTCACCAGCGACGGGGCCTTGTCCTTCGAGGCCCTGCCTCAGAGTATCGCTATCGCCGGCGGCGGCGTCATTGGGGTAGAGTTCGCCTCCGTGTTCGCGTCTTTCGGCGTGGCCGTCACCGTCGTTGAAATGTTCCCCAGAATACTGCCCAACGTGGACGCGGAGGTAGCCGGAATTCTGCGGCAGTCGCTGGAGTCCAGGGGAGTGACCTTCCACACCGGCGCGCGCCTCAACAACGTGACCCAGGGCGCGGAGGGGTTGACGCTCTCCGTCACGGCGGAGACGGGATCGGTGGAGCTGACGGTGGACAAGTTGCTGGTGGCTACGGGCCGCCGCCCCTACACCAAGAACCTGGGGCTGGAGTCCCTAGGCGCGGCGATGGAGCGCGGGCGCGTTTTGGTCAACGAGCGCATGGAGACCAGCGTCAAGAACATCTACGCGATAGGGGACTGCGCCAGCCGTATCCTGCTGGCTCACGTGGCCTCGCGGGAGGGAGAGGTGGCGGCGGAGAACGTTATGGGGCGTCCAACGGCGATGGATTACAAGACCATCCCCAGCGCTATTTACACGTCGCCCGCCGCGGCGTCGGTGGGACTGTCGGAGGACGACGCCCGGAAAGAAGGGTATCGCGTCCGCGTGGGACGCTTCCCCCTGTTCGCCAACGGCAAAAGCGTTGTCGCCGGGGACGCCGCGGGTCTGGTCAAGATCGTTTCGGACGACCGATATGGAGAGGCGCTGGGCGTTCACATCGTGGGCGGTCCCGCCACCGACATGATCGGGGAAGGGGGCCTGGCCCTGCGGCTAGAGGCCACGTTGGACGAGATCGTCTCCACCATCCACGCGCACCCCACCGTAAGCGAGGCCCTGGGTGAGGCGGCCCTGGCCTCCTGGGACAGGGCGATCCACTTGCCGAGGCCCGGGGGCGCGTGAGCGAAGAGGAAGGAAAATTCAGAGCGAAGATCCATATATGGGGCTCCGCCCCCCAAACAAAACCCCGCTTAGAGGTCTCAGACCCCTAAGAACCCCATTTATAAACGAAAGCGTAACCGGAAGGGCTGGGCGTTTTTACACGATAATGAGCAACGGAGGGGTATATCAATGAGGAAAACGTCAATGAGGAACGCGTCAATGTTTGTGGCGACTTTGTTTGTCGTGGCCTTTTTATTTGGCGGCGCGGGCTATTGCGCGGAGAAATCCGTCGAGCTTCGGATGAACGTGACGACGTCGGAGTCCAGCGTGTGGATGGTGGGCGCCAACGAGTTCAAGCGCCTTGTCGAGGAAAAAACAGGCGGCAGGTACACGATTTCTATCTTCCCCAACGAGCAGCTGTCCGGTGGCGATCTGCTGAAAGGGGTCGAGATGCTTTTCACCGGCGTTACCGACGTGGACATCCACTCTGTGATCAACATGACGGGCTTCGAGCCTAAGTTGACGGTAGTCACCATGCCGTGGCTTTTTCCAAACGGGTACCAGAGCGTGGACGAACTCCTTTTCAACGGAGAGGGCGGAAAGCGGATCCGCGCGTTGGTCGAGGGAAAGGGAGCGCGCGTTTTGGGCATGGGGGAGAACGGATTCAGGCAAATCACCAATAACGTCCGCCCCATAACCTCCCTGGCCGATATGCGACGACTCAAGATCAGGACGCCGCCCATCGCGATGTACGTGGACCTGTTCAAGCTCTTCGGAGCGGACCCCACGGTGATGAGCTACTCGGAGGTGTTTACGGCGCTTCAGCAGGGCGCCATCGACGGGCAGGAAAACCCCCTTGACACCATCCGCAGCGGGAAACTGCAGGAGGTTCAGAAGTACATCTCCATCTGGAACTACTCTTACGACCCGACCGTTCTTTCCGTGAGCGGGAAGGTGTGGGCGACCCTTTCCGAAGGGGACAAAAAAATATTCGAGGAGGCTGGGGTCGCCGCCATGAAGGCCCAGGTGGAGGCGTCTCGGGCCAAGGACGTGGAGATAATCAAGTCTTTCGAGCAATACATGCGGATCACGCGCTTGACTCCAGAGCAGATCGCGGAGTTCCAGAAGGCCGCTACGCCCATTTACCAGCAGTACAAGGACAAAATCGGCGCCGACCTCTTTGAGGCCTTTGGCTACACGTTCAAGTAGTCGAGCGGCTTTCAGGCGCCGCTTCCTCCCGCTCTCTTCAGGGAGGCGCGAAAACTCGTTCCACAGCCGAGGTGAGGAAAATGCTGGCGAAGGCCTTTGATTACCTGGAAGAGACCCTTATCGTCGCGGGTATCGTCTTTATGACCGCGATGAACTTCATCAACGTGGTGAGCCGTTATTTGTTCTCCAACTCGTTTTCCTTCACCGAGGAGCTTACCATCATGGTGTTCGTGTGGGTGAGCATGTTCGGCGTCGCGGTTGGGTTCAAGAGGACGTCGCATCTGGGCATGAGCTACTTCGTCGAAAAAATGCCCTCCAAAACGCGGATTCCTATGATGTGTTTTTCCATACTGTGCTCTCTGGCCATGGCGCTAGTCATGATCGTCGAGGGTATCGCGATGGTGAAGGGGCAGGTCATGCTGGGGGCGAGGACCCCGGCCCTTCAGATGCCCCTGGCGGCTCAAGGGCTTGCCGTTCCAGTGGGGGGAGTGTTTATCGCCATAAGAATCCTCACCTCCGGCTGGGCGCGGTATGGGGCGGCCAAACGGTCGGGAGCCCCTACGGAGAAGTCCTCACAATGTTAGGAGCGGCGTTGTTCTTCGTATTTTTCGCCCTGGTGTTTTTGAACGTCCCCATCGCCGTCGCTTTAGGGCTGTCCTCCCTCATTGGGCTCCACTTGGCCAGGTTTTCGTTCTCCATGTTCCCGAGCATCATCTACACGGCCATAGGCAAGTTTGCGCTTCTCGCGATCCCTTTTTTCATCCTGGCCGGCATTATCATGGAGTACGCCGGCATTTCCCGAAGACTTATCCGTTTCGCGTCGGTGTGCGTAGGGCACATGAAGGGCGGACTCATCTCGGTGGTGGTCATCGTGGCCTGTTTCTTCGCCGCTATCTCCGGATCCGGCCCGGCGACCGTGGCGGCGCTGGGGAGCGTCTTGATCCCAGCCATGGCCAAGGCTGGCTACAACAAAGCCATGTCCACGGCCTTGATAAGCGCTTCAGGAGCCATCGGCATCATCATCCCGCCAAGCATCGCTTTTGTGGTCTACGCCTCCATCGCGGACGTGTCGGTGGGGGCGCTCTTCAGCGGCGGCGTCATCCCCGGCGTCATCGTGGGCTTCGCTTACATTCTGGCCGCGATGTTCATGTCGCGAAACGACGAGAGCGTCCAACGGACCCCGAGGGCCAGCGTGAGGGAAAAATGGCTTGCCTTCAAGGACGCGTTCTGGGGGCTCATGACCCCCGTTATCATCCTGGGGGGAATTTACGGTGGGATATTTACGCCAACGGAGGCGGCGGGCGTTGCCGTCGTCTACGGCCTGATCGTGGGAATATTCATATACCGGGAGATCAAAATTCGCGAACTCTGGAGGCTCCTTGTTGACGCGGCTATCTCGTCAGGAGTTGTGATGTTCATCGTGGCGGGCGCCAGCGTTTTCGCGTGGCTGCTGACCACCACTCACATCGCGAGCAACATCTCTAACGCGATTTTGGGATTCGGAATCAACAAGACCTTTATGCTGCTCCTCATCAACGTCATATTCCTGATAGCCGGCTGTTTTCTTGACGCGAACTCCGCGTTTTACATCCTGATTCCCATCATGATGCCCATCGTGAGGACGTTCAACATTGACCCCGTACACTTTGGGGTGTTCGTCACGGTGAACATGGCGATCGGCCTGGTCACGCCGCCCGTGGGGATCAACCTCTACGTCGGCTGCGACATCGCTCAAATATCGGTGGGCGACGTCTGTAAAAAAATTATCCCCTTCGTCGTCGCCGGCGTCGCTGCCCTGCTTCTCATCACGTTCATCCCGGAGCTCACGTTGTTTTTGCCCCGCGTTTTGGGCGCCGGCGCCGGACGGGCCGTGGGTCCCTGAGCGAGGCGGGATCACGTGAACCGCCTTTACGAACAAAGTGTCGCGTTGGAACTCGGAGGCTTAATATGACGATGAACGCTTACGTAAAAACTGAGAGAACGGAGGGCGCGTCGTATAAAAAAGCGCCGCTCCCAAAGCCCGGAGAGGGCGAGGCGCTGCTTAAGGTTATCAGCGCGGCCATCTGCGGGACGGATCTTCATGTGTATCAGTGGAACGAGTGGGCCCGGAAAAACGTGCGGCAAATCCCTATGATCATGGGACACGAATTTGTCGGAACCGTCGTTGAAGCGGTCAAGGGAGGCTTCCTGAAGGCCGGCGACGTGGTATCGGGGGAGACCCATATCGCCTGCGGCCGCTGTTACCAGTGCCGCAACGGAACGCGGCATATCTGCGCCAACCTGGCGCTGCCGGGCGTGCACCGGGACGGCGCCTTCGCGGAGTTCATGGCCTACCCTGAGGCGAGTCTTGTGAAACTTCCCGAATCCATCCCTGTCGAGTATGGGGCTTTGATGGAACCGTTTGGCGTCGCCGTGAGCGCGGTGGAAAACGCCGACGTGGCGGGGGGAAACGTCGTCGTGATCGGCAGCGGCCCGATTGGTTTGGGGATCGTCTGCGCCGCCCGCGCCATGGGGGCCTCGCGTGTGATCGCCCTGGACGTTCTGGATTATCGCCTGTCGCTGGCCGCGAAGTGCGGGGCCACGCGCACGCTGAACGTATCAGGGATCTCTCCGGCGGATTTCGTCCTCAGCGAGACCCAAGGCGTCGGGGCCGACGCGATTTTTGACGCTTCCGGCAGCTCCGCCGCCATATCCGGGGCGTTCAAGTACCTGCGCAAGGGCGGAAGCGCGCACCTTGTGGGGCTTCCCTCCAACCCCACGCCCATTGACCTCGCGTCGGACGTCATTTTCAAAGAGGCGACCATCTACGGGTACCATGGGCGAAAGATGTTCCGCACCTGGACAAGGATGATCAACCTTCTGGAGTCCGGGAAGGTGAACTTCGATCCCATCATATCTCACCGGATGCCCCTTGCCCAGTCGGAAAAGGCCTTTGAGCTGCTGCTGAAGGGGGAGGACGCCAGCAAAATTCTCCTGACGCCCTAGGCGTGACCGAAAAAATTGAGGAGGCAAAGAACATGCTTACGGCTCCAATAGGTGAAGTGAGGCAAATATCCAAACAGGCCGCCGGGGTACGCGCCGTGGCCGGGAGGCTTCTCCCAAGGACGGACTTGGTCGCCGGCGTCAAGGCGATATGCCGGGAGCACGGCGTCAAAAACGGCTTCATCGTCTCGTGTATCGGCAGTTTGAACTACGCGCGCTTCGTGTGGGCAACGCCGGACCCCCTCCGCGCGGCGGGCTTTCGGTACGCCGACCCCACGGTTGTGGCCGGACCCGTGGAGTTCGTGGCGGCCCAGGGTACTATCGGAGTCCTGAAAGACACCGGCGATCTTTCGGTTCACATGCACATCGTCGTAACCGACGACAACGGAGTGACTTGGTCGGGCCACGTTCAGGACGAGGGCAACCCCGTGTGCCTGACGATGGAGATCGCGATTCTAGCCTTCGACGGGGTCGAAGTCGTCCGCGAGTTGGACGCGGAAAGCGGAATGACCCTTTTCGGCGTCAAGTGAAGCTGGCGGAAACGCTGATGAAGTACTTTGGGCCTCGCCCCAAACCCCGACTTAGGGGTCCCCTGCCCCATTTGATCGGCGCTTCCTTGGAAGGGAAAACGTTGAGGCTTTTCCTGTTTTGTCGCGTTTAATTATTTTAAGGGAGGTTGTGTGTATGTTGAGGAAGTGTGGTTTTGTCCTGTCGTTCGCTCTTTTGTTCGTTTTTGTCGCCTCGACCGTCTGGGCGGCCCCGATAGTCATGCGACTGGCTAACGTCACGCCTACCGGCGACCCCAGGGACATGGCGTCACAAAAGCTGGCGGAGCTCGTGGAGAAAAAGACCAACGGCGCCGCGAAAATCGAGGTTTTTTCCGGAGGGACCCTGGGCGACTGGCGCGTCACCATCGAGGGCTTAAAACCGGGCGTGGTCAACATCGTCATCGAGAGCGTGGGGACCATTGAGCCCTACACAAAGTTCGCGGCCGTCGATCCCTTCCCCTACCTCTACCGGGACATCGACCACTTCAAAAAGGTTTGGTACAGCGACATAGGGGGTAAGCTCCTGGACAAGATCGGGAACGACGGGGGCTTCAAGTTGCTGGGAGCCCAATACCGCGGGGCGCGCTACGTCACCAGCAAGAAAAAGTTCACGACCCTTGATGAGCTGAAGGGCCTCAAAATCCGCGCCCCGCAGCTCAAGATGTACCTGAGAACCTGGGAGCTTCTGGGCGCCGCGCCTACCCCCATGGCCGCCACCGAGATCTACACGGGCCTGCAGCAGGGCACCGTGGACGCGCAGGAAAACCCTCTGGATTTTAACTACAGCAACGCGTTCTACGAGGTGTGCCCCTACCTGGTGGAGACGCGCCACGTGTTCAGCAACGACGTGTTCATTTTCGACCTGGACTACTTCAACAGCCTGCCGAAGGACATTCAGGCCGCTCTGATCGAGGCCGCCAACGAGGTGGGCGCCTGGCGAACGAACTACTCCATCGAGCAGGAGGCCGAGTACGTCAGGAAGTTCCAGGAGAAAAAAGTGGAGGTTGTTCCCATCGACACCACCCCACTCCGCCAGAGCGTGAGCGGCATTATCGAGTCCTTCCCCGACCTTAAGGAGATCGTCGCCGAAATTCAGTCCGTGAAGTAAGCGTGGGCCTGAGGCGGGAGGGCGTGAGGCCGAGTCCCGCCCTTCCGGTTATAACTTGAAGGAGTGTTACGAGTGCTGACCCGTATTTTAGATATACTGGAAAAAGTTCTGCGCGTTGTCGTCTCCTGCTTTTTCGCCGTCATGGTTTTTTCCATCGCTTACCAGATCGTTCTTCGCTACGTTTTCGCCAAGGCCAACGCTTGGTCGGAGGAGCTGGCGCGCTATTCCTTTGTGTGGCTCGTCATGCTGGCGGCGTCCATCGGAACGCGCAAGGCCCGGCACATGAACATCGACTTCTTGCTGAACAAACTACCCCGTTTTTTGAAACTTTCCGCCGAGCTGGCTACTCGCGGCCTTGCCCTGATGTTTTTTGGCGTACTGGGCTGGAAGGGCGCGGAGCTTTGTCAGATGACCATGCGCCAGAACTCCACCGGCCTGGAGCTCCCCATGGGCTATATCTACCTAGCCATTCCCATCGGAGCGGCGTTCATGATCCTCTTCACCCTGGAGGACACGTGGAACATTTTGTGTAGGCCGCGCGCGCGGCCGCGTTTGGCGAAGGAGGCTTGAGCCTATGCACGGTATCCTGATTTACTCAATTCTGGGGCTCAGCCTGTTGGGGATGCCTATCGGGTACGCCCTTGGCGCCGCGACGCTCCTAGCGCTTCTCCACGCGGACAGGTTCCCTTTGATCCTCATTCCGCAGCAATTTTTTTCTGGTATCGACTCCTTCCCTATCATGGCCATTCCGTTTTTCATTCTGGCGGGTAATCTGATGACCGCGGGGGGAATCAACCAAAAGCTCATTCGGTTCTGCAACGCCCTGGTGGGGTGGGTACCGGGCAGCCTGGCCATGGTGACGGTGGCGGCGTCGATGTTCTTCGCCGCTATCTCCGGCTCCGCCGTGGCCACCGTGGCGGCCATCGGGGGCATTACCATCGCCGCCATGAAACGGGAGGGCTACCCGGCGGGGTTCGCCGCCGCCGTGTCCTCGTCGGCGGGGGTCTGCGGGCCTATCATTCCCCCCAGTATTCCTCTGATCGTTTACGGTTCCGCCTTGTCCATGTCCGTGAGCGACCTGTTCCTGGCCTCCGCCACGCCGGGGGTCATCTTGGGCGTCGCGCTGTGCGGCACGGCCTACGCCATCTCCAAGCGCCGCGATTTCCCCCGCCACCCGCGCGCGCCCAAGGGCACAGTCAGCCGTTACGCGCGGGAGGGTTTTTTCGCCCTCATCATGCCGGTGGTGGTCTTGGGGGCCATCTTCTCAGGCATCGTCACCCCCACGGAGGCCTCCGTGCTGGCCGTGGTCTACTCGCTGGCCGTGGGGCTCTTCATCTACCGCGACTTGAAGCTCTCGATGATCCACCAAATCCTCTGCGACTCCGCTGTGGCCACGTCCACGATCATGTTCATCCTGGCCGCGTCGAAAGCGTCCAGTTGGGTCATCGTCACGTCGCGGCTTCCCGAGGCCCTGTCCGCCGCCATTCTCAGCCTGACCACCAACAAATACCTGATCCTGTTGCTGGTGAACCTGCTGCTTCTGGTGGTTGGCTGCCTGATGGAGGGCAACGCGGCCATCGTCATCTTGGTTCCGATTCTGGCGCCCCTGCTCACCAAGGTAGGCGTCTCGACGTTGCACTTCGGGATTCTCATGACGTTCAACCTGTGCCTGGGGCTTCTGACCCCGCCGGTGGGAGCGGCGCTGCTTTTGGGCAACGACATCGCGGAGGAGAAACTGGAGCGCTCCCTGAAAGAAACGCTCCCGTTTTTTATCGTCGGCCTGGCCGTGCTTCTCCTGATCACCTACGTTCCCGGCGTCTGTACCTGGCTGCCGGAGTTTTTGAAAAAATAGGGTTTGGTTTGGGGCTCCGCCCCTCAAACAAAACCCCGCTTAAGGGCCGTGAGCCCCTAAGAACCCCTTTAAAAGTAAAAGGTCGTGTGCGTGTTGAAAAAATTCGTGGCTCTTCTGACCGTTTTATTCTCTGTTTGGGCCGCCCCCGCTTGGGCTGCCCCCGTCGTCATGCGTCTGGCCAACTTCGGCCCCGTGGGGGACCCGAGGGATATGGCCTGCTTGAAGCTCGCGGAGCTGGTGGAGCGAAAGACCAATGGAGCCGCCAAGATCGAGGTGTTTTCCGGCGGAACCCTGGGCGACTGGCGCGTCACCATCGAGGGCCTGAAACCGGGCGTTGTCAACATCGTCATCGAAAGCGTGGGCGTCATCGAGCCCTACACAAAATACGCGGCTATCGACGCCTATCCTTACCTCTACCGCGACGTTGACCACTTCAAGAAAGTCTGGTACAGCGAATCAGGAGCCGCTCTTCTCGACAAGATCGGCGCCGACGGGGGTTTTAAGCTGCTGGGCGCCCAGTACCGCGGCGCGCGCTACGTCACCAGCCGGAAGAAGTTCACGAGCCTCGAGGAGATAAAGGGGCTTAAAATTCGCGTCCCGCAGCTCAAGATGTACCTGAAAACCTGGGAGCTTCTGGGCGCGTCGCCCACTCCCCTGCCGGGGTCGGAAATCTACACGGGCCTGCGGCAGGGTACCGTGGACGCTCAAGAAAACCCCGTGGACGTCTCCTTCAATTACTCCTACTACGAGGCCTGCCCCTACCTGATCGAGACGCGGCACGTGTTCAGCAACGACGTGTTCATCTTCGACGAGGACTTTTTCAATGGCTTGCCGAAGGACGTTCAGGACGCCTTGTCCCAGGCCGCCAACGAGGTGGGCGCCTGGCGCGCGAACTACTCCATCGAGCAGGAAGCCGAGTACGTCAAAAAATTTCAGGAGAAGAACGTGGAGGTCATCTCCATCGACACGGCCCCGCTTCGTCAGAGCGTAAGCGGCGTTATCGAGTTCTTCCCGGAGCTTAAAGATCTAGCGGCTGAAATCCAGGCCATCAAATGAATCACGAATCAATAAAGGGAGGTTTTTTATGAAATTCGACTTTACTGGAAAGACCGCGGTGCTCACGGGCGGGGCCCGGGGTATTGGGGAGACCGCGAGCAAAAAGTTCGCGGAGCTGGGGGCGAAGGTGGCCCTCCTTGATATGTTGGAGGAGGGCGGGGTCGCCGCCGGGGCCATCGCCGCCGCCGGGGGTACGGCGCGCTTCCACAAAACCGACGTGACGGACGCGGCGGGGGTACGGCGGGTGATAGACGCTATTTCCGACGAGTGGGGCAAGATCGACATCCTGGTTTGCTGCGCGGGTATCGTCCTGACCAAGCCCTGCATGGAGTGCACGGAGGCTGACTGGGACCGGGTCATGGGGATCAACGCTAAGGGCGTGTTCAACTGCTGTCACAGTGTACTGCCGGGGATGATGGAGCGACGCTACGGGAAGATCGTCAACATCTCCTCCATCGCGGCCAAGACGGGTGGGGGCTTTTTCGGCAACCTGATCTACGGCGCGTCCAAGGCCGCGGTGATCGCTTATTCCAAGGGCATTGCCCGGGAAGCCGGTCCCTTCAACGTGAACGTGAACGTTATCTGTCCCGGTCCCACCGACACGCCCATGCTGGCCGGAATGTCAGACGACCTGCGCAAGGCCACGGCGGAGAGCATCCTCCTGAAGCGCCTTGGGAACCCCGAGGAAATCGCGAGCGTTATTCTGTTCCTGGCCTCCGATTTCTCCAGCTTCATGACCTCCGAGGTGCTCAACGTGGAGGGAGGGATCATGAAAGGGAATTAGATAACGTTGATCAAACGGGGTTCCCGGCCCCTAAGTGGGGTTTGTTCCCGGTTTCATCAGCGGCGAGGGCAAAACGAGCGCGTAATATGGAGCGGTAATATGGATTGAAAAAAAATGACGTTGGGAATATTATCGAAATCATCCGGCGAAAGGTCGGAATTTTTAAAGGGGGTAGTTCGCAATGAAGAAGTTTTTGCTTTTCGCGTTAACGGCCGCGTTCCTGTTCGCCTGCTCGGCGCCCGCCCCGGCGGCGTACAAGGACGAGTACAAGCTGGACATCGTTCCCAGCCTCACCACGGGCTGGGGCATGGGGGCTCAGTACTTCACGGACCTGGTGAAGGAGCGCAGCGGCGGCAAGATCAACATCAAGGTCTACCCAAACGCGCAGCTCACGGTTGGCAAGCAGACGAACGCCTTTATGCTTTTGCGTAACGGAACGATCGACTTCGCCTGTCAGTCCACGATCAACTACTCTCCTCAAATCCCCGAACTGAACCTTTTCGCCCTGCCGTTCTTCATGTCAGGACAGCCTGACCGGTACAAGGCGCTCGACGCCATCACCAACGGCAAGGCCGGCCAGCTGATCGCCAAGGCCATTGAGGACAAGGGCGGCAAATTCCTCTGCTTCGGGGAGAACGGCTTCCGCGAGCTGACGAACAGCAAAAAGGAAATCCGCAAGCCCGAGGACCTCAAGGGTCTGAAGATGCGCGTTGTCGGCAGCCCTCTGTTCCTCGACACGTTCAACGCGCTGGGTTCCAACCCCGTGGCCATGCCCTGGAGCGACACCATGGCCGCCTTGCAGCAGGGCACGGTGGATGGGCAGGAAAACCCCATCAACACCTTCTATCCTCTCAAGGTCTATGAGTACAACAAGTACGTCACCAACTGGCACTATATGGGCGACCCCACGATGTTCGCGGTAAACCCCGCCGTCTGGAAGTCCTTCTCCGCCGAGGATCAGGAACTCATCCTGAAGGCGGCGAAAGAGGCCGCGGCCTACCAGATTGCCTTGGCCCGCGTGGGTATTGATGAGAACGACGGCGGCAAAAACCTGGAGTACCTGAAGAGCATCGGCAAGGCCCCGGAGGTCACCGACTGGTTTGTGGAGCTTCAGAGGGTTGGCATGACCGTCACGAACCTGACGCCTGAGGAGACGCGGAAGTTTGTCGAACTGACAAAGCCCGTCACCGAAAAGTGGCGCGAGACGATCGGGGAAGAGCTGGTTCAGGCCGCCGAGGCCGACATGGCGTCGGTAAAGTAAGAGAACAAGGGAAACGGTTAGTGAGGAGGAGAACTCCTCCTCACTATTTATGGCGGATTGCGTAATCACGCGGGGAAATAAGAGACCACAAACCGGATATAACCGGTAAAAACTTTGCGCGGAAAAGAGTCAATGGCTCTAATTCGCCGCGGGAAAGGCGCGGTTGATTTGGTCAAAAAATTCTGCAACCACTTCGAGGAAATATTGAGCGCCGTAATTTTGGCCGTCATGGTTTCCATAGCGTTTATCAACGTGGTGACGCGGTACTTTATCGTGTACCCACTGGCGTTCACGGAAGAGGTGACGGTCAGCATGTTCGTGTGGATTGTCTTACTGGGGACTTCCGCGGCTTTTCGCAAGAAAGCCCACCTGTCCATGACCTTCGTCTACGATTTTTTGCCTCTTTCTTTGAAGAAGCTCTGTTTTGTGATCACCAACGTCATGTGCGTGGTTTTTTTCGGGCTCCTCACCTGGCTTGGAAGTATTCAAGTTCTGGAAGAGTATGAACTCAACGTGACCTCGGAAGCTCTGGCGATCCCCACGGCCTTCTATTCCGCGGGGATTCCGGTCTTTTCGGCGCTGGTCATCCTGCGCGTTTTGCAGTCCTGTTACGGCGCTGTCCGAAGCGGCGATTATCAGTAGGAGGAAAAGACCATGCCCTTGCTAAAAGACCCTGTTTTCTGGACTCTGGTACTCTTTATCGCTCCTCTGGCCGCGCGCGTTCCTATCGGGGTCGCGCTCGGCATGGCGACTATCGTCGTTGTGTGGATCTGGGACATGGGGTACCAAATGCTTTCCTACAGCTTTTACGCGGGAATCGCGAAATTCCCCCTTCTGGCGATTCCTTTTTTCATCCTGGCCGGCATTATCATGGAAAAAGTCGGTATCGCCGAGCGCATCGTCGGGCTGATCAAGCAGGCCGTTGGGGATATCACGGGCGGACTTGCCGTGGCGACGGTGGTCGTGGCCGCGTTTTGGGGAGCGGTCAGCGGCTCCGGGCCGGCGACGGTGGCGGCTATTGGCCTGATCCTCATCCCCAGCATGGCCGGGGCCGGTTATGACAAAGCCTTCGCCACGTCCGTGGTCGCGGTGTCCTCTGGCCTGGCCATCGTCATCCCCCCCAGCATCGCCTTTATCGTCTACGGCGACGTCATGCAGCAGTCCGTGGGCGCTATGTTCGCGGCGGGCGTGGTTCCGGGACTGATCATCGCCGTGTTTCTCTGCGTGTTCGTCTACGCCATCAGCAAAAAACACGGTTACAAGGGCCAGCCGCGCGGAGACAGGACTGTGGTGTCGCGCGCCGTGAAGGACGCCGCCTTTGGGCTCCTGACCCCGGTCATCATCCTGGGCGGAATTTACGGCGGTGTGTTCACCCCAACGGAGGCCGCCGCTGTCGCCGTTTTTTACGGGCTGTTCGTGGGGCTTTTCGTCTACCGCACTCTGACGTTCCGTATGCTCTACGAGATATTGAGCGAAAGCGTCATTTCTACGGCGGTGGTCATGCTGGTTGTGGCTTGCGCGGGGCTTTATTCCTGGCTTGGGGCCACGGTGGGGCTTATCGATAAAATAGCCAGAATCCTGCTCAGCGTATCGAGCAACCCGGCGATCATCATGCTGATGATCAACATCATTCTACTTTTCGCCGGTATGCTGCTCGACGCGAACTCTATCATGTACATCTTTGTGCCGATTCTAACCCCGATCATTCGGGCGCTAAATTGGGACCCGATATGGTTCGGCGTGATGATGACCGTCAACTTAGCCATAGGGCAGGTCACGCCGCCGGTGGCCGTCAACCTGTTCGTGGGCGCGCGAATCAGCGGCCTGACGATGGAACAAATATCGCGGCCCGCGATTCCACTGATCGTGGCGGCGCTTCTGGCCCTGGCGCTTCTGTGCGCCTTCCCGTCACTGACGCTCTTCCTGCCGCGGACGATGGGCTTGATGTAGCGAAGAGCCGCGGTAATGTAGTAAAAACTACGGTATTTTTCACTATTTAGTCGTTGGATGAGAATCGCGACGCCGCCAACAAGCGGCGTTCGTTTTATCTTTTTCACTTCTTGCCGCATATTTACCTTTGCGAATCCGTAGGATATATTTCAGAAAAAACAGTTTTGAAATACATTAAAGATCAAAAAAACAAATGATAACCTATGTTTTTAAGCTTTATTGCTCCAAACGACTCTAAACATCCTCGCATGGGACAAGAACGGCAACCGTGTAGTTTGGGCTTCATGGGGGTCATTCAACGTTTGGTTGAGTCTTGAGCGCGGCGCTTCATCAGCTTCGCCGCGACGGCGATGGAGAGCGCCAGTGTCGCCGTCCACGCCAAGACGGGCGCGTACGCCGCGCCAATGAGGCCAAATACACGGAGAAAACGCCACGCGCCCAGCGCGTTCAACCCTACCGTTGTCACGGTCAACAGCGACAGGATCCACGATTTTCCGGTCTGGTAGATGAAGAGCGAGACCACGTTGTACATTCCATTCAGGGCATAGGCCGACGCGGACCAGAAGACAAAGACAATGGACCTCTCGAACCCCTTTCCCAGAATGAACTCGCTGAACAGGTACACGCAAAGGCTTCCAGCCCACGCGAAGGCCGTTGTGGAGGCAAACGAGAGCGCGACGGAGAGAACGATTTTCCGTCTCTCCCGCCGCGCGTCGCCCGCCAGTTTTTTGAGCAGCCAGGGACGGTAGGTGTTGAAAAAAGCCTGATTGTACACGTTCATGACCGCCCCCAACTTCTGCCCGACGGAGTAGACGCCCGTCTCCGCTAAGTTGAGCGTCTGGCTTATCAGCAGCCTGCCTATGGAGTCGTTCAGCCGGACAGCCAGAACGTTGGGGATGAAGCCCAGCCCGAATTTCAGCCCAAAGCGCAGGCATTTTTTATTGAAACAGAACCCCAGCCACCCATTTCGCGCCAAGAGCGCCAGGGCCACGGGGAGGGTCAGCAGAGCCAAAAGCCCCTGCGCGGCCAGTACCCCCCGCCAGCCCAGCCTCAAAACCACCGTCGCTCCCACCTGCAAGAGTAGCTGGGTCAGTATGTAGCAAAAATTGAAAACCCCATAAGAAACAGGGTTCTCCTTCAACTGCCACATCCCATAGAGAACGCCTGTTACAATCCCAGACAGCGCCGCCAAAGGAGCCAACAAGAGCCATGGGAGAACATCAAATTTCCCCAAAGGAGAAAGAATCAGACCAGCAAGGCCCAAAATTTGAAGGCCAAACGTCCCCGCGCAGAAAAAAAGAAACGCGCTCACGTATTCGCGGATGGGATATTCCGACGGCTTGTAATAAACGTTTCCTATCACGTCTCCGACACAGAACGAGATGAACGGGTCACTGATCATTATCGCCGTGAGAAAAAGAGCGTAGATTCCATAGTCCTCCGGCGATAGGTAACGCGTAAAAAGGGGAGTCAGCAAAAACGACATCCCCTTGTTGAGAAACGCGAATAGTGTATAAAACGCGAGATGCTTGACGAAACGTCGCTTGATCAGCATTGTCGTTTCCGAAACGAAAACGCCGCCTTGATCTCCTTTATGACCTGCGCCTGCTCCGGGTCTTTTTTCATCGCCTCGACATAGTCCGCGAACAGCGCCCACAGCATTCCCAGACACAATCCAAGTAGCGTCGCGAAAACGACGATCAAAGCCCTTTTGGGTTTGAATTTATAATCGGGGGGCGTGGCGGGGTCCACCACCTGAACGACCATCGCTTCCCGCGACTCGTCGATTTTCGCGGCCTCGAACTGTTTTAGCATCAGTTCGTACATCGCCGTGGCGTATTTCACGTCGCGCATCTTGCGTTGATACTCCAAGCCCAGCTGCGGCGCGTCGCGAAGAGACGTCATTAGAGCGCTTCCATCTGAGGTTTTCTGTTCTTGTTCCAGTTTTTCCAGCTCAACCCGCAACGCGGCCAATTCGGACTCCGCGCGCCGTAGGTTGGGATTGCCGCCGCCGGCGTAAGTGCGCAGGGACGATATTTCCACCTCTTTGACCGCGACTTGGGCCCGCATGGTAGCGATTGAGGTCACCATCGCGGTAACCTGGGGCTCCATCGCCACAAGACCGCTTTTTTCCTGGTATCGTTGAAGCTCGTCCTCCGCCTCGTCCAAAACCTTGCGGGACTGTAACATCTGCCGCTCAAAAAAAAGTCTTCGCTGGGCCGCCTCGCCGATGGCCAGAGATTGCATGGCGTTTTTGAGTTCATCGACAAAAGCGTTCGCCATGGCGGCGGCGCGTTCCGGGTCTTCGTCCAGAACCGCGACGGTGACAATGCCGCTTCGCACATCCTCCGTGGCGTGCAGTATGTCTGTAGTAACCCTATCCCTCATTTTGAGGCGGTATTCTTCCTCGTACAGGGTCATCAGGTCAAATCGGTCGATGATCTTGTCAACAATCGTTTGACCGCGCAGAACGCCTATCAAGAGCTCGCCGGTTGTGGAACCACCAGGCAGGCCTACGAGCCCGCCTAGTCCCCCCAATTGAGATAACATCGCCGCCGCCATGCTGCCGCCTTGAGATGGAGGCAAGACGCGGCAGTCGGCTTTGTAGATTTTGGGGATAAAGGAAGTGTATAGTAATGATCCTCCACTCCAAATAATTATAAATGTGGCGATCAGTCGCCTTTTTTTGAAAAAGATCATAAAGAAATCAACTAAACTCATTTCTTGCTTCATCCATACCATCTCCATTTAGTGAAAAAATATTTTATAGTATTATTTTTAATATAAAAAATTTAAAAAATATTTTTTTTATTATGCAAACGATATTTTATAACCTGGCTCCATACTAAAGAAGCAGATAAAGTAAAATGCAATTTTGTTATATCAACTTCAAATAAGGTTCTTACAATCCAAGATATTAGAATTGAAAGATAAATCCAGTGAATAGTACCGGCGCGTATCCCATAAAACGTATACATTAGTAACATAAACAAAAACAATAGATAAAGAACGAGACCTCCAATTCCTAACCCTAGTAAGATAAAGAGATACTGATTGTGTGGATAAAAAATTCTAAAAGCTGTCCGTGCGGAACTAGTAGAATTCATATCCAAAGTAGTGAGTGATTTTTGGTATAAAATAGATTGCGTTGCTTCATAGTTAAACCCTCTGCCTAGTGTATAGTCCTTCCACGTTGCATGATTTAAATAATCTCGCCACTGATTTAGTCGACCTCTTCCGGTACCTTCTTCACTTAGCATTTCTGTCAACGTTAAACGCCCTAGAATTGAAGACATACGATGATTCATATAAATATGAAACAATAAACTACCCGCTCCTATCAAAATAATAATGTAAAGTCCTTTCCTTTGGTTACCTGAAAAAGGAGCAAGAATTATACCTATTAAAAAAGCTAATATAGCTGCTCTACTAAATGTAAAAAACATGAGAAAACTTGCGATAGCTATACCACAAGAAAGTATCAATTTTGTAAACACTCGATGTGTATTTATAATTACAATTAATAAGCAGTAAATATACGTCACCATACTTAATGCAAGCACACCTGGCCCTACGCCAAGTATGCTTATTCGACCCAAATAACGTGTAATAGCAAAGTTACTTAAGTAACAAAACATTAACAATATGATGATACACATGCCTCCTCCGATAAAAGCTTTGACTAAAAAAACATCTTTATGATATGTCAAAAAATCATTTGTAAATATCAATAAAGCTATAGGGATCATTACGCTTCGACTGATAAATACTAAATTTCTGTATAAAGAATATGCAGGAGAAAATGGTATATATGTAAAATTAAGAAGTTCATCAAGATTATGACACATAGAATGAATGATAAGAAATAAACTTATGGCAATAGCAATATAATGACTACCTTTAAAAAGAATTTTTTTTCGATTAATTATTAGATAAATAATTCTTTCTAAAAAAAATGCATAAAATATCAAGTCGAAATATGCTGCTTTAAAAATCCATACAATACCCATCAAGAAAAAAAATAACCATAATATCTTATCTTTATTAGAATTATATCTAGTATACATTATTTAAGCTATTTTTCACTCCTTAATATAAAAAGTTTAAAATAAACAATTCAGTATATAAATTGTAAATAAACCAAACTACTACCGGCTAAAGCCGGTAGGTTAGGTAGCGACTGAAAGTCGGACTCTATTTTTATACTGTCATCATCGTCATGTTGGTTCTCTATGTAGCTTTTAATAATTTCTTCAGTCACTGGCCCTACTGTTGTACAAAAATATCCTCTTCCCCACAAATGTTGACCCCAGCACTGCACCTTTTCTTCAATTCAGGAAATTCGTCTCGCGACAGTCGTGACGACCTCCCTTTTAGGTACTGCATTATTTGCGACGGCGATATCCACGACGGCGTAGACAGCAGTATATGCACATGATCTGGCCTAACATTACCAGAGATTATCGTCATTCCTTTGGCTTCACATCCTTGACTCACCATGTCTCGTAACCTTTCCGCTATTTGACCTTTAAGCACTTTGTAACGGTATTTCGTTATCCACACAAAGTGATATTGAATCTCATATGTAGCATGATCTGAATGTTTATACTGCCGCACTCCCATCACCTCTTGAGATTACACTATCACACTTTTCAAAAGAGCCTGCTGAAAGCTCTCCGGCTAAAGCCGGAGGTTTTTACCTACTACATGGAAATAAATCAAGCGAAAAATCACTTTCTTGTCGTTCCGCTGTGATCATGTCCACTCATAACTCCTCAGGGAAAATGTCCGCGTGAGACAGGAATGTGTGACGTTGAGTGGAGATAAACTAAAGCGCGTAAAGGTGATGGAGAAGCTACTGGGAGGCGGCATGAGAGGCAAAGAGGCGGCGGCAACTCCGGGGATAACGGAAAGGCGGCTAAGACGCCTCAAAGTGAAATGCAGCAAGGAAAGAAAAATTGGGCTCATCCATGGCAACAGAGGCCGCAAACCAGCAATCTCACTGCCGGAAGATCGTTACGCCGCAATGGGAATTGGCGAAATTATATCCAACTTAAGGAATACAACCGGTTTGGCGAAGGGGTCAGCCAAACCGGTAATTTGTGCTAATTTTACAAAAGAGGATACTTTTCGCAGAGGAATTAACCCTTTTTTTGCGGACTTTTTCCCTGAGTATTGACAGCCCCAGGCCCTTGATTTCTCTTGATTTTTATGTGCCTTTGAGTTTTTTACTAACGTAGGGTAAAAATTTTACGGGAATTCAGGTGGATACTTGACCGCTCCCAGGCGTCATTTGGCGCGTCTGCCTTGTCAATTTCGCCTTTCCCAGATGAAATATTGAGGTATACTGCGAGATGAGGAAACACCAGAGGGCCCGCAATCCTTGAGCGGTTTTTCGGTGAGTTCTTTGGTAAGGGGCAAAGCCTTTTAGGGAGGTCTGTTTTGGGTAAGGAAGATCCGATTCGTTACGTTTGCGGCAGCTGCGGTTTTTCAACCGTCACCCGGACGGGGAAATGCCCTTCATGTGGTCAGTGGGGCACGTTCGAGGCGATGCAGCCCGCGCCTGTTTTGTCTGAGACAAGGCGCCCCGGCCCCAGGGTGGAGGTGGTCAGCGCCGTGTCCGTCACGCCGCCCAAACGCCTATTGTCAGGCATCAGCGAGCTGGATCGGGTACTAGGCGGGGGGCTTGTCCCCGGCGGTGCGGCCCTGATCGGCGGGCAGCCGGGCATCGGCAAGTCCACCCTGCTGCTCCAAGCGGGAGGACTGGTGGCCTCTGGAGGAACACCCGTGCTTTATGTGTCAGGGGAAGAGTCCTCGGCGCAAGTGGCGCTCCGTGCTTCCCGCCTTGGCGTGGCCTCGGAGAAGCTGTTGCTCTACTGCGGTGGAGACCTGGAGGATGCGCTCTCAAACCTGTCGGACCGGAAGATCGGCTTTTTCATCCTAGACAGCGTGCAAGCGGTTAAGGCCCCTAGCGAGGCGGGCTGGCCGGGTACGCCGAACCAGGTGCGGGCCGTGGCGCAGCTGGCCGTGGACGCGGCGCGGAGTGCGGGCGTTCCCGCCGTACTGGTAGGGCACATCACGAAGGATGGCAGGCTCGCTGGCCCCATGCTCCTGGAGCACATGGTAGACACGGTGCTGACCTTTTCCGGTGAGGGGTATTCTTCATACCGTATGTTGCGCGCAGTGAAAAACCGTTATGGCAACACGGACGAGTTAGGGGTCTTCGAGATGAAGGAAACCGGTCTGGTCGCAGTAGAGGACAAGAGCGGACTCTACTGGAACCGCACGGATGGAGCTACCTCAGCGCCAGGTGTAGCGATGACCGTGGCGCTGGAGGGAGCCACGCCCCTCATCGCCGAGGTACAGACTCTAGCGAGCCTTACGGCGTTCCCCTACCCCAAGCGCACGTCTCGCGGCATTGAGTTGAACCGCTTTCAACTTCTGACTGCGGTCTTGGAAAAACGGGCGGGCATCGCCTGCGGCGGGTACGACCTCTACCTGAACATCGCAGGGGGGCTTTCGATTCAAGACCCCTCCGCAGATCTGGCGACCTGCGTATCCCTGGCTTCCGCGCTCAGGGACGCGCCGTTGCGGGGAGACTGCTGTTACCTGGGAGAGGTGGGGTTGGCAGGGGAGGTGCGCCCTGTCTCACGTTTGGCGGTCCGATTACGAGAAGCGGCCCGGCTGGGATTAAAACGCGCGGTGGTCAGCGGCAGAGAACGGGACGGAAAAGACGAGGGCATCGAGGTAAAACGGGCGGACAGCCTGATTGAAGCCCTAAAACTGGGAGGGATTTGAGATGGTGAAATTGAAAAAGATTTTTTTCTTAGCACTGCTCCTGGTGTGGACGGCGCGGAGCGCACAGGCGACGGGAAAGGTGATCGTGGCGTCCCTGACCGGCACGGTAGGCGTCCAGATGGAGGAGTTCGTGGTGACAGTCATCGGTCAGGCAGAGGAGAAACGAGCGGGCCTGGTGATCTTCAAACTGGACACGCCAGGCGGGTTGGTCGAGGCTACGCGGGGCATCACGCAGGCGATACTGTCTTCCAAGGTTCCGGTAGTGATGTGGGTTCCACCGGGTGGCCGGGCGGCGTCGGCGGGGGCCTTCATGATGCAGGCCGCCCACGTTTCCGCTATGGCGTCGGGCGCTAACGTGGGCGCAGCGCATCCTGTGGTGGCTGGGGGTGGGGACGTTCCCGACGGAGATATGCGGAAAAAGGTGATGAACGACCTTATGGCCCAGATGCGCTCTCTAACACAGCTCCGGGGGCGCAACGAAAAAATCGCCCAACGGATGATCGAGGAGAGCCTTTCCCTAACCGCCCACGAGGCTTTGGAACAAAACGCCATCGACATCGTCGTGGACGATTTGGAATCTCTTCTTACTGCCATCCGGGGAAGGACCGTGGAAGTAGACGGGAAACAAGTAGAGATCGACCTATCGGCGGGTATTGTTGAGAACGTGGAGATGAATTTCCAGGAACAGGTGATTCAGTTCCTGTCAAGCCCCGACATCGCCTATCTGCTTCTAACCGGGGGTCTGCTTGCCATTTTTTACGAGATCATCACACCCGGTGGATTCGTTCTGGGGGTGACGGGCGCGGTTATGTTGCTGCTGGGCGGCATTGGACTCAAGATGCTGCCCTTCAACTGGGCAGGCGTGGCGCTGGTGGGAGCGGGGGTCATCGTGATGGGCATCGACCTCCTGGTTGGGGGTACAGGGCTCTTGAGCCTTTTGGGCGTGACCGTCTTGGTGGCGGGAGGAATGTTCCTGTTCCGCGCGCCGGGCAGTGAACTGTTGCACGTCTCCTTGGGGGCTATGACAGGCATGGCCGTCGCGCTGGGACTCAGTTTCGTGGTCTTTGCCCTAATGATCGCCAGGAGCCTGAGCGAGCGGGTCACGACGGGGTGGGAAGGGCTGACGGGGCTTGACGCTCAGGTCACGGAGGACTTGGCCCCTGAGGGCATGGTGAAGTGCCGCGGCGAGGTCTGGAGGGCGCGGACGACTGAGGGCCTCCTGAAGAAGGGCGAATCCGCCTTGGTGGTAGCCATAAAGGGTATGACACTGCTGGTGAAAGCGAAAAAATAGGGTTGTTAGCTCTTTTCCGCGCAAAGTTTTCACTGTTTATATTTCTGAGAGTGTTTTATAATAAATGCTATCTTAATATAATTTCGAAGCTAATTACGCCGAAGGAGTTGATGGGCTGTGGTGTGTAGAAAATGCGGGAGTTCAGAAAGTGTAAAAAATGGGAAACGCTGTGGAGAGCAATGTTATAAATGTAAAGATTGTGGTTTTCAATACACCAAAGAAGAGCCTCACGGCCGTAGTGAATCAGAGCGTAACAAGGCAATAGCCTTGTATCTTCTTGGATTATCAATGCGAGCGATAGCAAGACTATTCCATGTGAATGTTTCCACTGTACTTTATTGGATACGTAAATTCGCAATTAAAACCTATGAAAAACCTACACCGCCAGGTCCGGTTATCATAGAACTTGACGAAATGTGGCATTTGATTAAGTCAAAAAAACCAAGCGCTGGATATGGAAGGCTTATTGCCGTACTACCGTCCAGCTCGTTGACTGGGAACGCGGAGATCGTAGTGGCAAAACTCTGAGTAAATTGCTTGAACGTCTGAAAAGGCTTGAAGTTGTTTTATTATTTACAGATAACTCGATAATATATTAACCTAAAATGGAGAAATTTCTAGCACTACACTTCATTTCGATCTTTCAATTGCAGCTTAAACTCTCATTTTAAGCCAATATTCTCGAAGTGTCTTTGCCAG
>JAITGK010000008.1 GCA_031280635.1 Synergistaceae bacterium
ACCAGAAGGCCCATGCCCAGGAGGGCGAAACTCCAGAAGGTGACGAAGACGGCCCCGATGAGAATGGCCCGGTGCATCGCCTGCGTGTTTTTATAAGTCAGGGTTCCCATGGTCGAGTGAGGGATGCCGATCATCACCAGGCCGAAGTTCATCCACATGGATATCTGATAGAGGAGCGGCCACTTCCAGGGATCCAGCAAAGAGGGATCGACCTTGGCGATGCTTTTGAAGGCTCCTTCGAGGTCGCCGATGTGGGACAGGGTTCCCCAGGTGAGCGCCACCACCGCAAGGGTCATGACAATGCCCTGAAAGACGATGGCAATCGCGACGCCCTTGATGCCTCCAAAGGTAGCGATAATCAGCACCACGGCGGCGAACAAGATCAGGCCTAGCGTGTAGTCCAGTCCCGTCATGGCCTCAAAGAGGCGGGCGCCACCCACAAACTGAGCCACCACGTAGCTGCCCATGAATCCGACGATAGCCAAAATTCCCAAAACGCCTAAAAATACGTTGCGATTGTAGCGGTGCATCAGGAGGCCCATGAAGGACTGCGCTCCGATGCGGCGCGAAACGATGCCGATTTTCTTGCCAACGGCGCCGAGGACGATGAAATTCATGAAGCATTGCGCCGTGACGACCATTACCCAGGTTGCCCCTATCTGGTAGCCCATTCCCGGACCGCCAAGGAAGGTTCCGGCGCTGCACAGCCCAGCCGCTATCATCATGGAAAGCGCCAGCGCGCCCATGCCGCGCCCGCCCGTGTAAAATTCCTCCATGTAGCGGTCAACGGCCGTCTTGTCCATGATTTTTTTCGAGGCATAGCCAATTAAGAACATGGCGATTGTGTATGCCACGAAGGTCGCTATGATGATATACCGCGCTTCACTGCTTACGTTCAGTTCCATTGAATATCCCCCCTACTTACCCTGTGCCGAAGCGTCGAAAAGTTCCATGTTCTTGAAAAGCACTGTGGAAAAAAAACACACCACCACGAAAAACACGCCCGTTGTGACAAAAATCCCCCAGAAGAACCACGAAGGAATCCCACATGTGTAGGTCATGTTTTCCACCCCGTCTTGGGCAAGGTAGTAAGAAAGGCCGACGCTGCAGAGCGCCCAGACAATCCACGAACCGAACGTCAAAAGCATCTCGCACTCACACCTCTTGAAACGCGGATCGAGCTCCACATCACTGAAACTGTAATCCCTGCTGTCGTCGCCGATAACCATCTTTCTCCCTCCATATTCTTGTAAATCGACCAAGTCCCTTGAGCTCCAATCCGTAACCCTTGCGAAACATCGTAAACAATTCTCTATGAATACGCAGCAGCGTTTCTTTAAATCGCTATCTTAATTCTATACCAAACTGCCGCCGACGAACACAATTTTTGAGCGTCTAGCTTCTCATAATAACAGGTATGACTTTTGTGTATAACGGTTCGCGTAATCATATGCAAAAATAAGAGACCAAAAAACGAATATAAACGGCAAAAATTTTGCGCGGAAAAGAGCCAACGACTCTAACCCTAACTCAGCGTTTTGTACACCCTTTCCTCTAAGTGGTTTTCCCGATAGATCAGAGCCTATCGTACTATAAAAAATTAGTATTTTATAGCGGATTGCACACTTATTGCGGTGCAAACGCATGAAAACATAGAATTTTGCTATAAATGAATTTATTCTATAGGCGAAAATATCTAGGTAAATAACTCAAAATCAGTTGTTGCAATAAATTCAAGGTGAGGCTCATGCGTTTGCCCTGACACTTATGGTGGTTTGCGTAATTATGAACTCCAAAATAGCGTCTATGCCGGTTTGCATAATCATACGCGGAAATAAGAGGCCAAAAAACGGATATAAACGGCAAAAACCTTGCGTAGATAAAGAGCGAACCGCTATAAAAAGCTCATAACGACCGTAAAAGTTTTGTTTCTAGCGGGTTGCGTAATCGTGCGCGGAAATAAGAGACCAAAAGCCGGGTATAAACGGTAAAAACTTTGCGCGGAAAAGAGCCAGTGGCTCCAAATTTGAGGGAACGGGAGTTTTGGGCGTGAAAAACAAAAGGTTTGGCTATGCCAGGGTATCTATGGAAGATCAGGATTTGGCATTACAGCTTGACGCGCTTAAGTCTTCCGGAGTGGACAAGGAAAACATGTTTGTCGAAAAGATCTCTGGGCGACTGAGCAAGTCCCAAAGGCCACAGCTAGTGGCTTGTTTCAGAAAACTTCAGGAAGGCGACACTCTGGTGGTTTGGAAGTTGGACAGATTAGGACGCTCTTTGAAAGACTTGCTCAGTCTGATTCAAGAACTCGACGATCGCAAAGTACATTTTTGCTCCCTGACGGAGACCATCGACACGTCTTCACCAACAGGGCGCTTGATATTCCATATCATCGCCGCTTTTGGGGAATTTGAAAGGAACCTGATAAAAGAACGCACTCTAGCGGGCATTGCCTCCGCCAGAGCGCGCGGAATAGTAGGCGGCCGCAAGCACAAACTATCAAAGAGCGATCAAAAACGGCTTGTACGCCTTTATTATGAAAATATCCCCGTTAAAATGCTGATGAAAAGGTTCGGGATATCGAGAACCTGCCTTTATGGCTATCTGAAACTGAACCATACAGTCCTAAAGAACAACAGGAGTTGTTCTATATGAGCTTATGGCTTGTTCTCAGTCTCACTGAAGCCTCACCTCCACCGTGTCGACTGCCACGACTACCGCTGTGACGACGGTTTTGCTGGACAGGTTACGCACCTTGATGGAGTCGCCCAGCGCCCCGTTTTCCAGCGCCTCGCCTGGAGCCTTGACCAGTAGGCCCGCGTCGCGCGCTACGATGGAAACTCGTTTCCCTCTTTCTATAGCCAAAACGTCCGCGATCAGGTCAAGGGGTACCGGCTCACCTTGAGACAAGTTTTTTTTCAGAGAACGGCCAGCGGCTTCCGAAATCACTGAGGCGTAGACACCTGGCCTGTTTACCCGAATTTGCCGAACGATAAAATCCCCTTGGCGCAAAACCTCGCCCTTTTTGACCGAGCGGGTCAGCACTAGGGCGGGCTGGCTCCACACAAGGCGCACAGCCAAGGAGCGCTCCCTTCCCGACGCGTCCCGAAAACGCAACGTGGCGGCGGCCGCGCCGGGCACTAGGGACGCCGGGGCGACCAAGCGCCCGTTTGGAATGGAGCCTTGGCGGCTCACCTCCACATCCCAGTTCCACGCCGCCAGGGATTTTACCAAGGCCGCGAGGTCCCGCTCCGTTTCCTCTATTCTGCCGGAGACGGCCTCGCCGATCATCACGGTCACGGTGGGAGGCATTTTCAGCTCAATGCGCCCCCCCACGGCCCCGCTGACCTTCAAGGCGGCGATCACCTGTTCCCTCGTGATGACCCCGTCCCGCGAGGACAAAAGGAGCTTCCTCACGCGCTCCGCCAGCGTCCGCGGCCCCTCGATGGACGCGATCTCCGAAAGTTCGCAGGCCTCGCCCTCTATGCGGACGACGGCGGGAATTTGGATGCGCAAAACCTCCGCGGCCCAAGCAGGCGCGGAACAGAAAAGAAAAAAAACAAAAAAAAGGCGGGCTCCCCGCCTTCCATTCATGAGAAATTACCGCTTCAGGCCGTTGGCTATCCGCAGGAGGTCGTCCGCCGTTTGCACCCCTTTGGAGTTTGCCTCGTAGGCCCTCTGAGCGATGATCATCTCCACCATTTCCTCGACCACCTGAACGTTGGACATTTCCAAAATACCCTGCCGCACCTCTGACATACCGTCGGCGCCTGGGGCCGCCAAGATGGGCGCGCCGCTGGCGTCCGTCTCAACGAATAGGTTGGTACCCACAGCGCGCAACCCCGCCGGGTTGACAAAACGGGCCAGCTCCAGCTGCCCCAGTTGTTGTGTCTCCGTTTGACCGGCTAGCCTCACGGAAATGATGCCGGTGCTGCCCAACGTGACCTCCGTGGCGTCCTCTGGGATAACGATGGCGGGTTCAAGAAGGAGTCCATCGTGGTTCACAATCTGGCCGTCCGCGTCCACCTGCCAACTTCCGCCACGGGTGTAGGCGATAGTACCGTCCGTCATGGTGACCTGGAAATACCCCTGCTCCCCGGCAACAGCCCAGTCCAAGGGGTTTTCCGTCACCTGAAAGTTACCCTGCATCATGAAAGCGGGCGTGCCGATCACCCGCGTCCCCAAGCCAACCTGCACTCCCGTGGGGATCGTGGAGCCGGGGTCCACTGGCGTGCCGGGTTCCCGTTCGATCTGATAGAGCAAGTCCTGAAAATCCGCGCGGCGCTTCTTGTAGCCCGTCGTGTTGACGTTGGCCAAGTTGTGCGACACCACATCCAGGTGCGTCTGCTGGGCGATCATGCCCGACGCGCTGGTCCAAAGTGATCTCAACATATCGAATTATCCTCCCAAGTTCGAAAAATCAACCCTATAGCGAGTTGCATAATCATGCGCGGAAAGAAGAGATCAAAAACCGGATATAAATGGCAAAAACTTTGCGCGGAAAAGAGCCACTGGCTCTAAAAAACGGCGCTTCCACGTGGTTCTTTCCCAAGCGCGCGAGAACCCTACGCCTTGCCAAAAGATGTTATGAGTTTACCTGTTTGCTCGTCGTGGGTCATGAGCGCCTTGGAAGCGCCCTCATAGGCTCGCTGGGCCTCGATCATCCGCACCATCTCCTCCACCACGCTCACGTTGGACATCTCCAGCGCGCCGGGCAGGAGTCGAACGGCGTCCGCCTCTACGGGCGCGCCCGAGTCATTGTTGGCGGAAAAGCTGTTTTTCCCCACTTGCCGGAGATACGTGGGATTCTCAAAGGTAAAGAGCGAAAGCTGCCCTACCACCTCCCCGTCGGCGATCACCCGACCGTCGCTCAATATCTCCGCTGAGGAGGCTTCGCCCACCGCCACTGGGCCGCCGTCGCCCTGTACCTCCATCCCGTCCAGCGTCACCAAGGTACCCTCTGGCCCCACCAGAAAGTTGCCCTGCCGCGTGTAGTAGGTGTTCCCCCCGCCGTCCTGCGCGGCGAAGAAACCAGGGCCGTCTATTGCCGCGTCAAAGGGCGCCCCCGTGACCCTCACCACCCCAGGGCGGGTGTCCATACCGCTTTGAGAGTATATGGAGGCCAAGGCCAACTGTCCGATAACCTGTTTCCCCTTCCAATTCATGGTGAAAGGAGGAACAGTGAGAATTTTCGTCTCCTTGTCCTCGGAGACTTTTTCGACACGGTCGATAAGAGCGCTGAACTCCCCGTTCACGGAAACCCGGCGGCGAAATCCCACCGTGTTCACGTTAGCCAGGTTGTTCGTCACCACGTCCAAATTCGTTTCCTGCACCAGCATGGCCGAACAGGCCGCGTACAATCCTCGATTCACGAAGTTCCCTCCAGATTCACGACTAAAAGCCACCTTCGCTTTCAGCTCGAAGTCAAAAGCGCTTGAAGTCAAAATACCTGCTTTTATGGAAAAAACGCTCCCGGTCTCAGAACCTACGTTTACGCCCCTTTCGCATACTCGCGAACAAGACGTTACGCCCAGCGCGCCGGAGTCTGTCAATCTCGGCCAGGGCCTTCCCCGTTCCCAAGGCAACGCACTCCATGGGGTTGTCGGCGATGAAACAATGGATACCCGTCTGCTGCGTGATCAGGCCCGTCAAACCCTTCAACTGAGAGCCTCCGCCGGTAAGCACAATACCCCCGTCAATAATATCGGCCGAAAGCTCCGGGGGCGTTAGCTCCAAAACGTTGCGCACTCCATCCACCAGGGTTTGCACCAGCTCCCCTATCGCCATGTTCACCGCGGAACTGGAGACCTCGATCTGCCGCGGCAGGCCCTGCACCAAGTCCCGCCCCTTGATGAGCATGCGGGCGTCGTCCTCCAAGGGCATACAAGTGCCTATCATGATCTTAAGGTTCTCCGCCGTCTGCTCGCCTATGGCCAGGTTGTACTGCTTTCGCAAGTAGCGCATGATCCCCTCATCGAACTTGTCGCCGCCGATGCGTAGGGACTTCGAGATGACCACCCCTCCCAGCGAGATAACCGCGATGTCGGTGGTGCCGCCGCCGATGTCCACCAGCATCTTGCCCCTCGCCTCCTCCACGTTGAGGCTAGCCCCTATAGCGGCGGCCATAGGCTCCTCAATCAGATAGGCTTCTTTGGCGCCCACCTCCACCGCCGCCTCCAACACGGCGCGACGCTCTACGTCCGTGGCCCCGGAGGGCACGCAAATCATCACCCGATTCTTGAAAAAGCGGCCCCATCCCTTGGTCACGCGCCGCATAAAATACTGAAGCATCGCCTCCGTCATGGAGTAGTCCGCGATAACTCCATCACGCAATGGGCGCACCGAGACGATGCTCCCCGGAGTTCTCCCCACCATGTTTTTGGCCTCGTATCCCACGGCGAGGATACTGCCCGTTTCTAAGTCCACGGCCGCCACCGAGGGTTCCCGGAGAACCACGCCGCGCTTTTTCTCGTAAATCAGTATCGTGGCCGTGCCCAGGTCTATTCCGATATCCGTTCCGAACATTCGCTGTTCCTCCTAAGGGAACGTGAAAAAGTGACTTCCTTGTAGGCGGCGCGCCAAAAATAGAGCCCCCCCGCCGGCGCCGTGACCCCGCTGGCCTCGCGGTTCCGGGGTAGGGCCCCATTCTCGCCCAAAAGCCCCCTAAGCCAGATAGCTGGCGCCTCCCCACGTCCAACCCTATCCAGGCTCCCCACAATGATGCGCACCATGTTCATTAAAAAAGATGGCGCGCGCACCACCAGCAAAGACAAATCTCCTACCCTTTTCCAGCGCAGGCGATGGAGCGTCCGAACGCTGTTTTCCGGGCGCTCCCCAGTTTTGCAGAAGGCGCGAAAGTCGTGACTTCCCTCCAAAACCCGGCAGCCCTCCCGTACCAGTTCCGGGTTCCAGCAACGCTTACGCCACCACACAAGGCCGTTCAGGTGCGGCAAACAACTTCTCCCGTGCCAGATCAAGTAACGGTACTCCCGCCAGAGGGCGCTCCGCCTGGCGTTGAAGTCCTCAGACACCCTTCGCGCCTCCATCAAAGACACGTCCGGGGGGAGGTAGAAGTTGGCGGCAATGGTCAAACGGCCCGGCTCCCACTCCCTGTCCATGTCGAAGGAGGCCACCTGACCCACGGCGTGCACCCCGCTGTCCGTCCGACCAGCCCCCACGACCTTCACGGGCTTGCGGGAAAGCCGCTGAAGCGCTTCCTCCAGAACCTGCTGGACGCCCAGGGCCTCGACCTGGCGCTGCCAGCCCGCGTAGCGCGTCCCCACATACGCCACCCGCGCCGCGTACCTCATATCAAAAAGACGCGGAGAGAAAAGAAACACGCGATGACCAGCGCCACAAAAATTGTAGCGCCTGTGTCGCTTTTTTTCCATAGCAAGGGACGCCTTCGCGTGCGCCCAGCGCTGCCCCGGTAACCGCGAGCCTCCATGGCGGCGGCCAGTTCATCGGCGCGCCTGAAGATAATAATGAAAAGGGGAATAATGACGGGAAAAAAGGCGATCATACGTCGCAGCGCGTTGCCCTGATCCAGCGCGGCGCCGCGGGAAAGCTGCGCTTTCACGATCCGGTCGGTCTCATCCATCAAAAGGGGAATGAAACGCAGGGCAACACTCATCATCATCGCGAACTCCCCAGTGGGGAGACCAAAGCGCGCAAAGGGAGAGAGAAAGGACTCCATGCCGCCCGCCAGCTCCAGCGGCGTCGTGGTCAGCGGAAGCAGAACGGCGAAAAACACCAGCAGCGAGAGGCGCAAGGCCGCTATGGCCCCGTCGTGGAGGGCGGGCAAGACAGACCCCATGGTACCTAGACACGCGGCGGCGTTGAACACGAAGGTGAAGGCCGCAAGAAAAAAAACAGGACGGCACGACCGCGCCACCGCCCTCAAGGGCAAGCGCGAGACCCGAGCCGCGCCAAGGAAAGCGAGCGCGCAACACGCCAGTGACGGGAAGTCCCGCAGGGGAAATACCGTGCCCATAATGCTCGTAAGCAGAATCAACTTTGCCCGCGGGTCAAGAGAATGAACAACGGACTCGACAGGAATATACTGTCCCATAGAAACGGACGTAAAAGCCAACGGACCAAACTCCTCTAACTTATAGTGGTTTGCGTAATCACGCGCGGAAATAAGAGGTCGAAAGCCGGATATAAACGGCAAAAACTTCGCGCGGAAAAGAGCCAACGGCTCTAAAATCCGCCAGAGTTGAATATTTTTTCGCTAATGCGCCTCGTGGAGCTGGCGTGGACGCTGGCCACCAGTCCCAGGGCTATGGAAAGGGACAACAGGGAGCTGCCCCCATAGCTCAAAAAGGGCATGGGGATCCCCGTGACCGGCATAAGGCCCATGCTCATGCCGATGCTTTCAAACATCTGAAACCATATCCAGGCCGCCGTTCCCGCGGCGATGAACTTCCCCTGGACGTCACGGCTTTTCATCCCCGCCCCCACGATGCGCGTAAAGACCAAAGCGAAAACACACAAAAGTCCCACAGAACACCAGAAGCCGAACTCCTCCGCGTATACGCTGAAGATGAAGTCCGTGTGAGGCTCCGGGAGGAAACGCAACTTGCTCTGCAAGCCCTGAAAGAACCCCTTGCCCCATACCCCACCCGACCCCACGGCGATCCGCGACTGGATAACGTTATACCCCGCGCCCAGCGGGTCTCGCGTTGGGTCTAAGAAAACCAGCAGCCTCATTTTTTGATAGTCTTTGAGGAAGAACCACGCGAAGGGGAGCATGGCCGAACTCAGTCCCACGAGAGAGCCTAAATATTTGAAAGGCGTGCCCGCGACGAAAAGCGCCGCGAAAATGATGACGGCGTAGACCAGCGCGCTGCCCGCGTCCGGCTGAATGAGAACCAGGAACAAAGCTGGAAAACCAACGGCTAGACCCGCCGCGAAAGTTTTCAGGGTAAAGGGAGGGTAACGGCTCAGGAACTTGGACAAGATGAGAATCAGAGAAATTTTGCCAAACTCAGAGGGCTGGATGCGGATGAATCCCAGGGAGAGGGCGCGCTGGGCCCCCTTCACCTCCGGCGCGATCACCGCCGTCAGCGCCAGAGTAAGAAGCGCTAGTCCGTAAATAGGGTAGGCTAGTTCCATAAAACGCCGATAGCCGACCGTCACCACGGCGATGTAGAGTAGGCAGGAGACGGCGCACCAGCCGAGCTGCCGAAAAGCATATCCCGCGCCTCGGCCTCCTCCGGCTCCGGCGCTGTAGATACAGGCGACGCCAAACAGCACCAACAAGGCCACGCTGCCAAAAAGAGGTTTGTCCAGGACAGCCAAGTCCTCTTTGAATACAAAAAGACGGGACTCGCCCATCGCTTACCTGCGGCGTTTGCTCTTGCCGTAGCTGTCCCGGCGCTGCTCGGCGCGCGGAACCGGCCGGTGTCCGCCGCTTTCCGCCGCCTCTCCTTCCGCGGGCAGCCGCTTGATTCGAAGCACGGGAACATTCGTTACTAGGGCAACGGAGTGCTCGTCGCCGCCGACGTTGTGGTCGAGAGTCATTTCTATTTTCGTCTCGTCAATGTCCATGTATTTTTTTAGAACAGCGATCATATCCAGCCTCAAACTTTCCAGCAAGTACGGCGCAATGTCGGTGCGGTCGTAAATCAACGCGAACCTAAGACGCTTTATCGCCTCCTTCGCTGAAGAAGCGATGTTATCCCCAAACCACCTTTTAAAAAAACTCATCTCTATCGCTCCTTGCCGGCGCTTGGCGCTCGTCCATTTGTTATGGGTTTGTATGCGAAACAGCAAAGTGCCACAAAATAGTATATATCGTAAAGCCGAAAAAAACGGGCGCGAACGCCCGGAACCTTGAATGACAGAGAATCGGCGGAGCTAAAAGCCGAGAATTTTTTTCAGACCCGCGATGAGCCCTCGCGGTTCATAAACGTCCAGGTTGAGCCACGGGACGCTTTCCCCCAACATCCGCGCGGCAATGTTAGCGAACTCCTGAGCCGCCGGGGAGTCCGCGCCGAAGGTAAGGGGTTCGCCGCGGTTGGCTGACTTGATCACGCTGTCGTCCTCCGGGACAAGTCCCAGCAGCTTGACGGCAAGAACGTCCAAGATGTCTTTTTGGGACAACATATCGTTGTTTTTGACCATAATGGCCCTGAAGCGGTTGATGATGAGGCGTATCGGGGACTTCCCCATGGACTCAAGCATACCGATGATGCGATCGGCGTCCCTCACGGCGGGGATCTCCGGCGTTGTGACGACGAGGGCCTCGTCCGCGCCCGCCGCGGCGTTCTTGAACCCTCCCTCAATGCCCGCGGGGCAGTCCAGAAGGATGAAGTCGTAATCGGGTCGGAGTTGCTTGCAGAGCTCCTCCATTTGGGCGGGGGAAACCGCGTCCTTCGTGCGCGTCTGGGCCGTCGGGAGGAGGTAAAGGCTCTCCACCCGCTTGTCGCGCACCAGCGCCTGGCTCAGTCTGCAATTTCCCTCAATAACGTCGATGAAATTGTAAACGATCCTGCTTTCCAAACCCATTACCACGTCAAGGTTGCGCAGGCCTATATCGGTGTCAACCGCCACCACTTTTTTGCCCTTCCTTGCCAGGGCTACGGCGATGTTAGCGGTAGACGTCGTCTTCCCGACGCCGCCCTTGCCGGACGTGATGACTATTACCCGTGCGCCCAAAAAAAGCCCTCCCATCCAAAATCCGTCAGATCGAATCCAATTATAGCGTTTCCCATGACCATTAGAGCCGTTGACTCTTTTATAAACAAAACTTTTGCGGTTGTTATGAACTTTTTACACGCCATTTTAGAGTCCACGCAATCCGCCGTAAAAGGAAAAAACGCGCAATCCCGCTTTTTCTCTCTTTTTTCTTTAAGGTCAGAGGGTCTCACTTTCAGGTTCCGTTTTCCAATTTCTGAAAAACAGGTTATCGTCCTCCAGAGTAATGATAACAGGTTTTTTCCACCACTTCATGTTGGGGTCGAACTGGTCGCACAACTTGTCGCCAACGCGAAGCTGTTGAGGCTCGAAGGACGCCGCCATCACGTAGATTCCCTCCGATCCGCCGCGCCCAGCGTGAACCAGGCCCTTCAACCTACCCAACACACAAACGCTGCCTCCCGCGAAAATCTCCGCTCCATTGTTCAAGTGTCCCACGAGCACCACGTCCCCCGGATATTCCCTGCGCTGCCCCGACCGGAGGGAGCGATTCACAATGAGGGGACCGACGTCCGGGAAAGCCCCGCGCCCCGGCTCTTCGGTTTTGAATCCCGCCTGGGTCAGTCGCGAGCGAGACTCCGCGTCCGAGGTAAGCCACGCCAGCACGTCGAGTCCCCTGGGCCACACCACGTCGGACAAGATCCTCCCCGCCAGCTCGCCTGAACAGGGGCGCGAACGAAAGTCGAGCACCAGCCCCGTCCCCACAGGCAGGATGTAAGCCCGATCAGGTACCGCCTTGAACTCTTCAAGGAGAACGTCGTCGTCAAGGCTCTCCGGGAAAATCACCCTGAGGCCAAAATTCGTCCCCTTGAGCTGTATCGAGACCTTCCCAGAGCTTTCCATACTTTCCCATCCCTTCCCTTGCAGCGGTTTATGGAATGAAAACCTCGGGGTTCCGTCCCCTCGTCGTTTGTCTGTTCGTCGTTACGCGAGTCGGCGCGGCGGGGTGGTTCAGGATGTGGACCAGCACCTGCCCCACAATGGGGGCGGCCGCGCTGCTGCCGTGCTCCCCTTCCTCCACCATGGCGACAGCCACGCACTGGGGCTTGTCGGCGGGCGCGTACCCCACGAAAAGAGCGTGATCCTTACCTTGGGAGTTCTGCGCCGTCCCCGTCTTGCCCGCCACCGTAACGCCATACTGCCCCGCCCTCCCGCCCGTCCCCCGACTCACCACGTCGCGCAGGCCCTTTTGCACCACCCTTAGTTTGTCAAGGCGCGCCCCGATATCTTGCGGCTTCTGGAAGCTTCCGGAGAAGACGTGAGGTTTCACCAACTGTCCGTCGTTGGCGATAGCCGCGTAGACGCGCGCGATCTGAAGCGGCGTGAGCAGCAAAAAGCCCTGTCCTATCGAGTAATTGATCGTGTCTCCCTGATACCAGTCTTCCTTGTAACGCGCCCTTTTCCACTCCGGCCCCGCGGTGTTCCCCCCGGATTCTCCGGGCAGATCGATCCCCGTCGGGACGCCGAGCTCAAATTTTTTGACCCACTTCAGCAGGCGTTCGATTCCAAGTTTCATCCCCGTCTGGTAAAAATAAACGTCGCAGGAGTTTTGCAACGCCCCGACCAGGTTCTGACTGCCATGCCCACCCCTGCGCCAGCAGTGGAAAGTCCGCGAGGGAAGCGTCAGAGCCCCCGCGCAAGTAAAGGTGGTGCTGGGCTTTATCACGCCCTCTTCCAGCGCGGCCAGGGCCACCAGCGCTTTGAAAGTGGAGGCTGGGGGGTAGACGCCCGCTATTGAGCGATCCAGCAACGGCCTGTCCCTGTTTTCCATCATCTCGCGCCATTCCTTCACGGAGATACCCCAGGCCAGGGGATTGTTGTCGTAGGTGGGAGACGAGGCGGAGACCAGGACAGCCCCCGTTCTCACATCCATGGCTACGACAGAGCCCTTGTGACCGCTCAGGAGGTCCATGGCCAACTTCTGCGCCCCCAAGTCCAAGGTCAGGTGGATATCCTGGCCCTTCTCTGAGGCGCGCAGGTCAATGGTTCGCACCTTGCGCCCCCTAGCGTTGACCTCGATGGACTCCTCCCCCGCCACGCCACGCAGATTTTCCTCGTAGAAGCGCTCCACGCCGTCCTTGCCCACCAAGTCGCCGCCCATGTAGTCGCCAAAACGACTCTCCTGAAGCTCGCTCTCGGAGATCTCTCCCACGTACCCCGTGATGTTCGCCGCCAGAGCCCCGGCAGGGTATATTCTGCGCCATACGGGCATTGGGAAAAGCTGAGGTGGAAACTCTGGGTCCGCCACCAGGTCAGCCATTTGGATCAAGGTCAGGTTGGGAACAACCTGGATCACGCGGTAAGACGCGCTCCTCTGCTTTTTGATCGCCTGCTCCAAGTTCTCAACGTACATGGGGATCCCGTGAGCCGACAAAAGCCCACCGAGACGCTGGAGCATCCCCGGTTTGTCCAAATCCAAAGGATAGCCCATGATGCTAAACGTGGTCTCGTTAACGGCCAGAGGCGCCCCGTTGCGGTCGTAAATCTCCCCACGGGGCGAGGAGAAACGCACCAGCCTCAAACGGTTGCTCGCCGCCAGGCGGACGTACTTGTCCCCTTGAGCAACCTGGAAGAAGTAGAGTCCCGCGAACAGAAACACCATCGTGGCTAGGATTCCCCAGAGGAGCATCCTCAGTCTGCTGTCCAGAGTATCGCGTATCTCAAGCATTTTGGTCATCCTTTCGCTGAAAGTGGAAAAAAGCGCTCAAAAGCGACAAGGGTATAGCGTAACCCTGTTGCATCAGAAAAAGCGACCTGGCCGCGTCGTCCTCCGCTCGATGCAGAATGAGAACGGCCAGGGTCGCCGGGAGAAGCTGCGACGCCCAGAACAGCGAAAACACCACCAAGGGCGTCCTGCCCTGGGCGGGAAGGGTGTTCCACAGCCCCAGCAACCCCATCACGACGGCCACGTAAGTCAGCGTGTAAAAACCCGGAAACCCCACCCATCTCAAGTCCCACAAAAGCCCTCCAAGAAACGCCGCCCAGATGGAGAAAACTCCGGCCTCCCGCTCCCCCGTCAACAGGCGATAAGCGAGGCTCAAGAGAAAAATCTCCGGTACCCGCACCGCTCCGTTGGTCAAAACGGTCAAGAGGTCCTGCGCGAGCCAGAAGACGGCGTGCGTCATCGCGAAGGGGCGTGTTTCAAGATAGAGACCGTGTACAACGTGGAGATAGACGCGCCGGGCGACACCCTGTAGGTCATATAGCCGCTGCCCGATGGCTCGCCCTCGTTCGCTATAACGCCTATGGGGATGCCGGGGGGCAGGAACTCGCTCACCAGCGCGGTGCTGACGTTCATCCCGGCCTCCACGCCATGCCCTTCGGGGATGTAGGTCAGGAGTACCGCGCCGTCGCCGTTCCCCATCACGATACCCAGCTCCCGCGTCTCCTCGACGACCACAGGGATCATCAGCGCGGGAGACGTCAGAAGCTCCACCCAGGAGGAAAAGGCGCTAGCGACGCTCACGCGTCCCACTAGAAAGCCGTTCTGGAAGACAGGCAGCCCCACGGTCACGCCCTGTTCAGAGCCCTTATCGATCCGGCACTCGTTCCACCAGGAGAGGGGGTCGCGCAACGTCACCCTGGCGTCCTCCATGCGCGTAGCTAGCCGTATCCGCTCCGCTACGATGACGGAGTTCGCGAGTCGGAGCTGGGCGTTTTCCCTTTCCAGCTCGTCCAGCCGCCGCGTCAGGTCGGTTCTGTCCCCCGCCCAGGCAAAGAAGTCTCTCAAGGCCTCTCGGACGAGCACGGCAGGGTATTCGGGAACCGCGAGAACGTTCCCCACGAAGTCCACAACGTTTTTCAGCGCGCCGAAGTTCAGAGACGCCCCCAGAAGGAAGAATCCCAGGGCCAAGGCCATTAGACCGTGAACCCATTCAAGGATCAGGCTTTTGTCCGTCATAGGCCGCTCCCACCGGCGTCACTGGACGGCATCAACGGGACCCCCGCTCCACAGACATGAGGACGCGCTTCATCGCTCCCAGGTTGTCCAATATCTTCCCCACCCCCAGGGCCACTGAAAACAGGGGGTCTTCCGCGACCATGACCGGGGTGTTGATGGCCCGCGAAAGGCGCTCCGCGAAGCCCTTCATTAAGGCCACGCCGCCGGAGAGCACTACCCCTTGGTCCACGATGTCCTTGGCCAGTTCCGGGGGCGTCTTTTCGAGCGCCACTCTCACCATATCCTCAATGCGCAAAAAGATCGGTTCCAGAGCCTCGCGTACCTCCACAGAAGAGACTTTGTCGATTTTGGGAAGACCGTCCGTTAGGTCGCGCCCCTTCACCGCCATTTCCAGTTCGGGGGAAAGGGGCAGAGCGGAACCGATGGTGTTCTTGACCTCCTCCGCCGTGGTCTCGCCGATGAGGAGGGCGTAGCGCGAACGCAACATGGAGATGATGGTGTTATCCATATCCTTGCCTGCCGTGCGGAGGGAACTCGTGACCACGATTCCCCCCAGGGAGATGACGGAGACCTCGCTGGTGCCGCCGCCGATGTCAATGATCATGCACCCCCTGGGCTCGCTGATGGGTAGACCCACCCCCAACGCGGCGGATATGGGTTCTTCCACGACATAGGCCTCGCTGGCCCCGCCTCCCAGCGTCGCGTCGACGACGGCCTTGCGCTCCACCTCCGTGACCTCCGCGGGTACCGAGATGACCACCCGCGGGTGTGACAAAAAGGACCTGCCCCCGTTGGCTTTGCGGAGGCAGTAGCGTATCAGTTCCTCGGTCATGTCGAAGTTAGCGATCACGCCGTCCTGAAGAGGCCATATCGCCTGAACTCCCGCCGGTACTTTGCCCGCCATGGACTTTGCCTCCCGCCCTACCGCGATCACCTCGCTCCCGCCCCCGCGCGGCAGCTTGCGCACGGCCACAGTCGAGGGTTCGCTGAGGACGATGCCCTGGTCTTTCACGTAGACGACAATGTTCGCCGTCCCCAGGTCTATACCCACGTCAAGCCCCAAAAGCCCGGAAAGGTACTTGAACATTCCTTTTCATCACCCGCGTTCTGATTTTATATAGCGGATTACATAGTTATGAACTCCAAGATAGTGTATGGAAAGCCCATAACGACCGCGAAAGTTTTGTTCATAAAAGAGCCAGCGGCTCTTATAGCGGTTCGCTCTTTTCTGCGCAAAGTTTTTGCCGTTTAGATCCGACTTTTGACCTTTTATTTCTGCGTATGATTATGAAAAACGCCATAAGGAAAGGAAAAACGTCCTTCGTTCTCAACCGAGGGTTTTGGGCCAAAAGGGGTTGGTCTTCCTCTCCGCCCCTATGGTTGTGTCTGGGCCGTGGCCGGGCAGCACCGCCAGCCTGTCCGGCAGGATCGCTAGTTTCCGCAGCGATTCCATGAGCTGGGACGTGTCCCCACCGGGCAGGTCCGTTCTACCCACGCTCTGGGCGAACAGGGTATCGCCTGAGGCCAGAACGCTTTCTTCTCCCAAGCTTATGAGGTAGCACACGCTCCCCGGAGTGTGACCCGGCGTCGCCAGCGTCTTCACGGAAAACCCGCCAATGGAGAGGATGTCGCCCTCCGCCACCGTCTTGAAGGAATCAAGCCCCCGGCACTCCACCCCTAAATATCGCTGCATTTCCTTGGAAGGGTGTCTCAGTTTGGGCGCGTCCTCGGAGGAGATATAGACCTCGCTCCCCACCAAGGGAACGAAACCCTCGAGCCCCGAAATGTGATCCAGGTGCCCGTGGGTCAGCAGAACCGCCTTCAGCGTTAGAGCCCCGCTTTTCAGGTATTCGAGAACCTCGTCCACGTCCCCGCCTGGGTCGATGAAGAAGGAGAGCCCCTCCGCGTCGGAAAAAAGGTAACCGTTGGTCCAGAGTCCGCCCAACGGGAAACGCTTACACTTCATGCCGCTTGTGTTTTGGTTCACGGTTATCCCACTCTTTCTTTGCGTCCTGTTCCGCCCTCGGCGTGTCCAAAATCAGGGTGACGGGCCCATCGTTGACGATCTCCACCAGCATGTGAGTCTGAAACACCCCGCACGCCGTCTCGACGCCGCGGCGCCTCACCCGCTCCACAAAATGCTCGTAGAGCCGCTTTCCCTCCTCCGCTCCCGCCGCTCCGGTGAAGGAAGGTCGCCGTCCCCTCCGGCAGTCGCCGTAGAGCGTAAATTGGGAGACGACCAACGCGCCGCCGCCCGTCTCCAAAAGGGAACGGTTCATCTTGCCGTCATCGTCCTCGAACATCCTTAGGTTCACGATTTTATCGGCCAGCCACTCAGCGTCGTCCGGACCGTCCCCAGTTCCCACGCCTAAAAGTATACACAATCCCCCAACGATCTCGCCGGTAATTTTCCCGTCTACCGAGACGGCCGCTCTAGCCGCCCTTTGCACAACCGCGCGCATCTTCGCCCCACCTCACAGCCTCCCGTGGCTCTCGAACCCGCGTTCTACCTCTGTGACCCCGCGGACGGCGTTCACCTTGCCCGCGATCTCGTAGACGTGCTCCAAATTCTTCACCCGAAGTTCTATCTTCATGTGAGTGATGTTGTCGTCCATCGTCATAAACTTCATATTTTTGACGCTCCCCCCAGTCCGCACGATGACGTTAGTCACGTCGGGAATCAGGTTCTTCCTGTCCCTACCCACCACCTTGATCCAGGTGCTGTACTCTGCCCCCGAAAGGAAGTTCCAAAAAACCTGAACCACGCGGCTCTTACGGATGTTGTCCAGGTTGGGGCAGTCCTTTCTGTGAACGGTGATCCCCCGAAGGCGGGTGCTGCGGCCCACGATCTCATCCCCTGGCACAGGCTTGCAGCAGTTGGCCCGCGCCACCTCAAGTCCCTGATTCCCATCGACAATGAAGTCAGAGCTGGCCTTGTTGGGCAAAACCTGACGGGGGCGCTGGACGCTCTTGTCGTTCGGTTGGGAACAGACAAGCGCCAACTGCTGGGCTACGGCGCCGGCCCCCACGCTCCCAGAGCCGACGGCGGCCAAAAGGCTTTCCCTCTCCTTCACGCCCATGTCCTGGGCTACTTTGTTCAGGTATGAGGAAAACGGCTTCGCTTTGCCTGTGGTGAGTCCGCGCTTTTTCAGTTCCTTTTCCACGGCCTCCCAACCCCGCTGCGCCAGCTTTTCCTCCTGATCCATCGGGCTGTTCACCTGCTTGAGGTAGCTTTTTATCTTACTCCTGGCCTTGGTGCTCTTGACCTTGTGCATCCAATCAGGGACAGGCGCGCCATTGGGTTTGGTGATAATCTCCACCACGTCTCCGTTCCGCACCTCTGTGTCTAGGGGCACCATGCGGTTGGATATCCTCGCCCCCACGCAGTGGTGCCCCACCTCCGTGTGCACGGCGTAGGCGAAGTCGAGGACCGTGGTTCCTCTGGACAGTCTTATGTTGTCGCCCTTGGGCGTGAGAGCGTAGATCTCGGAGGAGGTCAGGACGTCGTTTTTTACAGCGTCCATGGATTCTTTTGAATCAAGGCTCTCCTGGCGGTATACCTCCAGTAGCTGATTCATCCACTTCAGTTTGACGTTCTTTCCCTCATTGGACTTGTAAATCCAGTGGGCGGCGACCCCTTCCTCCGCCAAGGCGTTCATCTTCTTGGTGCGGATTTGTACCTCCAGAGGCGCGCCGAAGGCCATGACGGTGGTGTGGAGCGACTGGTACCCATTGTCCTTGGGCTTGGCGATGTAGTCGTCGATCTGCCCCGGAAGCGGCGCCCATAGTTTGTGCACGAAGCCCAGCGCCTTGTAGCAGTCGGTGGCGTTGTTGGGGTCGTTGATGTTGTCAGACTTGTCTTCCACCAGTACCCGTATCGCCAGAATATCGTAGACTTCGTCGAAGGGGAGTTTTTTCCTCTTCATTTTTTCGTAAATGCCGTAGAAGTGTTTTGTGCGACCTTGAATTTTGCTGGGGATGCTTTCATCATTCAGAAGAGCTTCCAGCGTCTCCATGCTCTTCTTGATGACCTTCTCCCGCTCGGGCAGCTTCCTTCGGACTCTGCGGCGAATGTCGTTGTAGAACTCGGGGTAAAGGTACTTGAAGGCCAAGTCCTCAAGCTCGCTTTTCACGCGGTACATGCCCAATCGGTGGGCAATGCCCGCAAAAATATTCAGGGTTTCCTCGGCGATACGCTTTTGCTTGTCGCGCCCCAGGCTGGACAGAGTTCTCATGTTGTGCAGTCGGTCCGCCAGCTTGATCAGGATCACGCGAATGTTCCGTTCCGCGGCAAAGAACATTTTCACCAGGTTCTCCCACTGATAATCCTCTGTGGACACCGAAGGAAACTTCCCCAGCTTCGTGACGCCATCCACCATGGTCGCGACCTCGTCCCCAAAGACGGCGCTGAGCTCAGGGATCGTGATCTTCGTGTCTTCCAGCACGTCATGGAGCAGGGCGGCGCAAAGCGCCGGGCAGTCGAGCTGCAGTTCCGCCAGGATAGCCGCCACGTGGATGGGGTGCACCATGTAGGGTTCACCACTGGCGCGCTTCTGATCGCCGTGGGCTTCGCTCGCGTAGGTAAACGCCTTGCCCAATTGGCTCAACTGATGGACCGAGAGGTAGATGGCCTTCGCCCAGAGGTCTTGCCAGGCGTTTCTCACGGAGTCCGTCCGGATAGCCTCAGGCAATCTGCCAAAGAACGAGTCCCTGAGGCGGTGTATCTCCATCGCCTCGTTGTTCGGCGAGAGGACGGGGACGCTGCGCAGGATGGACTTCATTTCCGCGCTGCCCGCCGTAAGGCCGGTGGCGTTCATTCCGCGCCTCTTTCCACGACGGCGTAGTCCAGCATGAACTGGACGCGCTCCTCGTCGCGCCAGTAATTCAAGCGCGGGTGATAAAGCCACCCCGTTACGCTGGAGATGTCCTCAAGGGCGGCATTGAAGGCCAGAAGCTTCACGTCGTCCACGACCACAGCGCGGTGTTTGCCGTCTTTGCCTAGGGGCTCCACCTTGTCCCCCACGCCCCTTTCCTTGTAAAAATAGGGACAGGGGTTGTCATTTCCGAAGGGGCCTAGGGCGCTGACGGCCTTCCAGTCCCCCAGAGTGATCCGAGCGGGAGACAAGGCCAGCGCTTTGATCACCTCCTCCACCGCCTGTATTTTGGAGAGCATTTCTTCAAGGCTTTTCTCCACCTCCGCCCAGCGGTCCGAGAGCACGGAAAAACCCGCGGCGTGGCGGTGTCCTCCCCAGGCGTCCAGGCGTTCCGATATGGAGCGCAGGATTCCCACGGCGTTTCCCCCCTCCGGTACCCGCAAGGTACCGCGTATCTTTCCTCCCGCGGGCGCGGCCAACGCCACTGGGCTCCTCCGCAGGCCGCAAACGCGGCTGGCGACGCCGCTCAAAACCCCTACCGGCCACGTGTCGCCGAACATCACATGGCGCCCTGTTCCAGGGAAGCCGCTAATTTCGCTGACAATCCGCTCCGAGAGCAGTTGGCGCTTTTTATTGGCCTGTACCAGGTCATCGACGTGGGAGTAGAGCTCCCCCACCCCCAGCAGCGCCTTCACGGAAGGGTCCGCGCGGTATACTCGTCCTGGCGCGTTCAGGCAGGGGATGATTCGCATGGAAAGCTGTTCTTCTGAAAGGGTGTTTTGGGTTACTCCTAGCTTCTCAAAAAGGATGGACAGACCCTTTCTGGGGTTGTGTCGCATGAGCGTCAAGCCCTTTTGCACGATGGCGCGGTTCAAGGCGTGGAGGGGCATACAGTCGGCTATCGTGGCCAGAGCCGCCAAATCCAAGGCGTAGTCCAGCCAAGAGCGGGAAACGATCTCGCCTTTCCAGGCCCAGCACCAGAGTACTGTCGTCGCGCAGAGCTTTCGCGCCGTCTCGTCGCCGTCAACGCAGGGATTGACCGTGGAGGGAAAGGACGTGGACGCGCTCACCGAATGGTGGTCGAACACGAAGACATCCATCCCTCTCTGCTGACAGGCGCGCAACATTTCCTCGTCGTTGGCGCCGCAGTCCACCACCACCAGTGTATCGCAGCCGCCTGCGGCCAGTTGTTTCAGGATGTGGGAGTGAAGCCCGTAACCCTGCGTGTCGCGTCTGGGAATGTAGTAGCGGACACCCAGAGCCTTATGCCGGAATATCTCCATCGCCAGCACGGTGGAGGAAACGCCGTCGGCGTCGTAGTCCCCGTAAACCACCACGTTGCCGAAAGAACACTTAGAGCGCCACTTTTCCGCCGCAATAGCGCTTCCTGTTCCTAGGTTCAGGCTCTCCATCAGCTCCTCCAAGCGGGGTCTCAGCCACGCCCCCGCCGCGCTGGGGTCCGCGCACCGGCTTTCGTGGAACATTTCCAACACAGCCGCCGTAAGTTCCGGGCAGGACAACCTCCTCGCCAGGTCTCTGGTAAAATCTCCTATCTCATAGATTCTCAGGTTTGAAAGTGAACACGTCGGCAGCAAAGCTCTACTCTATCCTCCGTTCAATGATTCGAGCCGTTGGCTCTTTTCCGCGCAAAGTTTTTAGCGTTTATATCCGGATTTTGGTCTCTTATTTCCGCGCATGATCGCGCAACCCGCTATAGTGGCTAGCAGTTAGCGGCTAGTGAAAAGCCTCCATAGTTTTTACCAATCACTAAGCGCCAATTACTGTTCACTAACGGCGTCTTCTGAAGTACTCCGTCAGCAGACTCGCGCACTGGGCCTCCATCACGCCGCCGCGGACTTCGCATCTGTGGTTAAGCCGTGTATCGCGGGGAATGTTGTACAGGGTACCCGCCGCTCCCGCTTTAGGGTCCCGCGCTCCGAAGACAATATTCCGCATTCGCGCGGTGACGCAGGCCCCAGCGCACATGGAACAGGGCTCCAGCGTCACGAAAAGGTCGCAACCCATCAAGTTCCAATGACCAAGGCGTTCCGCAGCCTCTCGAATAGCCCGAATTTCCGCGTGGGCGGTGGGGTCGTTCGTCTTCGCGTTTGAGTTCCTCGCCAGCACCTGTCCGTTCCGCACCACCAGAGCCCCCACAGGAACGTCTCCCCGCGAAAGGGCCCGTTCCGCCTCCAAGAGGGCCTGGATCATAAAACGAGCGTTCCGCTCTTCTTCACTTATGGCTTGACGCGCCTTGGCGTCACGCATCGATTTCCCCAATCAGGTCCGCCACCGCGCCCACCTGCTCCATTCCCTGCACGTCGGAACGAAGCAGAGGCAAACGGACGATCTTCCGCTCACCAAAGCGTTCCTCGATGTCCTGAAGATACTTCTCCTGAGCGGCCAGGCGCGCGGTGAAAAAATCGCCCGCCTCCGGGGGAATGACCCGGTTTACCACCACCCCGCCCACGGCTATGCCGTACTTCTCCAGCAACGCCACGGCCCTCGAAGTTTCCAATATAGGCATTCGTTCGGCGTTCAGGACAAAGAAGAAGGCGGAGCTCTCCGGGTTCATCAGGTACTTTCTGCTTTTTTCAAAGCGAAGCCGCCTGCGGGTCAGGGACTCGATCACCGGGTCGTTCATGGCGCGCTTCATCAAATTTTCTTCGAATTTCCCGGCCATTTTGAAGAGCTCCAGCGACTTCCGGCGCTTGGAGATGAGGCTTTCGATCCACGCCCCCAGTATCTCAGGGAGAGAAAGCAACCGCAACGTGTGCCCTGTGGGGGCTGTGTCGAAGACGATAGCTTCGTGGGACTCCTTGTCCATCAGCTCCACGAACTTATCGAAGATGGCGGCCTCCTCAGCGCCCGGCGACATATAGGATATCTCCATCTGCCGTTTGATCTCGTCCACGATGGTCGCGCTGACGATGGAAAGCATTTTGTCCTGTATCTCTCCGATGTAGCGTTTGGCCTCTGCTGCCGCGTCGATTTCCAGCCCCCAGAGGCTTTCGCGGATAGGGCGAATGTCGTTGCCCAGGGCGACGCCTACGATGTCGGAGAGGGAGTGGGCCGGGTCGGTGGAAACCAAAAGCGTCCTGCGCCCTCGCCGCGCCAACGCCAACGCGTAAGCGGCGGAGCACGTCGTCTTCCCTGTGCCACCCTTACCCCCGAAAAAGGTAAACGGCCTAATGGCCACCGCCCCCTTCCTTCATTAAATTTACGTAAAATCGTATTGAGCCGCTTTTTCGGCGGCCACCGATTGTCGATTCATTATACGCCTCTGCCATGGAAGCATTTCCTCCGCCAGGTAGGGTAGAAGCTCCAGAGTGTAGTAGGAAACTGGATTGGGCAGGCCAAGGTAGTCCCCAAAAAGCAGTAGCATGACGTTGTCGTTGGCGTCCCAAGCCTCTTTGCGGATAGCCGCGTATCGTTTTTCCAAAAAAGACGCCACCACGAACATCCATAGCCACTCCCCAACAGTGGCGACCTTTCCCGTGTAAAAGACGCTCCAAAATTTTTTCAGCCTTTCCCCCAGTCTTCCGAACATCTCTTACTCCTCCATAATAAATGTCTTATTTTCACACTCTACCCTATCCTCTGTTCAAACGCAAGACAAGAGGCAGGGTTCTTGAAGTGAACAGTGGTTAGTGATTAGTAAAAACCAGGGGCTTTTCACTAATCATGAATCACTACCCACTATTTTTTCTCTCTGAATGTGTTAAAATTCCGAAGGCCTTACCTTTAACCTGATAAGTTTTCGGCGGGTTTGTTTGTGTTGGGCGTTTACTGTGTTATAGCCTGACTTTTAGAGTCCGTTGGCCTTTTTATAAACAAAACTTTTGCTGTCGTTATGAGCTTTTTATACGCTGTTTTGAAGTTCATAATTATGCAATTCGCTATAAACTAGCGAAAATTTGAGATTCTGAAAGAAGATGGTTGTCGTGATGAACAAACTGAGAACGCATGTCAAATGGATCATGTGGGTCATTGTCGTAACGTTCCTCGCTTCCACCTTTTTTATGTACGAGGGGCGGCGAGGCAGTGGTGGCTTGGAGGACTACGCGGTAGCTGAGGTCAACGGCAGGTCGTTGATGCGTTCAGCGTTGGATCAAAGAGTTCGTTTGCTTCTGGCGGAGTCAGGCGGCAGGGACTTGGCGTCCATCGACTTGTATCTGCCATATCTCTACCAGAGCGCGCTTCGTCAATACGCCACAGAGCGACAGATGGAGCAGGAGGTTCGGGATAGCGGCGTCACGGTCTCTGACGCTGAGGCTGACCAGGTGATGAAGGAGTACGCTGACCAGGCCTTTCCAACGCGAGAGGCGTTCTATCAGTATCTGGAGCGACGCGGCGAGAAACTGGAGGACTACAGAAGGAACATCGCTCGGCAGATGGCTGGCGAGAGGTTGCTTCGGCAGTCCGTGGGTCCCGTGGACGTTGGCGACGACGAGACGCGGGAATTTTACGAGACGATGAAAATCCTTGCCTTCCGGCAACAATCCGCTGGCTTCAACGTAAGCCTGGCGCGATTCACCTCCAAGACAGAGGCTGAGAATTTCAGAAACCTGCTTCTTGACGGGGTCTCGTGGGGCGACGCGGCGTCGGGCGACATGGTCTCGGCGGATAGGACGGCGACGTATTTCCCTGAGTCCGCCTTTGACGGGTTCCTATCGCCGATGAAGTCCCTGGATTTGGCTGCTGTCAGCCCCGTCTTCGAGCCGACCAGTGGAGACTTCGCCGTGGGGATCAAACGCGAGGCGGTGGCGGAAAAGTTCACCCCTTACGAGGAGGTCAGCGCGGACGTGAACGCCTGGGTGCTCCAGCAGAAAGAGCGTGAGGCCGTGAACGAGTTCGTCCAAGGCCTGCTCTCCAGGGCAAAAATTGTGATCCATGACAAAACGCTTTTCCCCGCTGAGTCCCCAGAGCTCCTTCCCGTCACCGACACAGCTTCCGGTGACAAACAACCTTGAGGCGGAGAAAACGTTCGGACGAACTGGAAACCGTGGAAGAAAGCGTTTTCCTTGACGTAGCGTTGAACGGGAAAAAGGAAAGGGTGTACCCGATGTTCATACGGCGTATTCCGCGTCCAATTCATCAGTGACGCCGCGCGCGAGATGCAAGGTGGCCTGATGGCGGCGTTCGCCGCGTCCGGACGGGACGTTTATCAAAACTGGCAGAACGGTGGCGACCGGGTGCTCGCGTATACGCCAGATATATTGACGAAAGGAGAGTTGAGCTTCGCTCTTAATTTATCCCGCCGGTGGGTTGCCGGACAAATATATCAGCTATAAGCGACCGAGCGTCGGCGAGAGCCGCCAGACCTTAGCCGTACCCGAAAACGGGGGCGCATACGAAATGCGCCTGTACAGCAAATACCCGGACAAGAGCGGCGCCGCTATGATCAAGAGCGTTCCCTTTACGGTTCAATAGCTTATGGCGTTTTTCATAATCATACGCAGAAATATAGCAATTTGATTTAATATGTATATATTATTCTGTAAGCGACCTAGGAAATAGGAGGCTTGGAGAATGCCAAAGCCATTGTCAGGTGATTCGCGTAAACGGATTATCGACGCGAAACTGAGAGAGGACGCTGAAGACAAAATCGCTGTCGAAAAAGAAGTAAACAAAAGCGCAATCATAAAACTATGGGCCCTGTACAGGAAAAGAGGGGCGCACGGCGTTAGAGGTAGTTGACTATACACCCGACGTACGTATTGAACGAACATCTGTTCTGTCGTCGCGCGGTCAGATTGAATGGAGAGTTGGTTCCGCTTGTGTTCGAATGTTCCCTGAACGGTGAGCTTTTTAAGGAATATGAATCTCAAAGTCTTGCCCCGAGGATTGATGGGGGAGATATTGTAATAATGAATAACCGAACGTCTCACAAGGTCAAAGGCGTCACCGCTCTTATTCGAGCCGCTGGCGCTGATGTTGTTTTTCTTCCGCCATACAGTCCTGACCTCAAGCCCATCGAAATGAAGTGGTCCAAGCGCAAGGGACATTAGCGCGAAACAAAGGCAAGGGTAAAACAATCACCTGATACCGCAATTGGTAAAGCGCTTAATCTTGTGTCTAAGGTGGACATTGCCGGATGGTTTGCTAAAGATGAATATAGTATATAATAAATCAAAATGCTATAAGTAATATTGTGGGCTCATGATTTTCACGCGTTTGCCCTAAGGCTTGTTCCGGCACTACGAGCATCCTCAACACAAATTAAGGAATGACAGCATTGTCTCACCGTAGTCGCGGGTGTTCGTTACGGCCCAAACTGGGGGGACGTCAAGCGCCTCCCGCGCTGAGTGTTCCACTACCAGCACTCCATCCCGCTTCAGGATTTTTTCCAGCGCCGTTGTGTGAAGCAACGTTTTCCCCCAGTCCTGGTTGTAGGGGGGATCGGCGAAGACCACGTCGAAGGCGCGTCCGCGCCGAATCAGCCAGGCCAAGGCCCGTCGCAGCTCCAGAGAAAGGACGGAGGCCGTGTTTTGCGCGAGTTCGGGTATCGCGCGCTCAATGGCGCGCGCGCGGTCTTTTAGCACCTCGGCCATGACCACAGGGGAAGCCCCTCGTCTCAACGCCTCAAGCCCCACGCGCCCAGTTCCAGCGAAAAGGTCAAGGAACGAAAGTCCCTTTACTCCGCCCAAAATGCTGAACAAGGCCAAAAGCACCCTGCCGGACGTAGGTCGGACGTCCTTCATGATCGGGAGGCGGCGTCGGCCAGTCGACGGGCTAGGTCTTCCACGGCAAAGCGCACCGAGGGCGTCAGAAAAATCCTCGTTGCGCTATCCGGCTTTACCAACGAGTCACCGCCGCGCTCCGATACTTGCAAGTAGTAGCGCTGTTCAAACCCATCATCGGTGGAGACCGTCTCCACGAGAAATTTTTTGCCGTTCTCACTCGCCGCGTAACACTCTTTGAATACCCACCGCGCCTCCCCACGCGCGCCCGACTCGCCGCGCAGGAAGGCGAACCCGTCAGGCGCGGGCTTCCCCGTCTTCATGTGCAACGGCATATCCCCTTCACTCCAATCGAATCCCCACGTCTCCCTGTCCACGGTGAACTTTTTCGCCTTCACGGCAGTCAGGCGGGTAATGTCCTTCCCCATTGCCAGCCACTTGCGCTCGTACTTGGTGGTTACAGAGCGAGAGACACCCACCTCAACGGCTGCGGAGGCAAACGCCTCGTGCCTGGAGAGCGTTTCAAACGCCTCTTCCGCGTACCACCCCTCGTCCGTAACAAGTTCAAAGAGCCCGCCGGTTTTCAGCACGGCGGCAAGGCCGTCAGTGAAGACCCTTGCTGTAACGCGACGCTTGGCGTGGCGTGTTTTCGGCCAAGGACAAGGGAAATTCATCATCACCTGGTCAAAGGCCTCATCCGCGAAAAGTTCCTTCATCATAAAACGGGCGTCAACGCAAATAACTTTCAGGTTGGACAGCCCCATCTCCGCTATCCGGCGCGCGCACCGCGTCAAAGAGGCGAAGGAGACTTCCACACCCATTAAAAGCGTGTCCGGGTTGGCCGCGGCCCACTTTACCGTGTACTCCCCGTTGCCGAACCCAATCTCCAAAGCGGCCTTTGGCAGCTCCCCGGAAAGTCGCCTCAGGTTTAAAGGGAGCCCCCGGGGGGATAAAACATTTTCGTAACCGGTCATTTTCGTCACGTTATTTTCACTCACATATCAATGTATCCCCGCCATGGTATATTCAGATAGAGTATAAAGTCTTCTGGTAGCTCACCTTGAGTGTCTAACAACATTCACCGCCAGAGCAATCACAAATCGGCTCTCCACCTGTAAACCACCCTTTAATGATAGCCGCCGCGCAACCAACGCCAGCATTGACTTCAATCGCGTTTGAGGGGCAGTTCAGGGCGCAAGCCCCACACTCCATGCAAAAATCCTTTTGGACAATTCGCGCTTTTTTATCGGCGAAATCAAATACGCCATGTGGACAGACTTCCGCGCATTTGCCGCAACCAATACATTTTTCAGGCGCGAAGGAAAGTGTTGACACGTTTTTTAAGTGTTTAAGCGTCATGACATCCTCTTCAAATCTACCCGAGCGGATTTTTAACAAGCACAAGCGCCGCGCCGACCACGAACGAACCGATTAAAAACGGTAACGCGATTCTCATTTCCTTCAACACGCCAGAGGGCGATGTATAGGTTGACGAACCTGTAAAATTCATGGCGAGATACCCCGAAACAGACGGCAGCAACAGCAGGTAACCCACCGCCAAAGACCAAAAATCCAGCGAGAACCAACCGAAAAGCCACAGCGCGAAAACCGACCAAATCAAGCCCAACAGCCAGCCTTTCCAAGAGAACGCTTTACCGGGGATTATCGGCAGGAGCAAGGGCGTGAACACCGTTCCAGTCAGTACCGCGCCCATGTAAGCGGCAAAATCGTAAATCCCGAAATGCCTTGCGGCGAAAAGGTTCATGAGGAACAACATCCCGAAAACGAACAGGGAAGTTTTCACGGCGGCAATCAGTTCAACAGGCGTTAATACAAGTCTGTCAAGCGTCCCAAATTTTACCGTCCGCATTTCCCGCGTGGCCTTGAATCCGTCCGCGATAAATCGCTTAATATCGCTGGCGCGCACAGGCCCGAACACAACAGAAAAGCCGGAGCGCCGCGCCACCTCACCGCCATTTACGCCGGACGCGCCGAGCTGCGGTAGGATTAACCTCCTATGCGCGACGATTTCCGCAAGTCCCGTTTCGTCAATGCGGTTTATCAATTCTTCCGTTCCAAATGCGCTTTTTCCCGCCGCGCACCAGACATTAACGCCTTTTGTATCGAGGATCAAAAGCCAACAATCCAAACTCGATAAATTTTTCCGAAGCGTGTCAAACGTCAACTTGTAATTCGCGCTTACCAAAACGGGCGAATTGCTATCCGGCTTACCTACTCCGTACAAACCCGGACTGACCTTGTAATCCATGCGGCCAATGCCCCACCGCGCTTTACACGCGCCAAGATAATCCTTGAACGAAAGCGCGGTTGAGGCAACCGAAATCACGCCTTTTCGCGCGCCTGAACAAAAACAGGAGCATTCCACGCCACAGCAATTTTTATCGCTCATTCACAGTTCCCCACATTATCGTTTTCGCCATCTATGGCTATATTGGACGCCTGACGTTTCATAATATCTTTATTTTAGAGCCATTGACTCTTTTCCGCGCAAAGTTTTTACCGTTTATATCCAGCCTTCGCTCTCTTATCTCCGCGCGTGATTACGCAACCCGCTATAATTCATTTTCTCTCTTTTTCAATGCCGGGTCAATGACGTAAGTGAGCTGAAACAGTTCTGTTGGGAAAACGGGCGTCGTTTCGCGGGCGTTCCAGGCGATCTTTGCCACAACCGCCGCGTCGGGCGACGCATGAAGTATCCTTCGGCCAGGTAGGGAGTCGGAGGTTTTTGCGGGCTCATCGGAAACCAGGATGGCGCTTTCGGGATCTTGAGCATCCAACCAGACCGCCAGCTCCTCGCCTGAGTACTTTCCTGGCGCGAGCTCACGTTCAGCGTTCCCGAAGGAGGCGGCATAGAGGCGCTCGCGCCCCGCGTAGACGACAACGAGGACGGTCTTGACTTGGGGAAGCCAGGAGAAGGCCAGCATGTGGAGCGTGGAGACCGGCGCGATTTTTAGGCCCAACCCGTAGGCCAGCGCCGCCCCGTAAGAGACGCCAACGCGGATACCCGTGAAGTAGCCGGGTCCGTTGGTCACAGCCACAAGACCCAAGTCTTCAAAGCTCCTCCCCGTCTCAGCAAGGAGGTCCTCCACCACTAAGGGGAGTTCCGCAGCCTGCCGTCGTCCGATATCAAGCCGTTTCGCCGCCAACAGATCGCCCTCTGAAAGCGAGAGAACGGCGGCGTTGGTCCACTTCAAACTACAATCCAGCGCCAGAAGCGCGCCGCCTTTGCCTATTCCGTTCCTCATCCGTGCTCCTTTGTACCTCGGCCTGTGTCCCATTTTCAAGACTCAGGGTGTATCGTTCCGGCCTCCCACTTCCCGTTTCAGCTCCGCAATCCAGTTTCGGAGCGTCGAGTCCGCATTGACGCCCTGAGAAACCGCTTCAAGCACCCGACTCGCTTCTCCGTCCGCTTCGATAAAAATTTTCAGCGCGTCCTGAGGGGGAGAGTTCCACCGATCTGGCCACTCCACGAACAGCACGTGGGGTTCTTCGCTCTCCTCGTCCAGACCCAGCGTCTCCACCTCTCCGGACTCCAGGCGGTAGAGGTCGGCGTGAAGCAACGTGAGTCCCTGAGTCCGGTACTCGTTTACCAGCGTGAAGGACGGACTGCGGACGCGGGTTGCTCCTAGAGCCTCGCCCACTCCCCGTACCAGGGCCGTCTTGCCCGTACCCAACTCACCGAAAAGCAACACCGTCGTCCCTGGCAGGAGCGCCCTACCCAGTACCCGCCCAAGGTAAAGCGTTTCCTCCTCAGAGGAGGAGTGGAAGCGAAAGCTCATGCTTCCTCTTCCTTGGGACGCTCGCGCTTAGGGCGCTCGCTCCCGACCTCTTCTTGGCGCGGGCGCTCGCGGGACGCCATGCGCGTCATGGTCACCGCCAGAGCCAGGCAAAGCGCCAGAGAGAGGGCGAGAAAAAACGCGAAGAGAAGCTTTGGGCCAATTTCCGTCACCCCCCCGCGCCCTCCTCCAAAGGTGAACAACACCGCCACTCCCAGCCCTAGGGCGGAGATGAAAAAACCTCTCCGCCTTATACGCTCGGTCTTACGTACTTCCTCGTCCCAATCCACGCGCCGACGGCGCTTTCTGTCCCTCATAGCGTGGCCCCGGTTACGACGTCGCCTCGATGATCACCACGGCAACGGCGTAGTCCCCGTCATGACTCAAAGACACCCACGCGCGTTTGAAGCCCCACGTAAACCCATCGTCCAGCTCTGGTGGAACCACCAAACGAGGAACCTGGCCCTCATCCCGGTCCAAGCGTATCCGCGAGGAAAAAGTCAGGTGGTACATTGAAATGCCGCTGGCCTTGGAGAACGCCTCTCGCGCCGCGAAAGCCGCCGCGAAACTAGCCGCCCGGGCGTGGTCGTTCCCCTTGGCGTCGGCATAGGCGATCTCCTCCGGGCGGAAGATTCGCCGCACGAAGTGTTCTCCTTTGACGGCCTTCTCCATGCGAGCTATGTTGCAAAGGTCTACTCCTACCCCAGCAATCATATGTTATGGGGCCAGCAGGCGAGCCATCCCGGACTCCACGGAGCGGATCAGCTCTCCCGCCTCCTTCTCCGAGCGGACGAGCCAGGCTTTTTTTTCGGCCGTGTAGTCGGCGTCCTTCAAGAAAGGCAGGTTGATTCTAATATTCGCCACTGCCCCCTTGAACCCCGCGTGGGCCTGAAGCGCCCCCACCGCCAGGTCACTGGCCGCGTTGGAGTTGCTCTTGCCCATCAGGGACTCGGCAAGTCTCATCACGCTCAAGCAGTAATCCGCCATCGCGGTAGGTGAGGCGACGGCGGCTTTATAGGCGCTCTGGATTGCCGCGCCGCGCTGGGCCTTCTGGGACTCCGTCTCCTTCGGCATCCCGAAGGCGGCCATAACCTCCTCGAAGGCGTCCGTGTCCCTCTGCACCGCGTCCAGGAGCTTCCGCGTCAGCTCGTCCGCCTTTGGCAGCATATCTTTGGCCAGAGCCTGGTGCTCCGCGTACTTTGGCCTTCCCGCGGTCAGGCGGCACACCATTGCCACCAACGCCGCCCCCAGAGCCCCGGATAGGGCCGATGAGCTTCCGCCTCCCGGCGCGGGCGATTCCGACGCCAGTGTTTCTGTAAAAACCTTTACCGTCATGTCGGTCAACGTCATTAAAAAAACCTCCAAAAAATTTTAGGATGAAAACACAATCAATGGTCAGAAAAGTACCGTTGACCACTAGCCGCTGATTCTAACTCCCGCGCGAACAGCCTTGCGCGATGGTCCTTTTCCTTGTCCAGGAAAACGGTCTCGTATCCCTGATCCCGTTCGACGAGCATCCCCGCGTACTGGAGACGGGAGTGCTTGCAGTAGCGTGTCATTCCCGTCTCCCATAGATCCGCTCCCTTTTCAGGCTGGTACCCGCAGGTCGTGATCAGGGCCAGCCGCTTTCCCTCCCAGAGCGAGGGGCCCTTCTCGTCCCCGTAGTACTTGTTCATACCATACACCAAGCGATCCAAAAGCGCCTTCATGGGAGGAGTACAATACCATGAGTAAATAGGCGTGGCCAGCACGAGGGTTTCGCAACTCAGTATCGCGTTGAAAATTTCCTGAACATCGTCTTTATGTGGGCAGCCGAAGGCCAGCCAGTCCTTCTGGCATGACCGGCACGCAACGCAAGGTTCTATGCGCTTCTCGTAAAGCCAGGCAGACTCGTACTTCGCGTCCAAAGCGTTGAGTTCGTTAAGAAACGAAGCTGTGAGAGCCGCCGTGTTGCCAAGTCTTCTGGGACTTCCCATAAGAACGTAATATTTCATGATTCAACTCCAATAGAACAAAAATCTTGGGACTCTGTTCTCTCAAAAAAACACAAAAAAATCGCGAAAGGAAAAGAGAGGGACCGCCTTCAACAGGAGGGCCCGGCGGCGAAGTCGTTATGGGTCAAGAGGTCCGCCCTTTGCCGAGGTAGGCTGACTTGATTTCGGGGTCAGCGAGGAACTCTTTCGAAGGGCCTTCTTTCAGGAGGCGCCCCGTCCGCAAGACGTAGGTACGGTGAGACAGCAAAAGGGCTTGTCGGGCGTTCTGCTCCACCAACAGAATGCTGACGCCCTCCTCGTTGATACGGCGCAGCTCGTTGAAGATATCACGGATGACGATGGGGGCCAGACCCAACGAGGGCTCGTCCAAAAGCAGCACCCGCGGCCGGGCCATTAAAGCGCGACCTATGGCCAGCATCTGCTGTTCTCCCCCGGAAAGCGTTCCCGCAAGCTGACGGGCGCGTTCTTTCAGACGCGGGAAGAGGGAGAAAACCCACTCCATGTCCTTCTCCACGCTACCCTGCCCCGCTCTGGAGAAGGCCCCAATTTGCAGGTTTTCCAACACCGTCAGGGGCGCGAACACCTTGCGACCCTCAGGCGCTAGCGACAGTCCGCTTCGAACAGCTTCAAAGCTTTTGTTTGGAAGTCTCTTTCCGTCCAGAAACGCCTCACCGCGGTCGCGCGCCACCAGGCCTATGACCGCGTTCATGAACGTGGACTTCCCAGCGCCGTTGGAGCCGATGACGGAGACGATCTCCCGCTCGTCCAACAAGAGCGAGAAACCCTGAAGCGCCTTGATAGCCCCATAGCTGACATAAAAGTCTCTGACCTCCAGCAGCGCGCTCATGCCTCCGCCCCCTCGTCGCCCAGGTAGGCGCTCAGAACCCCCCGATCGCTTCGTATCTCCTCGGGATTCCCCTCCGCGATCCTAGCGCCGAAGTTCATGCAGATGATGTGAGGGCATATCTCCATAATCATGTCCATGTGATGCTCAATAACCAGCGTCGTCAGCTTAAAGTCGTGGTGTACGCCGGTGATGAGATCGTTCAAGGCGAACACCTCCTCAGGGTTCATCCCCGCCGCGGGTTCGTCCAGCAGCAAGAGCTTTGGGTCCAACGCCAGGGCCCGCGCGATTTCCAGCCGCCTTTGCATTCCATAAGGCAGGGTTCCCGCCGCTTGGCGCGCGCGGTCTGCCAGTCCCACTCGATCCAAGAACTCCATGCTTTTGGCGCGGATGTGCTTTTCCCTCGCTGCCCACCGCCCCATGTGCGACAGTACCTCAATGAAACTATAATGATAGTCGGGGTCAGGGCGGTAGCTTGGCGACAGAAACCCCGTCAGTTTCTCGTGGAAAGAGTAACGGTAGCGGTTCTGTGTCGCGGTCATTACATTTTCCAGCGCTGACAAGCGACCGAAAAGGCGCAGGTTTTGGAACGTGCGAGCGATCCCCAGCCGGTTGACCTGATAGGCCTTTAAAGGCGTTATGTCCTGTTCTCGGAACCAAATACTGCCTGCCGTGGGACTGTAGACGCCTGACACCACGTTGAACACCGTCGTCTTTCCCGCGCCATTGGGTCCAATGATGCCCGCCAGCTCTCCCTCCATGATAGAAAAGCTCATGTCTCGAATGGCCTGGACGCCCCCGAAGAACATGTTCACCCTGTCGAGTTCCAGTAGGACACGAGTCATCTTGCTCCCTCCTTTTTGGAGCTGGGCCGACTGGGGGCAAACCAGGAGAAGACCTTCGCGGCGAGAGACCAAAGTCCCTGCAAGCCCTCCGGGAGCAATACCATGACTCCCACCAGAAGCAAGCCATACAGGAGCATCCGATATTGCGAGAGGTTTGTCAGAAAGTCCACGAGCGCCTCCGTCCACTTCGGGGAAATGAACGAGGGGATGTAGGGCACGATGCCGCTGGCGTTGCGAAAAAGCTCCATCGCCAAGGTGATGATAGCGGCGCCTAGGAGTGTCCCGCTCATGGAGCCCAGTCCGCCGAACACCACCACCGCCGTCAGCTCCGTGGACTTCATCATGTCGAACATGGAGGGCTGGATGAAGGTCATGTACCCCGCCAACAGCGCGCCCGATATGCCGCAGTAGAAGGCGGAGATCAGGAGGGCCTTCATGCGGGAGGCGGTGGTGTTGAAACCCATCAGGGAGGCGGCGACGGGATCGTCGCGAGAGGCCTTTAGCTCCCGTCCTAAGCGACTTCCTATCAAGTTGAACATGGCGATCCCCAGCGCCGTAAAGAGCGCCGCGGCCACGCCGCGGCCCGTGTAGGAGGCTATGCCGGGGAAACCACGGGCGCCCTTGGTCAACGACTGCCAGTTTTCCAATATCAGGCGAATCGCCTCCCCCAGGCCGATAGAGGCGATGGCGTAGTAGTCCCCCGTCAGGCGCAGGGTGGGCATGCCGATCAGCCATGCCACGACCACGGCAATGGACCCGCCCGTCGCGATGGAGGGGAACCAGTGGATGCCCCAGCGGGCGGTCATTATCGCCGCCGTGTAGGCGCCCAACGCCATGTAGGCCGCGTGCCCCAGGGTAAAAATGCCCGTGAAGCCTGTCAGGATCGACACTCCCATGGCGGCTACGCAGTTGATGCAGAGCAGGACAACGATCCCTTCTTGGTAGCCGCTGAGGGGCAGGAAGGCCAAAAACAGGCCCAGCAGCACGAAGGCCGCGTTGCTCAAAAGGCTTTTTCTCACTCCGTCCCCCTCCTAAAGTTTTGCCTAAATTTTGTCACTGACAGGCTTGCCAAAAAAGCCGGCGGGTTTCACCAGGAGCATGAGCACCAGCAGGGAGTAAACCACCAAGTCGCGCATCTGGCTGCTGATGTAGCCGGTGGTGAGCATTTCGGCCAGTCCCAGGATAAGGCTGCCCACAATGGCGCCCGGCAAACTGCCCAGTCCCCCGAGGACGGCAGCCACGAAGGCCTTGGTGGTGATGCCTCCCATTTGAGGGTAGAGCGTGTAGCGGTAGGAGAGGAATATTCCCCCCACGGCGGCCAAGAGCCCAGCCACGAAAAAGACGATGGCGATCAACAAGGACACGTTGACCCCCATCAGGCCCGCGGTGCGCAGGTCACAGGCCGCCGCGCGTATGGCCAGCCCCCACCGGGTCCGGGTCAGGAAAAACTGGAGACCCCCCAGGAACATCACCGCGCAGGTCAGCGACAGAACATCGGAGGAGCTTACTGTAACGCCCCAGCCTAGGTTGTAGAGGCCAGAGGGGAACATGCTCTGAGGCAGGGCCCGGAAGCGTCCTCCCACGGCAATGACGAAGATGTTTTCGATGATGATGCTCACGCCCATGGAGGCTATCAAGAGGTAAAGGGTCATAGAGGTGCGCTCCCGTATGGGTTTGTAGGCTAGGCGCTCTGTCAGGGCGGCGACGATGCCCGCGCCGCCTAGGGCGCCCAAGCCAGCGAGCCAGATGCTGCCCGCCGGCACGGTGAGAAGGTGATAAGAAAAGACGTTTAGCTCAAAACCGGTGAACAGGCCGTAACAGATATAGCCGCCCACCACCAGGAAGCCGCCGTGGGCAAAGTTGGAGAACGAAAGAATAGAGTAGACCAGTGAGTAGCCCACCGCGATCAGCGCGTAGACCGAACCCAGCGAGAGACCGTTGACCACCTGCTGAAACAGCGTGGAAAATTCGGCGAACTGCGCGGCATTGTTCAAAAGACATCATTCCTTCCCGACCCGCGACCTCGAAAAAAGAAAAACAATAAAGAAAAATAAGAGACGCTGACGTTCAAAAATCAACCGCCACATTATACTATCAATCCAGCGTGGAAAATCAACAATATCCTTCAGACTTTTAGGGTTTTTCGGTGAGCGTGAACTCTCACCAACGTCAGCGACTATTGGCTGGGAACGCTTATATCCTGATCGGGCAGTTTGGTGACAAGGATTTGGTCGATTTTGTAGTTGTCGATGTCCATCACCTCGAACCTGTAACCGCCGAACGTCACCATGTCCGTCCGGTGTGGGATCCGCCTCAACATGTAGGTCATGAACCCGCCAATGGTCTCGTAACTCTCCGCGCCTGGAAAGTCGTCGAGTTTGAAGACGTTCATCACATCGTCAATGGGCGTCGCCCCATCTACCAGCCAGGAACGCTCGTCCCGCTTCATGATCAGCTCTTCCTGCCCCAGCGGGTTCCCCATGAGCATCGCCATGATGTCCTTCAGCGAGATAATCCCTACCACCAGCGCGTACTCGTTCAGCACCACCGCCAGGTCTTCCCCACGACCCTTGAACTGATCCATGGCCTCCGCCAGCGTAAGCGTGTCGGGAAGGATCAGCGGCGCGCGTACCTGAGCGGCCTTCCTCAACTCCAGCAGCTCTAAACTGAGCCCCTTTAGAACGCGCTCCAGAAGCTCTTTTGAGTCCACGTAGCCCACTACGTGATCAATGTCGCCCTGGCAAACCAGATAGGTGGTGTGGGGGTGTTCCGACACCTTCTCGCGGATGCTCTCCTCGCTCTCGTGGAGGTCAAAGTAAACCACGTTCTCGCGCATGGTCATGGCCGAGGGCACGGTGCGGGAATCCAACTCGAACACGTTGCCGATCAGCTCTTTCTCTTGGTCGCGCAGAACTCCGGCCAGCGCCCCCGCCTCCATCACCGCGTACAGGTCGTCCGGCGTGATGTCGTCCTTCCGCTTTTCGGGAACCTTTAAGAGTCGGAATATAACGTTTGCCACGGCGTTGAAAGCCCGGCTCAGAGGGCTTAGGGCGAAGATGATTTTTTTCATGGGGCTGACCGTCCACAGGGCCGTGGCCTCCGGCGAGACCATGGCGGCGCGCTTGGGCATCACGTCCGCGAACAGCACGAACGCGAACGTCACCAGAAAAAACGAGCCCACGGACGCAACGCTGTCCGCGAAGGAGCGCGATACTATATCCGGAATGGCGGCGGCGATGGAGGGCGAGATGAAGGCGTCCCCCACAACGCCCGCTAGGATGGCCACAGCGTTCAAGCCAATCTGTACCGTGGTGAAGAACATCCCTGGCTGCTCCTGAAAAGCCAAAATCTGAGTGGCGCTGACCCTTCCCTCACCCAGCAGTACCCGAAGTTTTGTCCGGCGCGAGGCCGCGAGGGAAATCTCGGACATCGAAAAAAAAGCGCTGATCGCCGCTAGCAGCATGATGATGAAAATCCCGCTTAACATGGGCAAATCTCCCCCTTTACCTCAGTTTACCACAGTGGGCTCCCCAAAACAGAATATTACATCTGCGAAAAAAGAGGGTTATAATTTTGGAAAAACTTTTCCCGGAAAGGACGAGGACTTTGAAGGTATACGCGAGCGCTGAGATAGCGAAATTCGACGAGAGACCCGGCATGGTGGGGGTATTTGCCCACGGAGAGGGGGTTTCCCTCACGCACTGGGTTTTCAAGAAAGACGCCGTGTTACCCCTCCACAGCCACAGGCACGAGCAGATCACCTATGTAGTCAGCGGAAAAATCCGCTTCGAGACGGGCGACGGGAACACGACAACAGTCCTGGCGGGAACCTTTATCGTGTTCGCCCCGAACGAGCCCCACGGAGGGGCGGCGATGGAGGACTCCGTCGCCCTAGACGCCTTCAGTCCCGCCAGGGAGGACTTTAAGGCCCAGATGGGCTGGGTGTCGAAATAGCGCCGAGGCGCCTTGTAAGCCAGAGGCGCTCATCAAGCTAGATAGTGTCGTCACAAGATGCCAGCCCAAATATTACTCTCCCAACTCTGTTGTATTTTATTGAGAGATAATATCATAATAATTATATCGTGACGACACTATCTAAGATAATTATTTCGCGATGTGATGACAAAGTCAATGCAATGTGCCTTATGCAGTATGCTTTATATGTCCGGCCATACCTCAGATAGCGGAACACATTCGGATACGGGCGTGTCGATCCCCTCTTTAATTGAGCGCATCATGCCAGGGATTGCGTTGAGATACGTCGAGTCGTCGATCTCAAGAACATCACGGTATTTTTGAAACAAAATAAAATCCCTGACGGCGTAAAGCGCCTCTTCTGGCAAAGCGTCGATCTTATCTTTCACTGATTCGCGAATCGTCATATTTCATCATACTTTCGGTTTTTATCCAAGACGTTCTTTGAGTAAAGCCCTATACGCCGCGTCCAATTCATCAAGGGCGCGAGCAAGTTCAAATTTTGATTTGTCGGCGGCTTCGGCGAACTGGGCGAAGCGGTTTTGGAGCGATAAAGGCGGTAGGTATATCGGCAATGCTGCCACTTGGCTCATGCTTATTCGAGCGCGTGTCTGTCCGTGGATACTGCCACCAGCCAATGCTAATGTCGCGGGCTGATTGATGTGCTCACAAACAAAGCGCGGGTGAACTTTATTGCTATCCGGTACAAACTGTACGCAATCAGCCTTATTTATAGCCATTTCTACGTATTCAGGTAGCATACAGGCGCGTAGGTTTGGCTCGCCAAGCGTCCCAATCAGCACATCTCCTGGCATACAAGTGTACTTCCTTAGTGTTTCGTAATGCTCTTGAGAGATATAGGCTTTATCGCTGTTCAAAAACTCTGAAACGCCTATATTCTGGAGCCGTACAACCCTAACGCCACTTTCAGCATAATGCTCAGACTTTAGGTTCGAGCCAAAAGGCCCATCGCTCATACGACACGAGGCTTCGCGCATTGTTGCCTGCTGCCACTTCTTCTCGTTCGTCACCGGATCCCCGAACATCTCGATAAATCGGGACTTCACCAACTCATCGGTCAGTTTTAACAGCTTTTTATAGGCTTGCTTCGCGGCGTCAAACGCCCACAAAACCTCGGCTAGACGGCGTTGCTCGTCGATTAGCGGTAAAT
>JAITGK010000033.1 GCA_031280635.1 Synergistaceae bacterium
GCCGAAAAACCTGCATTGTATCAAGGTAGTTAAAAGTGGTGGATTTGACCATGAGTCTTTTTGCGCGTTTCCATGTTAATAACACTATCGATGAATTGGTGCGGATGTTTGGATAATCAGTATTTATGCAACACTCTCCCATTTTTTTCGCCGCGCGCACATGAGGAACAACGGGAATCACTTTGCATCCATTGCTCAACAGGTCCTTCATATAGGGAGCTGGGTTGCCAGCGCCCGTGAAAACGATTGAAACGCCCTCCTCCAAGATGACGTCCACAATCGCCTCGCTAGGGTTCGACAGCGTTATGTTCACCCCAAAAGGATACCGCGTGCGTGCTCTTACGGCTTTGATCTGTTCTCGTGTGTACGCTTCGTCCTTTGAAGAGGACGCGATCACCCCCAAACCTCCCGCTCCGCTGACGGCCGCGGCAAAAGCGCCCGTAGAAACATGCGCCATAGCTCCTTGGATTATGGGAAATTCCGTTCCCAGCAAATCGCAGAGCGGTGTGTGTATCATCGCTTTTTCACCACCAGCTCAGGAGCTTTTAGGCTTTGTCGCCAAGCTGGCGGCTATAAAAACGATAAGCGCTGGAACAGCGGCAATGAGCTGAGGATAAGGAACAGAGATACGCCGTCCCAGGAAGAGAACGAGCACTCCGGTAATCATAGCTGAAATGGCTCCTAACGAAGTGGCGCGATTCCAGAGGTAGCCGCCCAGCACAGGAACGAGCATTCCCGCCACGAGCACGGAATAGGTGAGGGAAAGCAGCGAAATGATGGTGGTAAAACTGAGCGCTACGTACAATGAAAACAAGCCTACGCCAACGGCCACGGCGTAAGAAAGCGTTTTACAGCTTTTGTCCGACGCATGGGGGTTGATTTCCTTTTGATACAGGTCATGTACGACATTGGCGGTGAGGCCGATGAGCTGAGAATCCGCGGTGGACATGATAGCCGCTATGATGGCCGCGATCATCAACGCGCCGAATATCGGATTGAGAGCTTCGAAAATCACGCTGAAAAGCGCGCTGCCCGCAGGCTGATCGGGAAAAATCACGTGTCCGTACATACCAATCAGTGGAGGCATGAAGGCGAACGGTACCAGCAGCAAGGCCGACAGAAAAGGGCTGACAACGGCCACGCGTTCGTTTTTGGAGGCAACAACCCTTTGGAAGGAGGCCTGCGACAAAAAACCATACAATGTGGTGGGTACTAGAACCATTAGGAAGTCATACGTTGTCCATGCTTCGGGGATGTAGTTGAAATAAGGCGTGGGCAACTTCTCTTGGAGCAGTGTAACGCCTCCTGACGTCATGATGACGAAAATGACGCTCAAAAGCCCTATTCCTCCCACAATCATCTGAATAAGGTCGGTCATCATAACCCCCCACAAACCCGATAGGGTTGAATAGGCTATGACAATCGTGACGCACAGGACAGCTCCCCAGAAACCGCTCATGCCGGCGGCTTGGAGAAGCCTTTGCCCAGCCATGATCTGCCCCGCGATAATCCCCACGCTGGCTATGGAGTTGAAAATAGCATAGGCGTTGGAGGTAAACTTGTCTCCGTATCTCTGACGCAAAAGGTCGGCGACGGTGATATAGCCCGCTCGATATACTCCACGCGCCATTATCAGTCCGAACACCACGTAAGAAAGAGCGCAGGCTATCCCGAACCAAACGCCGCCCAGGCCGAACTGCGCTCCCTGTTCCGCGCCGCCAACGACAAAACCGGCCCCAAAATGGCTGGCCATGTAGGAAGCCGTGACCATGGCGAGAGTGCCTTGTTTCCCGCTCGTTAAAAAAGACTCGGTGTTGTTGGCGTATCTCATTCCATAAATGCCCACGAGAAACATGCCCATTAGGTAAATGCCCAGCACTATGATAAAGGTCATTCTCATTCCCTCCTCAAAATCAACAGCGCGTCAAGGACGCACACGCCTGAAGCGCCGATACGCACCGGATTCAAGTCGATGGACGAAATCCTTCCTTTAAAGTGATACGCGAACTCGGAAACACGCAGCATGAGGTCTTCTAAAGGCGCGAGGTCGAAGGCGGGGCGACCGCGAACTTCTTTTAAAAGGGGATAGCTTTTCGATTTTTCGATGATCTCGCGAGCCTTTTCCCGATTGATTGGTATCAGGCCCAGGGATGAATCTTTGAAAACCTCGACGTAAACGCCGCCCAGACCGTACACCAGCACCGGCCCAAACTGCGGGTCTTCATGGGTTCCAAGGATGAGGTCAATGCCATTGGGCGCCATCTTTTGAAGCGAAACCCCGTCAATGCGCGTTTTGGGAAGATTTTTTCCCATTGCCGCGATCATTTCGGCATAGGCCTTTCTGACCTCCGCTTCCGAGTTCAGATTCAAAATAACCCCACCCACGTCCGTCTTGTGCGCGATTTCTTTAGATTCAATTTTCATGACCACAGGGAAGCCCAGCTCGGAAAGCGCGTCACGAAGGGCTTCCTCGTTTTTACAGAACCTTGGCTCCGTCACAGGGATCCCCAACATGGACATAAGCTCTTTTCCCTCTTTTTCGCCAAGGAACTTTGCTCCCGCGGAAAACTCCTCCAGCTTCTCTTCGATGGACGCCCACGTGGAATGCGCTATAAGAGACGGAGCAGGCTGGGACTCCCTCTCGAAGCTGTGTCGTCTCAGTTGAAGAACCGCTTTTAGCGATTCTCTTGTTCCCTGTAGGTAAGGCGCGCCAGTGTCGAAAAGCTCTTGCAGTATCTCGGGACAGGCGGTTCCGGAATGATTCGAAAACATGACCACGGGGACACCATCCTTGAAGCACTCCGACACCGCGTGCGCTACCTTCGTGTAATGCTCTATGGTGCTGGGTCCCAAACCCGCGGGAGCATCCTGAGAGACCAGCACCAGCCCGCACGCCGGGTCCTCGGAAGAGGCGCGCAGTACCTTCGCGTAGTCTTCGTGGTTGTCGGAGCCGACCGGCCCAACGTCAATGGGGTTGACGATCTTCAAGTAAGGAGGAATGACCGTTTTCAACTTCTCCACCGTAGAGTTGTCAAACGTTATGAAATCCAAACCCGTAGCGGAGGCTATGTCCGCGATCATTCCTATTTGTCCACCCGATATAGTGACCAAGGCCACTCCCTTGGACGCCATTTTGGGGGATTTCAACAGCAGCGTGGTGGTCTGAAGCATCTCGTCGAAATCGTCGACTTTTAATACCCCTCCTTCGGAAAGCGCTTCCTCGAAGACCTCGTCGGAACCAGCCATTGCCGCGGTATGCGCCTTTACGGCCTGCTTACTCACTTCCGATTTGCCGGTTTTCAGCGCGACGATGACCTTACCTCTACGGCGGCATGTGTTTATGGCTTGGATGAACCTACCCCCATCGTCGATGCCCTCGATGAAGGCAGTTATGACTTTTGTATCTTCATCCTCACTCAGATACATGAAGTAGTCCGACAAATCCAGCACCGCTTGATTGCCGCAGGATATGACATGATTGACGCCAAGCCCTTTGAAATACTGCAACATGGCTATGGCCATTGAACCGCTCTGCGAGACGACAGCGACCTTTCCCGCGCTCATCTCCCTTGGTATCGAGCCGCTCCAGGCGCCAGTATGCTCCGTGACGTTCAAGTGCCCCAAACAATTCGGACCGCAAAGGCGTATTTCTTTTTCCTCACATATTTCGGTGAGTTTCCTTTGCGTCTCTAAGCCTTCTTCGTTTGACTCGGCGAAACCGCTGCTGTAAACCGTGACCGCTCCGATACCGATCTCCCCACATTCGCGCAGCGCGTCGACGACTCGGCCAGCTGGCAGGGAAATGACGGCGAGAGCGGGCTTTTCTGGAAGAACCCGCAAAGAAGGATAGCATTGTAGGCCAAAAACCGTATCCCTTTGCGGATTGATAGGATAAACCGTCCCGTTGAAGTTCATGTGAAGAAGGTTGTAGACGGTGTTCCTTCCGGGACCAACTTTTTCAGTGGCGCCGAGTACCGCTATTGTTTTGGGCTTCAGAAGGTCATCCAAGTTTTTTTTCCAGTTTCGTTCGTTATAGTTTTGTTCGTTATCCATTGTCCAAGAAACACTCCCCATTTTGACGCCGTTTTCGGGCGCGTTATTTGGCTTTTTGTTTTTTCTTCCAGTCCATGGCTGCTTTTAGACTGTCTTTTTTCACGATGTTGTTGAACTCAGTATCGGTATCCATCTGGTTTAGGCGGCACAGATTGAACAACTCGGCGGCGAAGTCCGCGGAATGTTTAAACCCCATGAACTCATAGGCTTTGTTGATTTGAGTCTTCAGCATAGCGATCGCGGCCTTGGGCATGGCGGCGATCTTCGCGGCAAGTTTCATCGCTTCCTCGTCAAGTTTCTCCGCAGGCACGAGCTTGTTGACCGTCCCCACACGGTACATCTCTGACGCGCTCATCATCTCTCCCAACATCATCAGCTCCCTCACTTTATTGGGAGGCATCTTGAAAGGCTGAATGAGGATATCTGGAATGTACGAGAATTCGATCTCCGGTTCACCAAATTGAGCGTCTTCCGCCGCGATTATCATGTCGCACATGAGGGCCAGGTGATTGCCGCCTCCAATACAGAAGCCTCGCACAGCGGCAATGACCGGCTTTTTCATATCCCATATTTTCAGCCAAGTGTCCAGTTCCCAACGTGTGTTTTCGCGCCTGTTTTCTATCCCCAGAATAGGCGCGCTTATGGATTCCTTCAAGTCAAACCCGGCTGAAAAGGCTTTGTCCCCAGCGGCGGAGATAACGACCACATGTACATTTTCATCATTTGCCGCGTTGTCCAAGGCCTCGCCGAGCAACTTCACCATATCCTTGTTCAGCGCGTTGCGAGCTTCCGGACGGTTGAGAACAATCTTGGCAATACGATCTTTAACCTCGTAGATTATGGCGCTCATCCATTGTTCCTCCTATATTTTTATCCTGTATCTTCCAATTTTTTCCTCGTCCAGTCCAATTCCCAGCCCTGGAGCGTTGGGCATAGGTATACAGCCGTCTTCTTCAGGAACGTAGTACCTTTCGACAATCCCCTGGAAGACGTCCGGCGTGATTTTAGGGGGGTCGTATGGGTACTCCAGCCACGTGAAATTGGGAATGGACGCGGCAACGTGCATGGTCTGCATGACTCCAAGTCCAGGAATCCACGCGTGTGGGTTACACAGTTTCCCGTAAGCGTCGGCGATTGCGGCTATTTTTCGGATCTGACTCATCCCCTCCGACATCGTGCAGTTGGGCTGCAGGATATCGTAGCTGCCTTTGTCCAACATTTGTTTGAACTCGTGTATGCCTTTATTGATCTCCCCGCCGGCAATAGGCAACTCGACCTCCCTCGATAACCTGGCCAGTCCGTCGTAATCGTAACGGAAAAGAGGTTCTTCCAACCACGCGCAATGAAGTTTTTCCATTTCTTTGGCCATGTTTCTCGCGCGTTCGTAACTCCAGACGGGAGGAACACCGCCTGTTGCGCGTTCTACTGCCGTTCCTTGATTCGCGTCCGCCATTATCTCCAGTTTGTCGCCAACCGCGTCGCGCACCGCCTCGACAATAGCCAAGTCGTCTTTCATTTTTTCGTGGTGAAAACGCAATTTTACCGCTTTGAACCCTTCTGATACAAGTTGTTGAGCGTCTTCTTTTCGTTGCTCAATAGACCTGATCTCCCCCCAAGCGGCATATACGCGGATTCTGTCTCTTGCCGCGCCGAATATCTTATAAACGGGCAGGTTTGAAGCCTTGCCTACAATATCCCACAACGCGTTCTCGACCAGCCAAGGACGCGCCGCTATGCGAGCCACATTCCGAAAACGTAGAATCAGCCGTTCCACATCAAAAGGCGACTCCCCTACCAGAAACGTCTTGAGATATTCCACAGTTTCTTTCATGATCGCCAGAATCCCGAAAGGAGCTTCACAGGTGGCGCAACCTTCAATGCCCTCGTCGGTTTGAACCCGAACGATGAATATAGTCTGTTCTTTCTCTGTCTGGCCGGGATACCATGTGGGATAAAAATCCCACTCATAGGGAATGGTCGCGGCTTCGCATACGATGTTGGAAATTTTCATTGTCAAATCCTCGTTTTCGCCTTCAGGCCATGTAAGCCTTTAGGGCGGTTTTATAGTGGGGCGCATAAATTATGGAGAGTGTTATTTAAATAATGATATTTTTAAACTAAACACTTGCAGCACAATGATTTTAAAAAATAATGACACACGTGTTGAAAAACCATATGACACGCGGATTTGTCGCAATATTATCATTAATTTGGCAACACTTTCAAA
>JAITGK010000052.1 GCA_031280635.1 Synergistaceae bacterium
AAGGAGAAGCCGGAAGGAAAAGCTACTGGCATTTCGGCATTAGGTCTATTATAAATCATTTTAAGCGGAAAAACAAGCGTCACTCATATGATTTTAAAAAATAATGACACACGTGTTGAAAAACCATATGACACGCGGATTTGTCGCAATATTATCATTAATTTGGCAACGCTTTCCGTAAGTAAAATATACTAAAAGTCACCAACCACCGCTTCAAGCGGTGGCTTGAAATTCCGCCCCTATAAGGGGCTTAAAACATTAAACCATACGGAAAACCTTTTGCTATCGAATAAAAGGAACATAGAGTCTAGTCGTGAACTCAAAACGTCTGAGTAACGCTACTGCTTATTCTGCTCTCCCAGTATCTGAGGGCTTAATTTGAGTTCAGAGAATTTTGTTACTCTACGGATCGCTTCCGCTCTGCTTATTCTCCCCGGCATAGCCGGGGGCTTAATATATTATCGAGTTATATTAGACATATTATATTTAGTATAATTGGCATATTGCTTTTTTTATGGCGGTTCGCTCTTTTCTGTGCGAGGTTTTTGCCGTTTATATCCGGTTTTGGGTCTCTTATTCATGCATATGACTATGAAAAACGCCATAAGTAACACTTTTCACGTCTTATTTACGATGTTTTATTCATATTATATGTTGTTCGTTATTATAATTAATTTCTTAATTCACTAACAAAATGAAATCCCTTTTCTGGATTAATCCTAACATTCCAATCAACAGCACCGTTCCCAGAACCTCGACAAAAGTCGTCGATTGTAAAAGAATGTTTCTCTGTAAGAAAAAAACCATACTCGGAAAATTTATCAACCCACCAATTATAGGGTTTTACAGTAGGATGATAAGAAAGACCATCTCCTATGTCGTCAAACATTGCGATAGAACCTATAAAATAACCGTTTGGTAACAGATGTTTTTTAATATTGTCAAATAATTGACGCATGTCCGTTTCTCTTATATGTTCCATCAACTCCCATGCAGTGATAACATCTGCTTGGAATATTTCTTTACCGATAAATATTTCAAATGGTTTTGTTATGTCTGTTGTAAAAAGGTTATTTCCATCCAAAAGCCGCCATGTTGCCCTCGCGGATTTTTGCGAATAATCACTGCCTTCCAATCCAATCGACTCATGTCCTCGCAGCAAAAAGTCCAGCACTAGACCTCCACCAGCACACCCCAAATCAATATGTTTTATTTTTCTTTCTGGAAAATGACGCTCACACGCGACAACAAAACGAAGATGCCTTGTGTTGTCGTTCTTTGTACCTCTTGGCACCTTATGATCATTGGATTCATAAGCAACACAAGCATCCGCCCGAACAGAAAAAGACTGGGGAAGTTGTGTCAAGTTACTCAAAAGTGACATTAAATCATAATAGTGTATATCACTCTTTTGGCAGCTTATTGCTTCAGTAGTTGAATAATGGTTTGAGAAATCATTTAGCGAATTATTTAAGCATACTAAATTCACTGATAAATTGCTGAATAAACTTTCGATTTGTTCTTTATTTAATACCCCCCCCCCCCACGTTTTTTGTTCTACAATTGAAATCTTCGTTTTTATTTCGTCTATACCCTTATATAGTTCTTCAAATCCACAATACTTTCTTAACTTTTTGCTTAACCACGCACTGAATTTTGACATTATAAATTTGCACCTCAACGCGGTAAATATTTTTTAAGTCAATAATCAATTGCTGTGTACGGATTACTTTACCAGTGTCATTCAAATGAAAAGCGGTGTCGAAAAAATAATCTTTTGGATAAACATAACTACTACTGGAAAAAATAAACTGTAATTCCCGCCCTGTTTTCCTACTCACTCTGCTACGCCGAAAGCTTTATTCATATAAAACCAATCTATAGTCTGAGCTAGCCCTTTTTGTAAGGGGGTCAATTTGTAATCAGGCAACGTTTTTTTGATTTTATCCACACATAAACATTTTGATCCCGCGCCAACATACCTGCTTGTGTCATATTCAATTTTCGAAGGGTCGTAACCTACCGCATCGCAGATCATTTGGGCAAAGTCGCGAATACTGTATTCCTCTCCCGCGCCTATATTGAAAATGCCATGCTCTTCTCTTTCTATTAATTGCTGAAAAATACGCGCAAAATCATCAACCAGTACCAATTCTCGCCGCTGGTGACCGTTGCCCCATAAAAGTACATGTTCTCCGTATTCTTTGCCTCTAATAATTTTACGGATAAGATCAAAAATAAAGTGCATCTGACGCCCATCCAAATGATAACCTGAACCATAAAGCGTTGAAGGCACAGCGCAAAGCCATTTCAATCCGTACTGCCTTTCCATGGATCTCGCTCCTTGAAAGAGCATACGTTTGGTCATCGCGTAAGTATAGAGGCTATCAATGGGTTCCCCTGACATATATTCTTCTTCTCGCAGAGAACTTCCAGGAGCATATGCGCAGCTTGTTCCCATAAAAACAAGTTTAGCTTGACACTGTTCACGCTGCCACCAATCCAGCATATTCGTGTTTATACGCTGATTAATTACCCACTGCTCGGCGGGATGCAGAAGACAGAAATCACCCGCTTGCGTCCAGGCCGCTAAATGAATGATTAAGTCGTATTTAGTGCTGTTGAACGCGTTGAGGCTGTCAGAATGCTTCAGGTCACAATTTTTCGAATTGAGCTGAGTTAAAGCGTGTCTATCTTTTTCCAAGGACAAACAAAGATGTTTGCCTAAAAAACCTGAAGCTCCACTGACAATTATGTTCATTTGTTCAACTCCTACGCGCTGATTTTAGGATTAACTGGGAAATAAAATTCCACACCTTTTTTCACCAAGTCCTGATTGTTCGCCAAAATTTCATTCTTGAAATTCCAGGCTAGTACGTAATAAATGTTCGGCTGTTTTTCAAATTCTCCTTCGATAAGAAGCGGAATATGCGTGCCAGGAGAATATAAACTCCGGCGTAGTGTGTTTTTCTCCACAAGATATTGTATAAGCCCTGTACCGACTCCAAAATAATTCAACAAAGTATTCCCTTTCACCGGAGCTCCAAAACCATAAACTATTTTTCCAGCTTGTTTAGCATTATGCAAATACGCTAAATTATCGCGCTTCATCTGTTGAATCCGTTTGTAAAAATCGTGATAAGCGGAGATATAATTGCATCCGCTCTTACCCTCTTCCGCCCTCATGTTAAGAAGTCGTTCTGACGGAAACCTATTACCTTTATGACTAATAAAGCCAATTATGGAACCTCCGTGAATAGGCGCAAGGTAAGCGTCAAACATCTCAAGCCCATGTTTTCGCAAAAGAGTTTCAATGGTTTCCAGAGTGTAATACAAAAGATGTTCGTGGTATATCTGGTCAAACGCGTTGTTCTCCATAATAGTTTTCATATATAAAAATTGAACTATAAAAACGCCGTCGTCTCGCAAACCTTCTTTAATTCCTTGACAAACAGAGTGCAATTCTTCAAGATGGAAAAAAACCCCGGCGGCATTGAAAACGTCAAATTTTCTACCGATGCCGCGCATTGTTTCTTGGTTGAAAAAAGCATTAAGAGTAGGTATTCCAGCCTTTTGCGCTATCGTTGCGGTGGTCTTTGATGATTCGACGCCCAATACATCATACCCTAGCGCTTGATAATGTTTAAGTTGCGTGCCATCGTTAGAACCTATATCAAGAATGGATTTTCCCTTTTTCCCCGACATGAAAATTCTATCCACTTCCTGCGCGAGGTTGGCGAAGTGCGAAGAAAGAGACTTGGTAGTTCCAGATAAATAAGTATGATCACCAAACATGATTTCTTTTTTTACCGTAAAATCAAGCTGCGCGGCATGACAGTCATGGCAGTACACAACTCGTAGCGGGTAAAATGGTTCTTTTCCAATTTGTTCAGCAGTCAAAAAATTATTGCACCACGGCTGCTCACCGAGATCAATAACCAGTTCTAAAGATGTGGAGTCGCAGATACGACAGTTAAAATACATTTTTCCCATGTTTTTTGAGTTATTTCTCCCTTCATGACTAATCTCAAATAAATTAAGCTTTTTGCATATTTTTCTCTAAAAGACAACTGCATATAAAATCTCTAACGATATACATTCAGTCAATACATTATCGGTAATAGATAATTAGACTTCCATCGTTTTCGAAGTTAAAATTGACGTGAATCAAATCTTTCAACGCAACACGCAACTCTTCTTTGCGCGCTGGCTCAACGAAAAAAACAATAAACCCACCTCCGCCGGCGCCCAAGAGTTTACCCCCTATAGCGCCATGCTTACGCGCCTGATTGTATATTTCGTCAATCTGGTTTGTGCTTACCCTGTCAGAAATGGAACGTTTGTGAATCCACGCGTCGTGAAGCAATTCACCAAACAAACGCAAATCCTTACCCACTGTCAATATGTCAACAGCTTCATCCACCATACCACGCATGCGGTTGAGTTCCGTGGACTTTTTTTCAAAATTATCAACCTGACTTTTCGCGATGTCTGAAGCAAAGCGGGCAAAGCCGGTGAAAAAAAGCATAAGATGTTTTTCTAGGTCATTCTTGCGTCCGGGCGGTAAAATCAATGGCTCGACTTTAAAATTTTCCCCAGGCATAAAGTATATTATGTTAAAACCGCCGAAAGCCACCGCCACCTGATCTTGGTAGCCGACCGTCTCACCCAATATCTTCTGTTCGTACCTTATGGCCTCACGCGCCAACCACTCCGGCGCTACGCGGCGCCCTTTCAGAGCTTCCAAAGCGTGAAGCAGGCCAACCATAAACGACGAACTCGACCCTATCCCCGAGCGAGCGGGGAGGTCGGCGTCGCAGTGTATTTCCAACCCTTCGCCCTCAAGATAATTCGCCAAAACAGCGCGAAGCGCTGGATGCTGTATATCGCTTGTATTGGTAACGTCTTCCACCTTGGAATAAGATAACCTGTGTTTATGCTGGAAAAATGGAGGAAGCTCACGGCAGGTTATGTAGTTATACTTGTCGATGCTGGTAGAAAGAACCGCGCCCCCGTGCCGTTCCACCCAAGTTGGGTAGTCCGTGCCGCCGCCGAAAAACGATACGCGAAAAGGTGTTCGGGAAATGATCATCAGACTTTAAATACCTGTTCAGGTTTAATATCGTCAAGTAAAGCGCAGAGAATATGCCCTATCAAAATATGCCCTTCCTGAACCCTCGCGGTACACGACACGGGAACATTAAGACACAATAAAGCCCTTTTGGCAAGCTGCCCGCCGTCGTAACCCGTCAGCGCTATAGTTTTCAGTCCAAGCTCGTCGGCTTTTTCCACAGCCATAATTACGTTTTTGCTGTTTCCCGATGTGGACAGACCTATCAGGACGTCCCCTGGCTGTCCCAAAGCTTCAACTTGCCGCGAGAAAACGACGTCATACCCATCGTCGTTGGCTATGGCGGTAAGCGTGGACGTGTTGGTTGTGAGGGCTATCACTGGCAGCGGCGGTCTTTGAATCTGAAAATGCCCCACAAACTCAGCCGTCAAATGCTGACTGTCCGCCGCGCTACCGCCGTTGCCACAAAATAGAAGTTTTTTACCCCGTCTCAGAGCGTTCGCGCATATATCCGCGGCAGTTTCAATTTTTTCCGACAACTGCTCCCGGATAACCTCTATCATACGCTGGTGCTCCAAAACAAGAACTTCTATCCGTTCCCTCACGTTTTTGCCCTCCCCTAAGCAATGTCAACAGGATAAACGTTTTTTGCTCGTTTTTTCACACGATATTGAACAATTTGTAATGTGGGTAATCTTAGCCTATGAACATTGTTCCAGTAAGCGCGAATATCCGCAAAAAAACGCGAAGGTTCAGCCCCTAAACAATATTACCATAACGGGCATTTCGAATCATTGTATAGCCTTTAATCAATTCAGCGATACCTTGATCAAGAGAAACTCGCGGCTTAAACCCTGTTTTCTCAATCTTCTCGTTAGAAACAATATAGTTACGCTGATCAGGGTCCTTACCCACTTTTGCCTCAATGAAAGTGAAGTTCGGTAATTGCTTTTGGATACGCTCGCATAGTTCCCATTTAGAAAGGTTGGCGTCGCTGAGGCCCACATTATAAATTTGTCCCTTCATAGAGTCGTAGTTCTCCAAAGCGTGCGAAAACGCCCTGCTCACGTCACGGACGTGTATGTAGTTGCGCTTGAAATGGCTTTCAAAAAGAACTACAAAACGGTCGTTCACGGCCCTGTAGGTGAAATCGTTGACTAGAAGATCAACGCGCATTCGCGGAGACATGCCAAAGACAGTGGCTAGCCGGAAACTGATAGCTCCCGGATGTTCCATCAGGGCTTTTTCAACCATCACCTTGTCTATAGCGTAACGCGAAACAGGATGAAGCGGTGATTCTTCCGTACAGAAGTTGTTTTCATCCCCCGTGCCATAAGCGCTGTTGGTGGTTGGCATCAAAATAACCTGCTTTGGGGACAGCGCCTTAAAAATCATTAGAACGGCGTCTTTGTTGATGGTCGCGGCGCCAACCGGATCCGCGGCGCAGATAGGCGCTCCCACCAAAGCCGCGAGGGGAATGATCACGTCAGCCTGAGCTAAAAGAGGTTTCATGAAAATTTCATCACGAACATCACCCCGCGCCACACTGAATTTTTGATCCGAGCAAACGTGCGCCAAGCTATTTTGCTGGTACATAAAGTTGTCCACTATCGTAACCTTATGCCCCTTGGCCAGAAGATCAGGCGTCAAAATAGAACCTATATATCCAGCGCCGCCTGTAACAAGAATATTGTATGGCACGAAAACGCCTCCTTGAAATTTTGAGAGAGTTGTCAGCCGTTAGCTCTTTTACGCGCAAAGTTTTTACCGTTTATATCCGGCTTTTTGTCTCTTATTTCCCCGCGTGATTGCGCAACCCGCGAAGATCTTGCTTTGGAGGAATCTCACATCAAATCAAAGTCTGGGAACGTACTCCCAGACGCCGCATTCCGTGTACCCCCACCCATTTTCTTATTGTCTCAGCCGCTCCAACTCCGCGGCTACCAACATACGCGCCACATCACGATAGGTACTTTTCGCTGTCCAATTCAAAGACTTTTGGGCCTTGGCGGGCTGGGCTCGGCTTTGCGTGATGTCGGAAGGACGCAGCAGGCTTTCACTCTGGGTCACGTGCTCCTCCCAGTTCAAGCCAAACGCCTTGAACACCTCCGCGACAAATTCTTTCAGTTTGCGGAAAGTACCCGTCGCGATGATGAGATCTTCCGGGTGTTCTTGTTGCAATATCCGCCACATGGCATCGACGTATTCCTCCGCCCAACCCCAGTCCCGTTCGATCTCCATGTTGCCCAAAACGAGTTTTTCCCTCGATCCACTGGCAATACGACACGCGGCTCGCACTATCTTTTGCGTCACAAACCGCTCCGGCCTCAAGGGGGATTCATGGTTGAAAAGGATACCCGAACACGCGTATAAGCCGTAAGCCTCCCTGTAATTCGCCACCTGCCAGAAAGCGGCCGCCTTTGCCACAGCGTAGGGGCTGCGCGGGTGAAACGGAGCTTCCTCCGTTACGGGAATAGGAGTATTGCCGAAACACTCCCCCGACCCCGCGTTGTAATAACGAACCGATTTATCCCCCAAAAAACGAATCGCTTCCAAAAGCGTGAGGTTGGCTATCCCAATGCTGTTGAACGTCTCCACAGGCTGTTCAAAAGAAAGCCCCACAGAGCTTTGTCCCGCCAAGTTATACACTTCTTGTGGGCGCGTTCTCGAAATGACGTCCAGCGCGCTTCTGAAGTCGGTAGGATTGGCCGAAAACACCCGCACCGCGTCAAAAATACCCAAGACCCTCAAATTATGAAACCCTGAAAGCTGGGCGTCTCGCGAAGTTCCCGCGACAACGTACCCTTTGTTCAAAAGCAATCGCGCCAACAAAGCGCCGTCTTGACCTGTGACGCCGAAAATCAAGGCTTTTTTAGGCATTCCGTCCCCGCTCTTTTGGCGCGAAAAACACCCTCAACCATTTCCTATCGTTCTCATCATACAGTAGCAAGCCTCCCCAATAACAGCGACATTCATACTATACGCTAAGTCCGTATTATATCTGAACATCATAACGCATAATTCAATACAGCGTTAACAAAGTTTTGAGAGGTATTGATACTCCTAAAGCGCACCCTCATGTATAATGCGCGATATATATTAGTAAAAAGGAGCGATTTTGTCAATTGAAGTATCGATCGAAATATCAATCCGAAACACCAGTATTCGATTCCAACCCGCGGGCTTCTCTTAGAAAAGCCTCCTGAGCCGCGATGAGACCCATCACGGCAGAGGTCAAAGCGGTTATCGACGTGGGTACCAACTCGATCAAGTTCCTCGCGGCGGAGAAAACGGGGGCGGGCGGGATAAGAGTGCTGAAGGACGCCAACAACGTCGCCCGCCTGGGGCGGGGGTTGAGGGAGACGGGGCGACTCGCGCCCGACGCGCTGGAGCGCGCCGCCGCCATGGTGGAGGAGTACGCGGAGGCCGCTCGAGGGCTGGACGCTTCAGAGATCGCCCTGGTGGGGACAATGGCCCTGCGCGTCGCGGAGAACACCCCTGCCTTCGCTCAACGCGTGAGCGAGTTGGCGCGGCTCGACCTGCGGGTCATTTCCGGTGAGGAGGAGGCCCGTCTTTCTTACATTGCCGCAACGTTGGGCATGGACGACAGGTCCCTCGTCACCTTCGACGTCGGCGGGGGCAGCACGGAGCTGGTCTTCGGTAGAGGCGAGACAATACTGAGAAAGTTCAGCCTTGACCTGGGAGCGCTCTGGCTCACCGAGCGCTTTTTTATAGATGACCCCGTGGCGTTGGGCAGCGTGGAAGCGGCGGACGCGCTCATCAAAAAAGGGCTAACGGAAGGCGGCGTTAGCGGCGGGCGCGGTTCGAGCCTCGTTGGAATGGGCGGCGCGGTGACCACCCTCGCGTCCGTGAAGCGCGGCATGACGGAGTACGACTCGGCGGCTATCCAGAACTCGACTCTCACCATGGGCGACGTGGCCGCGCAGATCGCCGACTACGCGGAGAAAACCCTGGAGGAGCGCGGGCGCGTCGCTGGGCTTCACCCCAGGCGGGTCGATGTGATTCTCGCTGGGGCATGCGTTGTTCGGGCTATCATGGACACGCTGGGAGTTCAGGAACTCACCGTCAGCGTTTGGGGACTCCGCCATGGTCTGATGTATGAAATGATGAGGACTGAAAAATGCCAGAGTCGTTTTATCACGTCATCAACCTTTTAGGGGGGCTCACCCTTTTCCTTTACGGGGCGTCCCTTTCCACTGAGGCGTTCCGTTCGAGCTTCGGCGCCCAGACCCGCGAGGCCATGAGCCGCTTCACCCGGAAAAAGCCCTACGCGATGGTGTTCGGCATGTTGCTCGCCGCCGTGGTACAGGGGAGCGCGGTGTCCACCTCCATCGCGATTAGCTTCGTGGACGTGGGACTGCTGTCGCTGACCGGCTCCGTCGTGGTCATGATGGGCGCCAGCATAGGGGGCACCTTGGTAACCTTCTTGGTCAGTCTGGACTTGGTGGCCTTCTCCCCGCTGTCGCTGGCGGTGAGCTACGTGATGGTTCGAGCTGGGCGGGGATGGGTGAGGAAGGTGGGAAACGTTCTTCACTCGGTGTCGCTGATCCTCATCGGGATGCTGCTGTTGAAGCTGGGCACACAGCCCCTCCTGAGCGACCCCGCCGCCCGTAGCGCTCTGGTGTCCGTGACCCGGAGGCCTCTGGCGACGTTTTGCCTGGCCGCCGCGGGTACCGCCGTCTTGCAGAGTTCGGCCTCGGTGATGGCGCTGGCCGTCACCTTGGCCATGAGCGGCGCTCTGCCCCAAAGCGCGGTGTTCCCCGTCGCCCTGGGCGCTCACCTGGGCAGCGCCGTCACGATGCTCCTGACGGCCATGGGGGGACGCCGCAACGCCCGCGCGCTAGGGGCGGCCACGTTCCTCTACAAGTTGGTTGGGGTCGTCGCCTTCCTGCCCCTTGTTCCCTGGGCGGAGGTCCTGTTGATCCAAGTGGGGCTTCCCACGTCCTCCAATGTGGCGCTGGCGCAGACGCTGGTCGTTCTCCTCAACGCCGCCGCGTTTTACGCCTGGCCAGAGCCGTTGGCGCGGGGCAGCGCCTTTCTTCTGTCTTTTACGCGCGGCGCGGAGCTGGGCGTTCCGCTCTATTTGGACGAGAAACTGCTGAATTTCCCTTCTCTGGCCACGAGGCTTCTGGCGAAGGAGATGGTTCGCCTCGCCAACCACATCGAGGCCCTCCTGCAGACGCTGCTTTTCCCAAAGTGGGGAGGAGAGGAGCTGAAGGGGTTGCTGCCCACCGGAATAACGGAGCTGGCGGAGGCCTGCGAGCGGTACATGTACCTGATCCGCCCGCCCGCCGTCGCTGAGGACCCAGACGCCGGACGCGAGTACCAAACAATCTCTTACGCGATGCTCTCGCTTAAGGAGAGCGCGGGGCTCGTGACAGGCCACTTCCGCAAGGCGGTTGAGGGGCGCGAAGGCTTGGCGGACGGCGCGGCGTGGAACGCTACGGCGCGGGCCCTGCTGGACATCGTGCGTGACGCCTTTCACGCCTTCGCCCTTGGGGACGCGAGTCTTGCCCAAAAAGCCGTTGGCGCGGCGGCGGCGTTCGACGCGGCGATTTACAGCCTGCGCGGAAAACTTCTGTTTGGGGAGGAGGGGCGGCGCGGACGCGAACGCGAAGAATCCGCTTTCCTGGAGTTCATCACGCTGTCGGGCCAGATTGCCCGCTCCGCCCTGGAGGTCGCCCGCGGCGACAACAGCTCCGGTTAAAGACGAGCCTACGGCGCGGCGCGCATCAGCCTCATATGGTAGGCGTCGTCCCAGAAGTAGTATTCAAAGTACGAGGCGGTGATGAAGCGGTTTTTCATGCAAAGGCGTTCCTGTTCCGCGGCCTCGGCCGCGGCGTCGTCCACAAGCTCGATGAAACGATCCACCCTGACGGAGTAGTCCTTGTCGATGTAGGTTTCGATCCACTTGGCGTAGGGGTTGGGGGAGACCGCGGTACGGGCGACGCGCTCTCCCACTTCCCGGTAGATCCAGTAACAGGGCAACATCGCGGCCAAGGCCTCGTTCAAGCTCCACAGCGACGCCGTCGCCAGCAGGAAAGACGTGTAGCCCACGCAAGTTGGGCTTTCCCGCGCGTCAGGGTTCACCCCATACTCAGCAAAGTAGTGCTCGTGCAGAGAGCGCTCGATCATAAGCGCGTCGTGGGAGGCCGCCAGCAGCGCCGCGATCCGCCTTTCTTGGACGAGTCTGCTCCCTGTCAGGGCCAAAGCGCGGGCAAAGTCTACCAGGTACAGGCTGTCCTGCTGCATGTAAAAACAGAAACGCTCTTTTGAAAGGGTTCCCATCGCCAGCTCCACATTGAACGGATGATCAACAATCCTTCGCAGAACCGGCTGAAGTTCCTTGAACACCTCAACAGAAAAGAGACGCTCGCGCGGCGCAGCGCTCATAGCACAATCTCCTCCTTTTGGGCTTTTTGAGCGTTCTTCTTTGAAAGCCCACCTTTCCCGAAATTCTACTCCCGCGGGGGGTTTGCGCGCCTCAGTAAACGCAGCAGGAAACAGCCGATAATCGCGCCGGGCGCGCTGCTGATGAGGAAAGCGACGGACAAGGTCACAAACATCGCCTCCCGACCCCCGGCGGTGGAGGCGATGAGGGCGGCGACCCAGGCCCCTAGAGTTCCCGTGGCCAGGGGCTCCGTCAGCGCCGCCCAGAAACGGCGCCTCTCCGGTAGGAGCTTCGCGGCAAAGCCCACGGTCAGCGCGCCGAACATGCTGCCTGGAAACGCCAGAAGCGTTCCCGTACCCAGCGTGTTGCGGATAAGGCTCGTCACAAAGGCCGCCCCACAAGCCCAGAACGGTCCGAGGATTACCCCGGCCACGGCGTTGACGGCGTGCTGGAACGGGAAGCATCGGGACGGACCCACAGGAAACGAAATGGGGGAAAGCAGCACCGTGAGCGTCGCGAAAAGCGCCGCCAGCGTCATTTTTCGCAACCGCGCCCTACGCGGGTCCGAAAACTGGAAGTAACGCATAAAAACACCCTCCTTTGGAGCCTTGGCTCCTCAATCAAGACACCGGCGGGGCCCACGAGGCGGGACATGGAAAAGGCGGCAAACCCGAACACGCGAGTTTCCGCCCTTGACAAAGCTCTGTTATCTCGCTCCCTTCGCCAGCATTACCTGGATCAGGTTCTGGGGTCGGAAAGCTCCTCTTGCCTTCCCTCTCAGCCAAGCTCCCCCGGAGTCCTTTATAATCTTATTTTATATCCATGCCTTCAGCGTGTCAAACGCGGGTTTCCTCTTGACATCGTTCGTATAATAAAAAAAACCGCGCCGGACGCGCGGATCGCGCGGATTCGGCGGATTCGGATCACGAGGGAGGAAAATAGACGTAATATGGGGAATCTCGCGGACTACGGTTATATTTGTGACGCCCTGGCTGACAAGAAGGGGCGGGAGATCGTCGGTATCAGACTCGGAGAGATGAGCGGCCTTTCGGACGTGTTCATTCTGGTGACGGGAAACTCCGAGCCCCACATGAAAACCCTTGTAGAGGCGGCTCAGAAGGTCATGGAGCGCCGGGGGCTCGTGGCGCGTCTGGAGGGCGAGAACAGCTCCAACTGGCGACTTCTTGACGGCGGCGATGTGGCCGTGCACGTGTTCAGCCGGAGAGGACGGGACTTTTACAAGATAGAAAAGCTCTGGGGCGACGCGGAAACATTAAACTACCAGTGGGTGGTGGATAGTGATTAGAGCCTTTGACTCTTTTACGCGCAAAGTTTTTATCGTTTATATCCGGCTTTTGGTCTCTTATTTCCGCGCGTGATCGCGCAACCCGCTATAGTGGAATTTCTGATTGGGATACTTCTTGGCGCGACGGTGAGCATTGTGACCATCCAGACGATCCGCTGGATTCCGCTCACCGAGACGCGCTTGGCGAACCGCGCCTTGGCATGGGAGAGAGGGCGGAACGTCCTCTCTATCCTAGAGCCGCGGGTTACGCGCGCCGCCCTGGGGCTCACGTTTCAGCAGGTTGGGAACGTGTTAATGTAGCGCGGGCGTCAAAGCGCCGTCTTTAGCTTTTCTACCGCCTTTTCAAACTCCGCGCTCAGAACGAGATCCGATATTTTCAACAGAGCGCTCTCGACCTCAGGCTTCTGGGGCGTTTGTGACAGCCCAGCCAATATCCTGTCCACCGTTCCCACGTCCCGCGCTTCCAAGGCCTCTTTGAGCCTCTCTAAGCGCAAGGTCAGTGGGTCGGAACCGTTTTCTTCCCAGCGCTTTTTGTCTTCGGATCTGGCCAACAGCGCGGCCTGGACGCGAGCTATCATCTCGGACAGGGCTTGCCGGAAGGCGTCCACGCGCGCGCGAACGTACTCCATGTCTCTGCCTTTGCCCGCCTCCTCCAACGCCGCCGCCATTTTCGAGAGCTCCTCCGCGCCAATGTTGGCGGAGGAGCTTTTCAATCCATGCACCTGTACCGTGAAGGTTTTCGGATCGCTCTCCGCGTAAGACAAGTTCAAATACTCCATCTTTGACTCCGCGTCGCGACGGTACAGTTCAAGCAGCTCCTTGTAGGTCGCCGGCGAACCGCCGCACATGGCAAGGCCTCTCGCGGCGTCAATCCCATCGATAGACAAAGCGCTCCCGTTTTTCTCCATCTCGCTCACCGCGATCTTGTTCAGCGCGGCCCGCCGCTCCTTCGGAATCCATTTTTCCAGCAGCTCATGCAGTTTGGGTATTTCTATGGGCTTAGGCAAAAAATCGTCAAAGCCGTTTTCGAGGAACATCTCTCTCATGCCCGACATGGCGTTGGCCGTCAACGCCACTATAGGCAGCTTCGCGAAGCGCTCACCCATGGCGCGAATAGCCTTCGTAGCCTCTATCCCATCCATGCCGGGCATCATGTGATCCATCATCACTAGGTCAAAATCTTTTTCTTTGAGCCGCTCAATGGACTCCTCCCCGCTCAGACACGTCTCCACTTCCATTTCATAAGGAGCGATCAAGCCTTCGCTTACCTTCAGGTTCGTCGCGTTGTCATCCACCACCAACAGCCGAAAATCCGGGGCGGTGAAGCGGGGCTTGCCCACCCAGGAGGCGTTTTTATGAGTTAAGGACTCCATTGGCCGAAGGTCCGTCACCTGCTGCGCCACGGTCGCCGTGAACACAGAGCCCTTTCCGTACTCACTCCTCACCGTTATGTCCCCGCCCATGGCGCGGCACAGGCTCCGCGCTATCGAAAGGCCCAGGCCCGTTCCCTCAATATTCGCGTTACGCTTGGCGTCCACGCGGGAAAACCTGCCGAAAAGCTTCCCCAGGTCCTCTGGTTTGATCCCAATGCCGCTGTCCTCCACCGTGAAGGTCAAGAGCGTGTTGCCGCCATTTCGTGTTTTTTTGGCGTTTTTGGTATTTTTGACGCATCGGGCGGTGAACTTCACAAACCCCTTCTCCGTGTACTTCACCGCGTTTGAGAGAAGGTTCAAAAGAACCTGCCGGACGCGTGACACGTCCCCAGTCATGAAGGCGGGCATGGACTCGTCCACGTCGTAGGAAAATTTCAGCGCTTTTTCGTTGAGCCGGGGACGCAAAATGACAAACACGTCGTTCAGGAGAGAGGCCGTTTCATAATTCGCGTTCACGAGCTCCAGACGGCCTGACTCGGTTTTCGAGAAGTCCAGAATGTCGTTAATAATGGAAAGAAGGTGCTCCGCGGCCCGCCGGATGTCCTCAATGTATTCCAGTCCCTTGGGTTCGCCGTACTCCCTCCGAGCCAGCTCACTCATGCCCATAATGGCGTTCATGGGCGTGCGTATCTCGTGGCTCATGCGAGCCAGAAAGGTGGATTTGCTCCTGCTCTCCTCGTCGGAGCGCGTCTTTGCCGCGGAAAGCTTGAGCAAGATATAGGTCAGGAGCGTCATCATGCAAAAGCCCAGCAGAGACAAAATGGCGGCGGTACGGTACACGTCCCTGTAATAGCTTCCAAAGGGCGTCACGACGCCGATGTACCAGCCGTTGGAGATGGGAGAAAAAGAGACCATCACTGGAATGCCGTCAACGCTTTTTACGCTCATGGATGAGACAAAGCCCTTGGACATCAGTTGATTGTGTATCTCGCGCTGCCCCTCGCCCAGCTCATGGAGCTGAAGGCCCACGTACTTGTCTTTGGGGTGGCCCACCACCATCATGTGCTGGTTCAGGATCACGCCGTAGCTCCCGTCCCCCACCCGCAGCCCGCCGGCGTACTCCTGAAGCCAGGACATATCCATATCTATCGCGATAATCCCGTAGTATTCGCCAGAATCGCCGTACAGATTTCTGACGGCCGTCAAAACGGTTTGTCCGGTCCTACAATCCTCGTAGGGCTCGGTGTACACCGTCTTTTTCCCGCTGTTCCTCACGGCCGCGTCGAACCACGGCCTTGCTTGAGGAATAAAGCCCTCCTTCGGGCCAAGCCCAATGCCGTCCAGCATCTCTCCGTCGATGTATCCATAGACGCCGTAAAAGCCGGTTTTCCATAGGGTTTTTTGACGCAGCCACACGCTGGTGCTTTGGAGGTACGCCAGAACTCTTTCCCGCGGAAAACCTTCCCTGAGCATTCCCTGAACGGTGTTCGCCACGTTGTTCATCGTCGCCTCCGTCTCGGACAGGCCCACCTCCACGCTGGCCTCCGCCGCGCGGATCGCCCCCTCCACCCCCTGAGCCAGGTGACGCCGGACAATGACGCCAATCGAAAGAGAACCCGTCAAAGCCATCAGGAAAAACGCCATGACGACAAAAAACACTTGCGGATAATTCGCTTTTATCAGCTGTTTCCAATCCATAAACGCGCTCTGCCTTTGTTGGAAGATGGACTAAAGCTCGATGACGTTGCGATAGTACCAGTTGACGGCGCTCGAAATTTCCTCGTAAGAGAGTCGCGCGCCCTCTCGCCCTACAAAGCGGCCGTCGTCCGTCTCCATCACTCCTTCGAAGACGTCAAACTCCCCCCTTCGGATTCTCTTTTCCATGGCGGCCACCGCCTCCGCCGCGCCAGGGGGCGAAAGCGATTCGTCTAGCGGCGTCAACCCTACTATGCCATCATCAAGGTCGCCCAAATAGGGCGCCGTGTTGAAGCTGCCGTCCACGACGCTGTTCATGAGACGCGCGTAGTAAACGCCCCAGTTCCAGACCACCGAGGTGAGAACGGCGTTCGGCGCCTCGTTCTTCATGTCGCTGTTGTAGCCAACGCCCCACACCCCGGCGCTCTGAGCCTCTATTTGAGGGGCTGGCGTGTTGGTGTGTTGGGCGATGACGTCACATCCCTTCTCTATCAAAGCCTGTGCCGCCGCTTTCTCTCCTGGCGGGTCGTACCACCTGTGGGTCACTTTCACGTAAACCCTGGCGTTGGGGTTGACGCTCTCGACCCCCAAGGCAAAGGCGTTCAACCCGCTTGTCACCTCGCTGTTGTCTTTGCCCATGGCCGCCACGTAGCCGATTTTGCCCGTGACCGTCTTCATGCCCGCCACGATCCCACTCAGGTATCGAGGTTGATAAATACGCCCAAAGTAGTTGGTAAAGTTGGTTTCGTTGCGTCTTATCCCGGAGCCGTGGGCGAAGAGCACCCCAGGATACTCCTTGGCCAGCTTCTCGCAGATGCCCATATGGTTCCAGCTCGTGGCGATGATAACATTGACCCCCGCCATCACGCACTCGCGCATGGCGTGCTCGGTGGCGGCGAAGTTCGTGTCGGACACGTTGAACTTGCGGATGATCTGATCGTATTTGAGTCCAAGCTCCGTCCGCGCGGCGTTGATCCCTATATCGTGGGCGTAGGCGTATCCGCTGAGCGTGTTCTTTACATCTGAAACGTGAATGACCCCTATCTTCAAGCGCTCTTTCGCGAGAGGAGTACCCGGCCTCCACTCAGTCGCCCGACTCTTGTCCCCCATGAACGTGAGCCCCGCCGCGGTCAGCAAAGCGATCAGCGTCGCCGCGAAAATCACTTTTAAATTCGCTTTCAGTGTCAGTTTCCACAGCAATTATGATTTACCTCCTTGCCGCTCAACAGGCGTTCGACGCGAACCGATTGGCCACGCGCGCGAACACGTCCGTCAAAAGGGGATCGAAGTGGGTACCCCGCCCATCCAGGATGATCTTGACCGCTTCCTCGTGGGAAAAGGCCTTTTTGTAAGGCCTGGACGATATGAGGGCGTCGTACACATCGGCTATGGCCATGAGGCGACCTGGCAAAGGGATATCCTCTCCGGCAAGCCCAGAGGGGTAGCCGGAACCGTCCCATTTCTCCTGGTGCGTGCCCGCGAAGACCTTTGCGTACCTCAAAAACTCGCTGTCCGAGACCTCTTCCTCGATTTTTTCGATAATTCTGACCCCCAGCGTTGTGTGGCGTTTCATTTCCTCGAACTCCTCCATCGTCAGGCGACCTGGCTTGTTCAGAATACTGTCCATTATCGCTATCTTGCCAACGTCGTGAAGTTGGGAGGACCGGAGCATGAGGTCGATATTCCATTTTCGAAGCTGGTCTTTGTAAGTTCCCGAATCCTTGAGACCCTGTATCAGCAGGTTGAGCCAGCGCTGGGTGCGCTCAATGTGTCCGCCCGTGACGCCGTCGCGGTTTTCCACCAAATTGGCCACGGTTTTCAGGATGGCGGTTTGCAGTTCAATGACCTTTCTGGTTTTCTCCTCCACCATTCTTTGAAGGCCATCGTTGAAGTCCTGAAGCGCCAGGCTCTGCTCGTTCAGTTTTTCCGCCTGGTTTTTCAGCTGGCGTCTTTGGGTCTCCACCGTAAGGTGCAGCTCCACCCTCTTTTGCAGAAGACGTGGCATGAAGGGCTTGGAAATGTAATCAACGGCGCCCAGGGTCAGCCCTTCAATCTCGCTTTCCGTGGAGTTCATGCTGGTGAGGAAAATCACGGGAATGTCCCGTGTTTCGAAGTTGGCTTTGAGGCGTTTCAGGGCCTCATAGCCGTCCATTTCCGGCATGGCGATGTCGAGCAGGATCAGCCCGGGCTTGCAGCGCTCCAGCAGTTCGAACATCTTCGCCGCCGACGGCACGGTGAACACGTCGCAAGATTCCACGAGAGCGCTTTTCGCGACTTTTAAATTGACGATATTGTCGTCAACGATCATGATTACCGCGCGTTCCTTGTTCATAGCGACACCTCGATCATATGGTTTTTGGCGTTTCTTAATGAAGAAAAACATGGAGCGCTCTATATAGCGCACAAAACCTCGAAAGTCCACGTCATGGTAAGAATAACACACTCCGCGCCTTCTGAAAACGACGAAGCCCGTGGTCCTTTAAGCGCGTAAAGACAAGGCCCTGACTGGAAAGTCGAAGAGGGGATTTTTTGACCTCTCGAAGCGAAAAATACCTAAGAAAGTATACAGAAACGCTTGCGAGATAGCGCTCAATATTGAAAAAAAATGGTATAATTTAGAAAAATCCCTTCCGGTGGACTGAGACGAAAGTATTGTCCGCTTAAGTTTGCGGAACAGTCCATTGGACGCGGAAAACAAACTGAAGGGGTGAGTTTTGTGGCAAGCAAAGGAATGTCGTTACTGTGGAAGATCAGCATAGGATTTGTTCTGGGGATTCTCTTCGGCTTTGCCGTTGGGCCGAAGGTTTCTGAGACCGTCGTTCTCAGCGGCTACGTGATGCCCTTCCTAGACATGGTCGGCAAGATTTTTCTCACCCTCCTGAAAATGCTCATCGTGCCCCTGGTGTTCTCCAGCATCGTTGTGGGGGCAGCCTCCATCGGCGATCCCAAGAAGTTGGGGCGCATTGGCGCCAAGACCGTGGCGCTCTATCTCCTCACGACAGCGGTCGCCATCGTGATCGGCTTGCTGTTGGGCAACCTCGTCCAGCCCGGCGTGGGCATGAACATCGCGGGCGCCAAGGCCAACCCCGTGCCCGCCAAGCCTCTGATGGACGTGTTCCTCGACATCTTCCCCGCCAATCCCATAGAGTCGCTGGTCAAGGCGAACATGCTTCAGATCATCGTGTTCGCGCTCTTCTTTGGAGTGGCCGCGCTGTTTGCCGGCGACAAGGGCAAGCGAGTCGTCGGAGCGTTTGACTCCATCGCCGAGGTCATGTACTCCATGACGCACACGATCATGCGCATGGCGCCCTATGGGGTCTTCGCGCTGATCGCCGTCACGGCCTCCAAGTATGGCCTGTCCATCCTCGCGCCCTTCGCGAAGGTCATTTTCGCGGTATACCTAGGCTGTTTCCTTCACGCGCTTATCGTCTACTCAGGGCTTGTCGTGGTCTTCTGCAAGCGCTCCCCGCTCTGGTACTTCAAGGGCGTGCAGGAGGCGTCCATCACGGCGTTCGTCACGCGCTCCAGCTCTGGAACCCTGCCCATAACCATCGCCAACGTCCAGGATAACCTGGGCGTCTCCGAGAGCGTCAGCTCCTTCGTCCTGCCCCTGGGGGCGACGATCAACATGGACGGAACAGCCCTCTATCAGGGTGTCTGCGCCCTCTTTGTGGCCCAGGCGTTCGGCGTCGATCTGAGCCTGAACGCTCAACTCGGCATCATCGTGACGGCGACCCTGGCCTCCATCGGAACGGCGGGCGTGCCAGGCGCGGGCCTGATCATGTTGACCCTGGTGCTGACCAGCTCAGGGCTGCCCATTGAGGGTATCGGCCTGGTCGCCGGCATCGACGCGGTGCTGGACGCCGCCCGTACCTGCATCAACGTCACGGGGGATACGGCGGTCTGCGCCGTTGTCGCGGCCAGCGAGGGAGAGAAACTGCTGGACAACTAAGGAAGCGCTGATTAAACCCATATGGGGCTTCGCCCCATGCCCCACTTAGGGGTCGTGGCCCCCTAAGAACCCCATTTATAGCGGATCGCGCGACAGCCTTCAAGCTCAGGGAGCGAAAGCCCTGGGCTTGAATTTTTGGGCGACGCGACAACTGAGGCCTTTTTATGGAGTATACTTCATATATAATGAACTTCCGGTACTTCATCGGTAAAAACAGAGCGCGTTTTTCCGGTAGAAGGTCAGAGGTTTTTTGTAGGAAAGAAGCGGATACTGTGGTATTCTTGCGAAAACTTTTGTTTAAGGGGAGACCGACCCGGAATGGAACGATATGACGTGTTGCTGGGCGTCCACCCGGCGGCCAGCGCCGACGAGATAGAGGAAGCCTATCAGAACAGAAAGCGCGAGATAGCGCCGGAGCGGTTTACCCCAGACTCCGAGGAACACCGGCGCGCCCTATTGGCGATGCGGGAGCTGGACAGGGCCTATGACGAGGCGCTCATGACCACGTTTACGCCCATACGGGCTGGCTTGCCCAAAGCGACTCAGTCTCGCCCCCCAGCCAGCGGGGGCGCTCTCCAGCCGCCCATCACTCCGGCAAGCTCGCCCGCCGCCGCTCCTCAGCCGCCGATACAGCCCTCGCCCCCGCCTTACGAGTCCTTCGTGTCCGTCCGCTCATCCTACGCGCCGCCCTCCAACCCAGCAGCCGCGAAGGAGCTCAAGGGGCTTGTGGGGGAGACGTTCGTTTCCTTTTCTGACGCTCAACTTTTGAACATGGACATCGGAACTCTGCGAGAGAGTCAGATGACCTCTGGGGAGGGGGCGGGGGTTCTGGCGTTCGGGATCGAGGACCCGCTTCTGCGCTTTTACGTGAGGGCATACCTGGGGTTCGCCTTTTTTGACCTGCTGATGACTCTATTGCTGGGCGTGGCGTGGCGGGGAATGTCGAGTCGTTATGTGTCCTTTATAATGGAGACGATGCCGAACCTGCCCTTGCCCCAGGCCTTGGCGGAGAGTCAGCCCTCCTTGCCCATAGTCGTCGCGACGCCGTTCATCTCCATGTTGTATCTTTTTTTCTGTTCCCTGCCGATGCCCATTGCCACGCGGTTTTTCATCATGGGCCAGCCCGCGGGGAACGAGGCGGCGCGTTGGCTTCTCGTTTTTATCTCCGTCGCGGCCGCCCACGCCATTTACGCCATGACCGGATTTCTGTTCCGGCTGTTGCCCCCCGCCTGGGCCGGGTCCTCCGCCAGTCTGTTCTTCGTCGCCCCAACCCTCTGCCTGGTAACGGTGCGTTATCAAGGAGAATAATCGAGGGAGAGATCGTCATTTGAGGCTGAAATCACTTCCGGGCCTGCGGATATTGGATCGCTTTATTTTGAGCGAGCTTTCCGGGCCCTTCCTTTTAGGGGTGTTTGTCTTTACCATGATCCTCGTGACCGGGGACGTGCTTTTTCAGGCCGCAAAGCTGGTCATTGAACGGGGCGTAAGGCTCTCGGTGGTAACGCGGCTCTTCGCCTACCGCCTCCCAGAGCTGGTGGCCTTGACCCTGCCGATGTCCTGCCTTCTGTCCACGCTCCTGGGCATGACGCGCCTCGCCTCCAACAACGAGCTCATCGCCCTCAAGTCCCTAGGGGTCTCCTTCTACCGAATACTCCGCCCAGTGACGCTGGCTTCCTTTATCATCTCCGCTGGGGCCCTAGTCTTCAACGAAACGGTGGTGCCCTTCGCCACCGAGGCCGCCGAGAATCTGATGCGTTATGAGATTCTGAGACACCAGACCTCCGCGCTCCAGGAAAAGGTCTTCCTGCGCGATGAGGACAATGGGGAGCTGAGGCGCGTTCTCTACCTGGAGACCCTGGACGCGGATAAGGGCCTCATGAGCGGCGTTATGGTGAACGATTTTGAGAAAGGCCGCCTAGTCCGCGCGTCTTTGGCCCAGCGCGGGATATGGCGGAATGAGGAGTGGTGGATCGAGGACGGGCAGGTCTTCGAGGTCTCGGATAAGGGGGACGTGCGCCTGCTCTTCCGCTTTGAGCGGCAGAGGCTGGCTCTAACCCTCACGCCGGAACAGCTTCAGCGTCGATCGAAGCGCCCAGCGAACATGAGCGCCTTTGAGCTGTGGAGTTACATGGCTCAGGCTCGCATGGAGGGCAACAGCCTGCGGCAGGTCATGATGTTCTTCCACCTGAGGCTGGCCGTCCCCTGGGCCTGCGTGATTCTAGCGCTCCTGGGGGCTAGTTTCGGCGCGTTTCAACGGGGACGCTCCGGGTCAGGCTTCGCGTTCTTCATCAGTTTGCTGGTCGTATTCGCGTACTACGTCCTGATGTCCCTGTGCCGCGCCTTGGGCGAGGCCGGGAACATGGCTCCAGTACTGGCCGCCTGGGCGCCTAACGCCCTGTTTTTGACCGCGGGGATTTTCTTTTCGCGGCGGGTCAACTGAAATGACAGCGGAGACGGAAACGCCGATGGGAGCCGCGCCCTCGGAGCCGAACGCGAAAAGCGCCGTCATCGCGGGAGAGGGCATCCTACCCGTGGAGATCGCTCGGCGACTTGCCGCCCGTGGCCTCGCGCCTCTGGTGCTCACACTGAGAAGCGACACTGAGGTTTTCCAGGACATTGCCGATCCCCTGGTGCGGCTGCGCTGCCCCAGCCTGGGTCGAGTGATCCGCGAGGTTCGGAAGCATGGGGCCCAAAGCGTTATCATGGCCGGACGTGTCCCCAAAAAGCTCATCTTTAAAAAGCTTATTTTTCTTCCGGCCCTGTTTGATCCCCTCACCCTGCGGCTCCTGGCCCGGAGCGCCCGCGACGATCACTCGTTGTTGGGCTCCGTGGTCTCCATCCTAGAAAGCGAGGGGATCACGGTGCTCCCCTACTGGCACATCCTCCCGGAATTTTTGGCCCCAGAGGGGCAGTTGGGACACAGGCGACCCACGGAGGGGGAGAGGCGCGACTTCGAGTGCGGCGCGGCCGTCTTGAAGGTAACGCTCCCCTGCTCTTTTGGGCAAGCCTTGGTGGTCGCCGATAGGGCCGTGGTAGCTGTGGAGGCCATGGAGGGCACGGACGCGACGGTAGAGCGGGCCGGGAAGCTGGCCGCAAAGGGCGTTTTGGTCAAAATGATGCGCGTGGACCAAGACCCCCGGTACGACCTGCCCACCATCGGACCGCGGACTATAGAGAACATGGCTAGGGCGGGCCTGACCTGCCTGGCTGTAGAGGCGCGCCGGACTTTAATCGTGGACGCGGAGAAGACCTTCGCTCTGGCGGAGCGTCATAACATTGCTATTTGGGGGCTGCCATGTCAGTGTTTGTAAGCTGCGGCGAGGTCAGTGGGGATATTTACGCCTCCGACCTGATACAAGCGCTTCTACGGGAGGGTACCGTGCTCCCCGGAGAGCGCCGGAAGACCTGCGGAATATGGGGCGTGATGGGGCCCCGTAGCGTTCAGGCCGGCGGCGAGGCCGTTTGGAGCTACGAGGAACTGAAGCTTATGGGTTTTACGGAGGTCATTCCGGCAATACCGCGTATTTTGCGGCTGCGCAACCGGATAACGGGCGAGGTGCTTCGGCGGAAGCCCTCTGTGGTGGTGGTGATCGACAGCCCCGACTTTCACTTCGCCCTAGTTAAAAAACTACGAAGGGCGGGCTATAAGGGACTGACCGTGTTCCTGGCGACGCCGACGGTGTGGGCCTGGCGCGGCGGTCGAACACGACTTCTGCGGGACTGGTTCGACCTCTGTCTGCCCCTTTTTCTCTTCGAGCACGAGTTTTTGATCGCTCGCGGCGTTTGCTCCCGTTGGGAGGCCCATCCCCTGGCCAAGGCGCTGGACGGTTACGCCCCGCCCTTGACCCTGGCGGAGCGCTACCACGGCGCGCGGGTGGTGGCGCTGATGGCGGGAAGCCGCCGCTACGACATCAAGTATCACCTGGCGCGGTTGATCGGGACGGCGGAGCTTCTGCGCGCTGAGGGCCTGTTGCCCGTGTTCTCCATCGCGCCCGGGCTCTCCGCGTCGCTCCAAAAAGAGCTGAAAGAGCGTGTGGCGGGCTTCGAGAGCTGGGACGGCGAGGGGCGCGGACTTATGGCCATCTCGGAGGCCGTGGCGGGCGTCAGTGGCACGGTAGCGGTGGAGGCGATGTTGCTGCGGCGCTTCATGGTCGTCATTTACAACGGCGGATGGCTATCCTGGGCCATTGCGCGGGCCTTGGTACGCGTTCCTCACATTTCCATCCCCAACTACCTCACCGATAGTCCCGTCTACCCGGAGCTGTTGAAAGAAGAAGCCCGCCCGGAGAACATTGTCCGCGAGCTCTGGACCTACCTGGGCAACCCGGTCAAAAAAGCGGAAGTTGACCAGCGTCTGGAGAGCGCGAGGAAGGCTATGGGCTCGACGGACGCGGCCATGTTCTGGGCCCGCGCCATAGCCGAGGCCCTTCACGCCAAGGCGTCGGCGTCCCTTGAAAAGGAGTGAAGGACATGCGGGTTGCTGTGCTGACCAACGGGCCCGGTGAGCTTTGGGGCTGGGCCCGGCCCGTGATTATGGAACTGCGGCGGAGGGGGCACTCCGTTTCCCTATGGCTGCTCCCCTGTCAGTACGCCTCTGGGTATGAGCGCACAGCGGCTTCGTCGCTGGGCGTGGACAAGCTGGAAGGGCCCAACGGCCCAGTGCGGACGTGGTTTGCCCTAGGACAGGAAAAAACGGACTGTGTTTTGCAGTTGGGCGGGGACTTGGCCTTTGGTCAGCGCATGGCGAAGCGCTCGGACGCGCCTTTGATCTGCTACGCTTACGCCTGGAAGAAGGGCATGGAACACGCGAAGGTGTTCACCGCGTACTCCAGCATGGCCGCGGCTATCAACTCAGTATTGGGGCAGCCCTTTGCCCTGACTGTGGGGGACTTGGTCAAGGACTCTCTGGCATTGGAAAGAGAGACGCTCAAATGGGAGGACGTCGGCTCGGAAAAGGCGTCCGCCCGGCTCTTGCTTTTTCCCGGCAGCAGGCCATCGATACGGCGAATGACGCTGGGGTGGCTCATAGAGTTCGTGCGCAACTTAAAGGGACTGGCCCCAGATATCCGCGTGGGGACGCTCTTTCCCCCCTTTGTGCCGGAGAGCGAGTTTTTCGCCTGGCGCGAGGCGGGACTATGCCCGTTGAAGACTGGGGCGGGAACCGCCATGAGAGTCGCCGACTACGCCCTTACCCAGCCGGGCACCAACACGTTGGAGTTGATGCACTGCGGCCTGCCCGCGCTGGTCGTCGCGCCGCTGGATTTCCTGAAAGTGGCCCCGACGGGGGGGCTTTTTGGATACTTATTCGGATTTCCCGGCTTGGGTCCAGCCCTCAAAGAATGGAAGATACGTAGGAACTTGGAGCGTTATAGCGGATTCGTCGCCTGGCCGAACCGTATCGCGGGTCGTATGGTAATGGACGAGGCGCTGGGGGACGTGAAACCTAAGGGCGTGGCCATCCGCGTGACGTCGGCCTTGAGGGACAGGGAAAGGCTGGCCCGTATCCGCGCGGAGCTGTTGAACCTGTCCGGTGAGTCTGGCGCGGTCACCCGCCTCTGTGACGCCGTGGATCAGGGCGCTGGAGTCGCGGAGCTTTGAGAAAACGCGCCATGGGAGGAATGCGTGTATGAAAAAAAACAACTTCGACGCGGACTATAGGATTGGCAATTTTTCGATTGGCGACGGGGGCCTGACGGTGATCGCGGGCCCCTGTTCTCTAGAGAGCCTGGATCTGGGCATGGAGGTCGCCCGGACGCTGAAGGGGCTCTGTACGGCGCGGGGTGTTCCCTATATTTTCAAGGCGTCCTTCGACAAGGCCAACCGTACCTCGATATCCTCGTGGCGAGGTCCCGGCGTCGAGAAAGGGCTGGAACAGCTCGCGCGGATCAAAAATGAACTCGGCGTCCCCCTGGCAACGGACATTCACGAGTCCTGGCAGGCCAAGCCCGCCGCTCAGGTGGTGGACGTTATCCAGATACCAGCGTTCCTTTGCCGGCAGACGGACTTGCTGACCGCGGCCGCCAAGACGGGCAAGATTCTGAACATCAAAAAAGCGCAGTTCCTTGCCCCGGAGGACATGGTTAACGTGGCGGACAAGTGCCGAGAGGCGGGGAACGCCCGTGTGCTCCTGTGCGAGCGGGGCACGACGGCGGGCTACCACCAGCTTATCGTGGACATGTGTTCCCTGGTGACGATGCGCGCGTTGGGCTACCCCGTCGTCTTTGACGCGACGCACAGCGTCCAAAGACCCGGAGCTCTGGGCGGGGCCAGTGGGGGAGTTCGGGCGATGGCCTTGCCTTTGGCGCGGGCGGCGGCGGCGGCGGGCATTGACGCGCTTTTTGTTGAAACGCATCCAGAGCCAGACCGGGCCAAAAGCGATGGACCCAACATGATACCCCTCGTGGAAATGGGCGGCTTCCTGGACCAGGTTTTGGCCATACATAAGGCGCGGGTGGGGGACGCGAGCGAATGACTTCTCTGCCCTGGGAGCGGGAAGGCGTAGCCTGCGGCGATGAAGAGCTGCTCCAGACGGGGCGGACCGTCATTCGCCACGAGGCCGCGGAGCTGGCGCGAGCGGCGGATCGAATGGGCGAGGAGCTGGTGAGGGCGGCGCGGGCCATCCACGCCTGCCGGGGGCGAATCGTGGTGGTTGGTCTGGGCAAGTCTGGCCACATTGGGCGCAAAATCTCCGCGACTCTGGCCTCACTGGGGACGCCTTCCTTTTTTCTCCACGCCGCGGAGGGAATGCACGGAGACCTGGGCATGGTGCGCCGCGAGGACGTGGGGCTTTTTGTCAGCAACAGCGGCGCCACAGCGGAGGTGCTGGCGATGCTGCCTCACTTCAAACGGTTGGGTTCCTTGGTGATTGGGGTAACGGGGGTACCGGACTCGCCTCTGGCGCGGCACTCGGACATCGTCGTGAACACGGGCGTGGAGTCCGAGGCGGATCCCCTGCGGCTCGCGCCCACCAGCAGCGCGACGCTTCAACTGGTGGTGGGAGACGCCCTCGCCGGTATGACGGCGCGGTTGCGGGGCCTGCGCGAGGAGGACTTCGCCGCGTTTCACCCAGGCGGAACCCTGGGGCGGCGTCTCCTGACCCGAGTCGCGGACGTGCTGGGTCCACCGGAACAGCTTCCCAAGGTGGAGGAAAACGTCTCGGTGAAGGACGCTCTTTTCGAGATAACGGACAAAAAATTCGGCGCCACCTGCGTGGTGGACGGGGCGGGGAGGCTTACGGGCATTTTTACGGACGGCGACCTGCGCCGTCTGATGGAACGTCACGGAGTAGAGGCGCTGAAGCGCCGCATTGGGGACTGCATGACCCGAACTCCCAGCGCCATTGAGCCTGGTCGTCTGGCCGCCGACGCCATCCGAGTCATGGAGGAGCGCGAGATCAGCGTTCTGATCGTGGTGGACGAAATCGACGGAAAGACCCCACTGGGGATGATTCACCTCCACGACCTGCTCCGAAGTGGCTTGTGAAGCTCGCGAAATCCTGGCTCCCAGGGCAAGCGCCTGAAGAAAGGCAAGCAAGTGGAAGAGTTCTGGAAGGATAAACAGACGAATGACAGAATGAAAAAAAACTACTTGCCATTCAAACGGACCTGTGATAGAGTATCCAAGCTGTCCACTGAAGGCGCTTTTTGAAGGTCGGAGGGGGGCAAAAGGGGAAGGGCTGACCAAGAAGATGTAGAAGAGTCAGCGCGAAGTCAAAAGACGCGATTTTTCCCCATGTAACTTAACAAAGGAATAGAAGGCAAGGACAAGAAGGAGAGTAAAGTATTAAGGGCGGACGGAGGATGCCTTGGCATTTGTCAGCGAAGAAGGACGCGGTAAGCTGCGAAAAGCTTCGGGGAGGCGCAAACAACCATCGATCCGAAGATATCCGAATGGGGCAACCCCTCCGGCGCAGGCCGGAGACCTGTTTGAACAGGGGCGAAGCCGGCGAAGTGAAACATCTCAGTAGCCGGATATAAAAGAAATCGAAGAGATTCCCTAAGTAGTGGTGAGCGAAAGGGGATATGAGCCTAAACCGCGTACGTGCAAGCCCGCAAGCGTTGCGTAGGGCGGGGTAATAGGGTCTTGCTGGGAAGAGTTGCGGCCCTTCCAGGCAGTTACAAAGGACAACGGTTAGTTGAACGGTATTGGGAAAGCCGACCGCAGAGGGTGAAAGTCCCGTAAGCGAAAACCTTGTCTCTGCCTGAGCAGGTACCCTGAGTAGGCCGGAGCACGTGAAATTCCGGTTGAATTCGGGCCGACCATGGTCCAAGGCTGAACATGACAAATGACCGATAGTGAAACAGTACCGAGAGGGAAAGGTGAAAAGC
>JAITGK010000057.1 GCA_031280635.1 Synergistaceae bacterium
GCTGCATCTTTTAACTTTAGGTCCCTGATTGCAAATTGGTATAAGCTGTAAACTATTACAATAACTAGAAAGTATTGTTTTACTGGACGCTAATAACTCGGCTCTTCCGTCAAAACTGAAGAAGCTGGGCTATTTTCTTATGCTGTGTATTGTTGTGAGGCCAATGGTTTGCCTGTTAGCTGAATGGATTGAGATAGAGATGAATGAAGGGGACCGCTGCTGAAGCGGCCTTTTCTTTATTTTATTCGTAACGCGGTGTCAACAACTTGGACCGCCGGTTTTTAGAGCCGATGGCTTCTTTATAAATGGGGTTCTTAGGGGTCTGAGACCCCTAAGCGGGGTTTTGTTTGAGGGGCGAAGCCTATAGGCGCTGGCCTCTCCTTTTTACGTAGCCTTATATCGCGGCTTTTTCTTTGATCACCCCGGTCTCGATCTCCAAGAGGCGATCGGCCCATTTCGCGGCCCAAGCGCGTAACTCCGCGACGGCCAGAGGCTGAGGCGTTCCGGAGACCTCGTGCTCCGCGATCTTTCGCGCCAGGTCGAGGTAGACCTTCGCCTGTTTCGAGTCGGGGGCGGCCTCAATAGTGGTTTTGCCCGCGAGTTCACTTTGGGTCACGGTCACCGAGCGCGGAACGTACTCCACTACCTTCGTTTTCGTCTCCGCCGCGAAGTCGTCGATGATGGTTTTCGAGTAGTCCTGGTTGATGGAGTTGGCGATGATCCCGCCCAGGAGCGCGCCGCCGGCGTTCGAGTACTTCTTGATGCCGGTGAAGAGGTTGTTGGCCGCGTAGACAGCCATGAAGTCGGCGGAGGATACCGTGAAGACGTGCTCGGCAATCCCCTCTCGAATGGGCACCGCGAAGCCGCCGCAGACTACGTCGCCTAGGACGTCGAAGATCACGTAGTCCAGCTCCAGCTCATCGAAGACGCGCTGCTGCTTAAAAAGCTGTACGGCCGTCGTGATGCCCCTTCCGGCGCAACCCACTCCCGGCGACGGACCGCCCGCCTCCACGCAGTAGACGCCGCCCCAGCCCTCGAATACAACGTCCTGGGCCTTGACCTTGTTGTTTTTGTCCCTCAGCGTATCCAGCACCGTGGGAATGTAGCTTCCGCCGCGCAGGGTGTTGGTCGAGTCGCTCTTGGGGTCGCAGCCGAACTGCATGACCTTGAAACCGAACGTGGAAAGCGCCGCGCTGATGTTGGAGGTTGTCGTTGATTTTCCTATCCCGCCCTTTCCATATATCGCGATTTGTTTGATTTTTTTCGCCATGTCCTCATTCCTTTCTACAAAAACGCTTATCCATGAGAAAAGGTCTCCATTCGCTCGCCGTAAAGCTCCCGCGAGAAATCGCTGAGGCCTGGGATTCCGCAGGCGTCCGCCCGACAGTGTCGGCAGTGGTAGGACACGTCAAGGTATTTTTCGGCGACGGCCCTGGCTCTGTTCAACTCGCCGCAGGCTGGCGCCTCTACGTGAGCCAGTTCGTGCTGGGGCAGCAGGGGAATGACGTTGAAAACCGCCGCCCCAGCGCGGCTCACCGTTCTCGCGATGTCCTCGATGTGATCGTCGTTGACGCCAGGAATCAGGACGGTGTTCACCTTGACCGTCACGCCCCTTTCACTTACCCTGCGGATGCCCTCGACCTGTCGAAGGGGCAGGATGGACATGTGAGGGCCCGTGAGCCGTTTCCCGCCGAAGATGACGTAGGACACCACCTTTTCCAGCGCGACGGGATCGACGGCGTTCACCGTCACCGTAACGGTTTTAACCCCCGCGTCGATCAGGGCGTCCGCCTTGTCGGGCAGCATCAGGCCGTTGGTGCTGAGACACTTTATCAAGCTGGGATACTCGGCGTGAACGGCGCGAAAGGCCTCAAGGGCCGCGTTTGTCGCCAGGGCTTCGCCTGGGCCGGCAACCCCCACCACCGTGATGCTGGGGCAGAGGGCGAGGGCCTTTCTCACGGTCTCCAGGGCCTGATCGGGTCGCAAAATCCCCGCCGCCACGCCTGGACGCTCCTCTTCCCGGTTGAGGGAGCGGCCGCAAAAACGACACTGGATGTTGCACTCCGGGGACACCGGCAGGTGGAGCCTGCCGTACTTGTTATGGGCCTCTCTCCCAAAACAGGGGTGCAGCTGGCTCACCTTCAGCGTTCGGGGCGTCTCCGCGATCACGCTCATCATTCTTCCGTTCCTTCCGTCAAATTTTCTTTCACGATTTCCTCAAGCGCTTGCTTGATTTCGGCCTCAAGCTGGAAAACGCGAAACCCCCTTTCCATGAAAAACCTCGCTGGGGTTTCGCCGATCTTCACAACAAAGAGCGCGTCGCAGTCCTTCAGCAGCTCGGCGGCTTTTTCGAGTTCCTCAGGGCGATGGGCCGTGCACTGTTCCACGCCTCCCTGGCCTGGAATCCTGTAGCAGCGCCTTTTTTCGAGGAGCCTGGGTCCGCCTTCGAGGTCATAAATGAAGAAGGCGGTGGCGCGCCCGTAGTGGAGATCGATGAATACCCCATCGCTGGAGGCGAAGGCGACCCGTCGAATCATGACCCGTCTCTCGCTCAAAAGGCCGGGACGACGGCGCCTTTGTACTTCCCCTCGATGAACTTGCGCACGTCCTCTGTCCGCAGAACATCCCTGAGCGCGACAATGGCGGGATCGTTCACTCGCCCCGTCCGGGTGACTAGGATGTTTGCGTAAGGCGAGTCCTTGCCTTCTCGGAACAGGGCCGCGGCGGGGTCGATGCCCGCCTCCAGAATGCGGTTTGTGTTGGTGATGTAGCCGTCGAACTGATCGGCGTTGCGGATAATGATCCCCGCGTCTAGCTCCACGATCTCCACCTGCCCTAAGTCCGCGATATCCTGCTTTGTAGCGGAGAAGTTTTGAATGTCGGACTTGAGCTTGATGAATCCATTTTGTTCGAGGACTCTCAAGGCCCGGTACTCGTTGGTGGCGTTGTTGGGGACCGCCACGGTGATCTTCCTGTCAGTGGGAATCTCTGACTTCGTCTTGTACTTCGTCGAATAGAACCCTATCGGCTCTACATGGATGCCGCCCGCTGAGGCTAAATCGTAGTCCTGCTCCGCCTTCACCGATTCAAGATAGGGCAGGTGCTGGGTGAAGTTGACGTCAAATTGGCTGTTGTGGGTCTGCTCGTTGTAGAGGCGCGCGCTGGCGCTGGTGTCGTCGATGATGGTTATCACAAGGTCGATGTTTTTTTCAGCGAGCTTGGGCTTGACGAACTCAAGAAGCTCCGCGTGGGGTACCGCCGAGGCAATGACCTTCAACGTTACGCCCTCCGCGGCCAAAGCGCCGCTCAAGGAGCCCAAGGAAAAAAGCGCGGATAAGACCAAAAGCGCCGCTGTGTTTCTGCTTTTCATAACAAAAAACCTCCTTTTAATGACATGACCAAACACTTTGGGGCCTCGCCCCAAACCCCGACCCAGGGGTCCGTGAACCCCAAGGGGTCGCTGACCCCTAAGAACCCCACTTATACCGGCCAACACATCTCGCTCACCTCCCCTTTTGGTTTTCATATCAGGTGTCTTTTTTTCAGCACGAACTTCGACAGTCCGTTGCCCGCGAACTGTACAGCCTGGACGAGGACGATCATGACCAACGCCGCCGCCAGCAGCACGTCCGTTTTGAAGCGGGAGTAGCCGAAGCGCACCGCCACGTCTCCCAACCCGCCAGCGCCTAGGGTTCCGGCCAAGGCCGTGGTGGAGATGATGGCGATGACGGAGATGGTGAAACTGCGTATGAGGCTGGGAAGGGCCTCCGGGAGCAGCACCTTCAGCACAATGTCGAGGTTTTTCGCCCCCATAGAGCGCGCGGCCTCAATCTTGCCCTTAGAGACCTCAAGGATACTGCTCTCCACCAACCTGCCGAACATGGGAACGCAGGTGACGGCTAGGGCGATGATACAGGCCTTGGGGCCGTAGGATATTCCAATGATCATCCGCGACAGGGGAAGCGTGAGGATGATCACGATCATGGAGGGGAGCGAGCGAAAACCATTGATGACGCTCCCAAGAAGGGCGTTGAAGCGCGGACTGGGGTATATCCCGTCCCGGTCGGTGACGACCAAAGAGATTCCCAGAAACATCCCAAAGAAGGCCGTCAATAGGGTTGTGAAGAACACCATGTAGAGGGTCTCGTAGATCGCCGGGGTTACGATCGCCCACGTCTTGTCGCTGAAGGCGCTTCGCAGGGTTTCAACGAAGGTCATTTTGTTCATTGCTTATATCCCCTCGCCGTCGCTCCAGCCGAAGTTGGCAAAGCCCGCGTCGATCTTAAGAAACAGCTTCGCCGTTTCGCTCCTGGGACCTTTGAACACGCTCCTCACGGGACCCTTTTCCACGATCCGCCCATCCTCCAAGACGGCCATGTTTTTGCAGATATAGCGAATAACGTTGAGTTCGTGGGTGATCAGAATGATGGTCAGCTTCAGCTTTTCGTTGACGCTCTTCAGGAGATCGAGCACGGACAAGGTTGTCTGAGGGTCGAGGGCCGAGGTGGCCTCGTCGGAAAGCAGGATGTCCGGGTTGTTGGCCAGCGCCCTGGCTATCCCGACCCGCTGCTTCTGCCCCCCAGAGAGCTGCCCTGGGTAGAAGTCCGCCTTGTCGCTCAAGTCCACAAGATCGAGGATTTCCCTGACCCTCTCCGCTATCTTCTCCTTTTTCTCGCCCGCCACCTCCAGGGGGAAGGAGACATTTCCCGCCACGGTTCTGGCGTCCAGAAGGTTGAATTGCTGGAAGATGATCCCGATCTTTTGACGGTACTGGTCAAGCTCCCGTTTTGAAAGCCGGGTTATCTCCGTCTCACCTATAGATATCTCCCCCTCGTCCGGCTCCTCCAGACGGTTGACGCAGCGGATCAGCGTCGATTTGCCCGCCCCGCTGAACCCGACGACGCCAAAGACGTCCCCCCGGTCTATTTCCAGGTCAACGCCCTTCAGCACGTTGAAGCGTTTGTCCCTGGCCTGAAAGGTTTTTTTGAGTCCCGATATTCGAATGAAGCTCCGATGTAGAGACGGAACGATATTTTTCACAGGCGCCAACGCTCATCACCTCTTTCCTAAATTTTTAACCCATATGGGGCGCCGCCCCTCAAACAAAACCCCGCTTAAGGGTCTCGAACCCCTAAGAACCCCATTCGATATAGCCGATTGCGCAATCATGCGCGGAAATAAAGGCCAGCAAGCGGAAATAAACGGTAAAAGCTTTGCGTATAAAAGAGTCAACGGCTCTAATCAGCGTCTCCTTAAGGAAGCACTGATTAAACCCTTGTGGGGCTCCGCCCCACACCCCGCTTAAGGGCCTCAGGCCCCTAAGAACCCCATTAATCAGTGCTTCCTTAACTTTTTTACTTTTTTTACTCATAAGTGGCGAGTACCGTATCGTAGATGTCCTCGATCAGTCGGAGTCCGCCTTTATAGCCCGCGTAGCAGGTGGTCAGCGCTAGTCTGTAGGGCGAGGGAGGGCTGATGGAGAGGAAGTCGTATCCTTTGTCCCTCGCCAAACGCTTGTCCCATCCACAGCCCAGGATCAGTCCGCGTCCCTCGTGACCGGCGTCGCGAATTCTCCGCTGCGCCAGGCCCCCATCCGGCTCAAAGAAAACGGGAATGTCCTTTTTGTTGGATATTTTTTTCATCTCCGCCCGAATCCTGTCATGGTACTCTTCAGGGGTGTTGTCCGTCACAAACTGCTCCTTGGGCACGATGCCGGTTTCGTGCAGCAGAAACTTGGCGATGCCGATCACGTAGTTGGCGTCGTGCAGGACATGGACGAACTCCGGGAGCCCATAGCGGAATTCCAGCAGAAAAGTCGCCAGGCCGTCCAGCGCCTCGTAAAAAGCCAGCTCCTCCCGCGCGATGAAGGCGTTCACCCGCGCCTCCGGCAGCTCCGCGCCCTGGGCGGCGGCAAAGCGCTCCACGCCTCGCAGGAAGCGCGTGGTCTCGTTGCCGCCGATGGGAAGGTAGGGAAAGTTATAGTAGGGTTGATCGTACTTTTCCTCAAGCCGTCGCGCGATCTTCAGGCCGTACCACGGGGAGATGACGATGTTGAACCCCGCGGCCGGGATGGTTTTCCACTCCTCGACGCCCCTGGAATAGGGCCCAAAGAGCGTGTTTACCCTCAGGCCGATACCCTTCAGGACTCGCTTGAGTTCCTCCAGGTTCCCCTTCCAGAAGGGATCTTGGTAGGGGATCGTCGCGAAGAGGTTGACGAGCCGGGCGTCCTTTCCAGTGACGCGCGCGCGACGATCCACGTACTGGTCGATCACCGCGTTCACCACCAGGTCGTGGGCCTCAAAGTTGCTGCACTTGAAGCCGGGGGTCTCCAGCGTTACGATGGGCTTTCCCTCTTCGGCAAACGTTTTCACGACCCGCTCCACGTCGTCCCCGACAATGGCCGAGGTACAGCCGGTGAGCACCACCTGAAGGTCCGTGTCGAGCACTTTATAGGTGTTGCGGATAAGCTCTTCCAGCTTGTCCTCCCCGCCGAAAACCACCTCCCTTTCCGTGAAGTTCGTGCATGGCGCGGTATTCTCCCCGGCGTAGCCCTTGGCCTTGTCGAAAAAACCGCTGACCATGGGCCCGCAGCCTGGACCAGAGTGCAGAATAGGCACGGCCCTGGGAATAGCGACCACCGTTTGCATCGCTCCTATGGCGCACATAAAACGTTGCTGTTCAATTGGCTTCGACATAAGATCTCTCCGCTCCGAGGAACGTGTAAGGGGCCTGCTCCAACCACCACTTCGAGTAAGGGATGACCGCGTGCCGCGCGAGGTTTTTCACGAACTCGTCGTTTTCGATGGTGTTCACAATGCGCCGCCCGTACTTCACAAGGCCTTCGTAGCCCATGCCATAGTGCTCATCTCCAATCAGAAGGGAGGGGACGCCGAACTTCGCGCCCCAAAGGGTCATACCGCCGTGCCGCGCCAGAAGCACGTCCGGTCTCGTCCTATGGAGGATGTTCACCAGTTCAAACTCCTGCTTGTTGCAGACGTTGTAGCCGGGGACGTCGCCGTAGATCTCCACCAAGTTGTTCAGCGAGTCGAGTGCGTCGATGCCCTTGTCGTAAACGGGATCGTGGTGGAATATCGCCGCTCCAAGCGGGCGCAGGCCCAGCTCCTTCAGCAAACCCAGGAGCGCGTGACCATGAGACGCTCCAGCCGTCACGTAGGCGGTCTTGCCGAAGAGCTTTTGCCTGAGGACCTCGATCTCCGGCAGCCATTTCTCCCTTTCCTCGCGCAGGAAAACCTCGGCTTCGGCCTCTTTGCCGGTCATTTTGCCCAGCTCCCGGAACCATTTTTCCGTCTGCTCGACGCCATAGGGCGGGGAGACGCAGATCTCCGGCACGCCGAACTCCTGCTCCAGCGCCGCCGCCAGGTAAGAACCCAGTGTCGAGCAAATTTGCGCCGTGGCCACGGCCTCCGAGGATGTCGCGATCTGTTTGGTGGTGGCGTAGGGGGTGAGGTAGTTGGCCCTCAGACCCAGGCGCTTGAACCACTGGCCGAAGACGTCCGCGCCCCAAAAGTTCACAATGTTGACCAAGTCCTTCTGTTTTTTGACGGGGGGCTTGATGAGCTTTCTTGCCACGCCATGGTAGCCGGCGTCGAACCCAGACGTCCAGATTTTGGAGCGGAAACCCTCGCAGAAGATCGCCGCCACGGGAACGCCAAGCTCCTGTTCGGCCTTGTCCGCAATGCCCTGTACGTCATCGCCGATGATGCCCGAAGCGCAGGTGGTGACGATGAAGATGACGTTCGGCTTCACGCGCTGGTAGACCTGGCGGATGGTCGCGGCCAGCTTCTCGCCGCCGCCGTAGACCGTGTCGTTTTCGTCCATGTTGCTGCTGAATATGCGCCTTTGCCGTGGGTCGGCGACTCCCCGGTGCTTTCCATTCACGCGGTAGGTGAAACCGTAGTCGTGCAGGCGTCCAGCGCACCCTATCGGCCCGTGGCTGATAACGGCGCTGTCCTGGATCAGCGCCACAGCGCAGGTGGCGTTACTGGTCGAACATCCGAGACACTGGCTGAAAGAGCGCTCGGAGTCGTTCAGCTCCCCGCACCGGGCGCACCGCACTAGCTCCGCCGCCGTACCCTCGAACCCCGTAATTGAGCCAAGTCGGTTTTCCCGTACCTGTACCTCGGCCGCTTTCAAATTGACGGTACTCAAATTCATCAAGCTCCTGTCGTCTGGAATATGGACTCAAAAAAAGCCGACTCTCCGATGAGAGCCGGCCTTCACCTTCCTGTCTTTTGGGCGGAACGCTAGGTCATCATCATGAGGAACGCAAGTCCATACACGAATGTTCACGGCAGAAAACACACATCCGCCGCGCGCGGGCACACACGCACATGTTCGTCATCGACTTATAGACTTTGACCACCCCAATCACCCCGTTCACCTCTCGCGAAAGATGCGAAAGTATAATATACGAAACTAGTAAGCTATATAAGAAATTACGGATATTTTAGCGGTGTTTTTTTATTTGTCAAGGGGGGAGGCGAGAACGAGAACGTATCAAAACGCGGCGCTTCTTCATCCATTGACGTTGCTTTGTCTCCCGCGGCGAAATTTTTTGGGGCAAGAGCGCCCAGCGCGTTCTCGAATCTCAATGTATAATAAAATAGACGAAGCGAAATTTTTCAAAGAGCGCGAGGGGAAAAATAGTGTGAACCTTAAGCCCTCAAAAGGAAGGTCAAAATGCAAAACGAGAGGAAAAAAGTGCTTATTGTGGACGACAACCCCGTCAACCTGAAAATGGCCCGGAACATCCTAATGGACCGATATGACGCTTTCACAGTCCCTGGCGCGGAGAAAATGTACCAGTTCCTCGAAAAGTCGCGTCCCGACCTGATACTGCTGGACGTTCTCATGCCCGATATCGACGGATATGAGGCAATACAGCACCTGAAAAGCGACTTCGCCACAAAAAACATCCCCGTGATCTTCCTCACTTCGAAGTCAGATACCGAAAGCGAGCTCAAAGGACTCTCTCTGGGCGCGGCGGACTACATCTCCAAGCCCTTCGCGCCCCACCTCCTGCTGAAGCGCATCGAAATGCACCTGCTGGTCGAGTCCCAGAAGCTGGAGCTGCGAAACTTCAACGAAAACCTGCAACAACTGGTGGAGCAAAAGACCCGCGCCGTTCTGGAACTCCAAAGCTCCATCCTCCTGACGGTGAGCGACTTGGTCGAGTTCCGGGACGACGTAACCGGCGGACACATTCTGCGCACCGCGCGGACGTTGCGCCTCCTGTTGGACGAAATGCTCTCCCACGGCGTCTACCAAGACAAGGTGGAGAGCTGGAACATCGACTTGTTTCTGCAGTCCTCCCAGTTGCACGACGTGGGGAAAATCTCTATTCACGACAGCATTCTTCTGAAACCGGCCCGGTTGACCTTTGAGGAGTTCGAGGAAATGAAAAAACACACCACTTTTGGCGAGAAGATCATCGATCGGATACAGTCCAGCACCAGCGAAAACGACTTCCTAAGCCACGCGAAAATCATGGCCGGCACACATCACGAGAGGTGGGACGGCTTTGGCTATCCCATGGGACTCGCGGAAACGGACATTCCCCTGCAAGGGCGACTGATGGCTCTGGCCGACGTGTACGACGCGCTGATCTCGAAGCGTCCTTACAAGGAGCCCTTCTCCCACGAAGAAGCTCTGGAGATCATCGCCGAGGGGCGGGGCTCTCACTTCGACCCCGTCCTATCGGAGCTTTTTCTGAGCGCTTCTCAGCGGTTCCACGATTGATGAAAGTCTTGTTTGTGGCCAGTGAAGCGTCTCCATTCTTTGTCGCGGACGGTCCCGGCGTCATGACGGGGGGGCTTCCCCCGGCGTTGCGGCGGCGTCAGGCGGAGGTCCGCGTTGTGTTGCCCCTCTACGGGGACCTGAGCGGCGAGTGGCGCGAAAAGCTGACCTTCAAGACGAGTTTCAGGGTTCCCGTAGGCTGGAGAAGCCAATACTGCGGCCTATTCGAGCTCACCTGGCAGGACATGACCTGGTACTTCATGGACAACGAGTACTACTTCAAGCGTCCAGGACTCTACGGCTTCTACGACGACGGAGAGCGCTTCGCCTTTTTTTCGCGCGCCGCCTTGGAAACGCTTTTCCATGTGGAATTCTCGCCAGACATCATCCACTGCAACGACTGGCAGACGGCGTTGGTACCGGTTTACCTCAACCTGTACTACCGGAATATCGAGAAATTCGCCCCAATAAAAACCGTGTTCACCATCCACGATATACGGCGGCAATGCACCTATGGCTCCGAGACTCTGGAGGAAACCCTTGGCATTGGACGCGAGAACATGCACGTCCTGGAGTACCGCGGGGCCGTGAACCTCACGAAGGGCGCGATAGAGGCCGCGGACGTGATCAGCACGGTCTCCCCGACCTACGCCAGGGATATTCTCGCCCCAGCCTCGAGCTGCGGCCTGGACGATTTCCTTCAAAAAAAGCAAGGCAAGCTCTATGGGATACTGAACGGCATCGACATCAGTGGCTACAGTCCCCTGACAGATCCGCACATCGCCGCCAACTACGGCCTGGACGACTTTCCGGAGGGCAAGAGAGCCTGCAAGGAGGCCCTGAGGGAGGAGTTTGGGCTGGAGGACGACGGCGCGCCCCTCTTCGCCGTGGCATCGCCCTTCATAGAGGACAAGGGGCTCGACCTGTTGCTGGACGCGGCGGAAGACCTGATCGGCTACGGGGTTCAGCTTGTGGTCATGGGACACGGCCGCAAAGAGGCCGAGGACTTTTTCAACGGCCTGTCCCACCGCAGGGCCGGAAAAGCCGGGACGCGCATCGGCTTTGACCGAGCGCTGGAACGTCGGATATACGCCGGGAGCGACGTGTTTTTGCTGCCAAGCCGGATAGAGCCCTGCGGTTTCGAGCAAATGGCGGCGCTTCGCTACGGGGCCATCCCCGTGGCCCGCAAGACGGGAGGGCTTTGCGATACGGTACGGGACAACGCGGACGGGGCGGGAAACGGCTTCACCTTCGACTCCGGCCGCGAGATGCTGCGGGCCTGCCTGCGCGCGAAAGACGCCTACCATCGCCAAGAGGTCTGGACGGGTCTGGTTCGGCGCGCTATGCGATGCGACAACAGTTGGGCGACATCCGCTATCCGGTACATGGACATGTACCAGCGGACGTTAAATTCTTGGTAAGTGGGTTTGGTGATTTTCGATGAGATTACAGAGCTATCCTAGGCGTGAGAGGGCGGCGGCATTGGAAAAAACGAACCTGAAGATGCTTGTGAGAGTAAACTTTCATGAAATAGCGGTTGTGGTTGGGGCGTTTGTCGCGATGGTCTTCGTCAGCAGTATTTCCGTGTTCCGCATCGTGGAAAAAGAGATTGCCCGAAACGCGGAGGCGATGATCAGCACAGCGGAGGCGCACATCTACTCCGAACTGCGCGAGGTGGAAATATCCACGCTCTCCGCCGCCCTGATTCTTGAGGCGAACCTCGACTCCAGCCACTCCAGCCAGGACGCGGGGCGTGTCTTGCGTGAACTCAACGTCGGCCTGACGCGGCCGGAAGAGAACGTTTCAGGTCTCATCTTCATGGGGGGCTTCATTGAGGGCAGCTTCAGTGTAGGCCTGGCATGGGATCCGGGCGTGGACTTTGTCCCGCGGAACCGCCCCTGGTTCGAAGCCGCGGTCAAGGCGGACGGGCGCGTGGCGTTCACTGGTCCCTACATTGACTTCCGCACGGGCAAGCGCATCGTGTCGTTTTCGAAGAAACTCACCAACAAAAAAGGGGAGGATTTAGGCGTCCTTTTCTTGGATATGAGTATTGAGAACGTGGTGAGCTACATTACCTCGCAGCAAGTGGCGGAGGGCGGCTACGGTATGCTAGTAGGTCCGGACGCCATTTTTGTCGCGCACCCCGACGAGGAGTGGATCGGCAGGCCGATAGCCGAGGTCAGCCAGAGCTACGCGCGGGTGGCCGAGCGTATCCTGGCCGGAGAGGAAAAAATTTCCTCCGTGGTGCTTGCCGGCGCCGCCGGGTCTCAGGTGGTGACTTTCCTGCGAAGGACGGGCAACGGCTGGTACATCGGCATAGCAACCCCAACCTACAGCTACTACCAGGACGTGTACTCCATGATCGGCCTGCTCTCGCTCCTAGGCTTCCTGATGATGCTCGTTCTATGCTACATCCTCCTTCGACTCAGCCGGGACAAGCTCTACTCCGAGCAGGCGAACATCGGCAAATCCTCTTTTCTGGCCCGGATGAGTCACGAAATACGCACTCCCTTGAACTCTATTTTGGGCATGTCGCAAATCATTATAGAGAAGGACGTCTCCCGCGAAATGTTGGACTACGTGTCCATCATCCGTCAAGCTGGGAACAGTCTGCTGGGGATCATCAACGACATTTTGGATTTCTCCAAGATCGAGGCGGGGCAGATGGCGATGGTGAGCGAAAAATACTCTATCTCCTCCCTGATTTACGATGTGATCAACGTGATCCGTGTGCGTCTTTTGGAAGGTTCGGTATCGTTTTTCGTCCTGGTGGACGCTGACATCCCGGAGGAGCTGATCGGCGACGTGATCCATGTCCGGCAAATATTGATGAACCTTTTGAGCAACGCGGTCAAGTACACCAGCAAGGGCCGGATCACTCTTTCCGTGCGCTCTCAGGATATGGGCGGCACGTGGCAGCGCCTTACCTTTTCCGTGGAGGACACCGGCCTTGGCATAAAGCCCGAGTACCTGGAGAGGCTGTTTATGGACTTTATGCGGGTCGATACCCCTCAGAGCCGGGCGGTGCAGGGGACGGGGCTGGGTCTGTCCATCGCGCGGAGCCTATGCCGAGCTATGGGTGGGGATATCTCCGTGACAAGTCGCTACGGTCACGGTTCCGAGTTTACAGCCGCCATCGTTCAACGGGTGGGCGGCGACAAAAAACTGGCCTACGTGGAGAGCCCGGAGGAGAAGCGCGTGGTGGTGTTTGAGGACAGGCCGGACTTCCTAGACGCCCTCGTGTACGCCTTAACCACCCTGGGCGTGCGGCCGACGGTGGCGCGGAGCCTGGATGAGTTCAAACAGGATTTGGAAAGCGGGCGGTACAGCTTTGCCTTTGCCCCCTCCGCTCACGTGATGGACTGCATTTTCGTCCTGGGCAAGAGCAAGTCGCCCACGTTGCTTGTGAACATGGCCGAGTTCGGGGAGATTTCCTCCTATGGCGACATCAGCACCATCTTGCTGCCGGCGTACTGCGTGGGGGTCGCCAACGCCCTGAACGGCGTGAGTGACCAGATTTACCCAGAGGGCCGGAAACACCGGACGCGCTTCTCGGCCCCAAACGCGAAAGTGCTTATTGTGGACGACATATCAACCAACCTGCGGGTCTCAAAGGAGCTCATGGCGCTTTACGGCATGGACGTGCACACCTGCCTCAGCGGGGCGGAGGCCATTGAACTCGCGCGGGTGAATCGTTACGACGTTGTCTTCATGGATCATATGATGCCAAACATGGACGGTCTGGAGGCGGCAACGGCCATACGCGCTCTAGACAAGAAAGACCCCTACTACCGCGACCTGCCCATCATCGCTCTGACGGCCAACGCCATAGCTGGGCAGCGGGAGATGTTTTTACAGAACGGGATGAACGACTTTCTAGCGAAACCCATTGAGCTCCAGAAGCTGGATATCCTTCTGGAAAAGTGGATACCGGCGGAAAAGCAGGTTAAGGAAGCGAAGCCGGTCGCGTCCGTGAGGCCAGCGACCTTCTTCGAGATCGAGGGCGTGGCCGTGGAGATGGGGCTGTGCAACTCCGGGGGCGCGTTGGCGGCGTACCTGGACATTCTGGAGGACTTTTGTAAAGACGCCGACGAGAGGGTGGGGCAAATTGAGGCGTGCGCGGCGGCGGGAGACCTATCCCTGTACATGACGCTGGTACATGCCTTAAAAGGGGCGTCTCGCAGCGTGGGGGCCTTGGCTTTCGCGGACATAGCGGCGCGCATGGAGGACGCCGCGAAGAAGGGGGACGCGGACACGATAATCACGAAGACGGACGGCCTGCTGTCGGCCCTGAGGGAGCTGACGGAGAACATCCGCTCCGCGCTTGAGCAGCGGGCCTCGCCCCAAGAGAAAATGGAGACTCTTTCCGCCGAGCAACTGACAACGCTGAAGGTAGCTCTGATCGCCATGGACATTCAAACGGTGAACAACCTGCTGATGGAGTACTCTGCCCGCCCTCTGGAGAAAGAGACGAAAAAGCTCATATCTGAGATCGAACACCACATCCTCCTCTTCGAATACGACAAAGCCATTGACCACATCCAAAGAGGGACGGGGAGTCACACGTGAGGGCCTCACATTGGCGGGGGTCGCTCGTCTCATAAAACCGACTCGAAAGGCGGTGATAGGCGTGGAGTACCCATTGGAGGACATTGAATACGTGGAGATGGCGTTCAATCGGTTCTATGACATTGGCGTCACGGACAGCGGCGGCGTGACCCGTCTTGGTTACAGTAAAGAGGAAGACGAGATGCACGCCGCTTTCGCGGAGCTGGGGCGTGGTTTGGGGATGGAGGTCTACGCCGACGCGGTGGGGAATACCTTCGTCTCGAACGGCGGCGTTTCCGGCGACTATTACCTCATCGGCTCCCACTTGGACTCGGTGGTGGACGGCGGTCGCTACGACGGGATGGTGGGCATTCTGGCTGGACTTCTAGCGCTGCGGTGGGTTAAGCGCGACGAACTGGCCCTGCCCCTTCGCGTCGTGGCCTTCCGTTGCGAGGAGTCCAGCAGCTTCGGCTTCAGCACCCTGGGAAGCTCGCTGGTGGCCAAGGGAGGCGTCGGGGCGGAGGTGTGGGCGCTCAGGGACAAGGACAAGCGGGCCCTTGGCGAAGTATTCGCGGAGCGCGGTTACAGTCCCAGGCCCGACCGCGTTTCTGGGGTTCGGGAGTACCTGGAGCTTCACATTGAGCAAGGCAGGGTATTGGAGGAGTACAAACAGAAAATCGGTATCGTGACCACCATCGCCGGCCCGCGGCGTTTCAACTTGTACATTCAGGGCAGGGCCGAGCACTCCGGAGCGACTCCCATGGTCATGCGCAACGACGCCCTTTGCGCGGCGGCGGAGTTGATCTTGGAGATCGAAAAAATCGGCATGGCGGAGTCCGTGCGAAACTCGGTGGCGACGGTGGGGGTGATAGAAAACCAGCCCAACGCCCTGAACGTCATCCCTGGCGAGGTGAAGCTGCAGGTGGACACCCGCGGTATCGAGACCGCCAGCCTGGATGAAATGGAGCGGCGTATCAAACAGGCGGGAAAAACCATCTGCGGCAGGCGCGGGGCGACTTTCCTCAAGGAGAAAATAGGCGAGACGAAGCCTGTGGCCATGGATCACAAGATGCAGGACAAGCTGGCGCGGGCCGCCCACAGCCTGGGAATCAGCCACCGGAGAATGACCAGCGGGGCGGGTCACGACGCCATGCAGATGGCGGAGGTCTGCGACGCGGCTCTGCTCTTCATCCCCTGCCGGGACGGCGTGAGCCATAGCAAAAAAGAATTTGCCCACATGGAAAGCGTCCACGACGGGGCAAGGGTCATCTACAAATACCTTCAGGAGGAGCGCGGCCAAGATGATACTCATTAAGGACGGCCGGTTGATCGACCCCAAGACCGGTGTTGACGAGGTTCGCGACGTGGTGCTGGAGGGGGAGCGGGTCAAGTACATCGGAAAATTTCACGTCAGCGACGAGTACGAGCGAGTGCTCGACGCCCGCTCCAAAGTAATCGCCCCCGGTCTGGTGGACGTGCACGTGCACTTTCGCGAGCCTGGCCTCACCTACAAGGAGGACATCTCCAGCGGCGCGGCGGCGGCGGCCCGCGGCGGCTTTACCACGGTGGTCTGCATGGCGAACGCCAAGCCGGTGGTGGACAGCTTGCGGGTGCTTCAACAGGTGCTGGAGAGCGCGGCTAGAGTTCCCATCCGCGTGAGGACCGTGGCGGCGGTGAGCAAGGGGTTCGAGGGCAGGGAGTTGACCGACATGGGTGGGCTGAAGGCCGCGGGGGCCGTGGGGTTCAGCGACGACGGCGTCCCCATCACCGACCCCGCCTTTCTGCGGGAGGCCATGAGGGTCGTCCGGGAGTTGGACGTGCCCATCAGCCTCCACGAGGAGGACCCTACCCTCATCGGCAACGCGGGGATCAACGACGGGGAGGCGTCCGCCGCCCTGGGTCTCGTTGGCGCGCCCAAGGCGTCGGAAAGCTCTATGGTGGCCAGGGACTGTATGCTGGCTCTGGACATGGGGGCCAAGGTTCACGTTCAGCACGTGAGCTGCGCGGAGTCTATCGCCGTTATCCGACTGGCCAAGGAGTTAGGGGCCAGAGTGACGGCGGAGGCGACGCCCTCGCACTTTTCCCTTACGGAAAAGGCCGTCTTGGAAAAGGGAACCTTGGCGAAGCTGAACCCTCCCCTGCGGGGTGAGAGAGACCGATACGCTCTCATCGCCGGGTTGAAGGACGGCGCTATCGACATGATCGCCACCGACCACGCGCCCCACAGCGACGAGGAAAAAAGAAAAAAACTGACGGAGGCCCCCAGCGGCCTCACGGGTCTTGAAACCTCGTTGGCCCTGGGGATTACCAACCTGGTTCGCAAGGGACGCCTGACCCTGTTCAACCTTATAGAAAAAATGGCGCTCGCCCCCGCGCGACTCTACGGGTTTGACGCCGGGTACCTAACGGAGGGCGCTCCCGCGGACATTGTCATCTTCGACGACAAGGAGAGCTGGGTTGTTTCCAATTTCGCGTCGAAGGCAAATAACTCCCCCTTTGTGGGGCAAACGCTCCTCGGTAAGGTAAAATATACTATCTGTCGGGGCAAAGTCGTTTATGAGGATGAGTGAGCGATGGTGGAATCAAAAATTGTGCGGAACGAGCGGTATGGCCAGGATTTTTACGGAATGACGGTGGACTGTCCTAACCAGGCGCGGATGGGGCAGTTTTACATGTTGCGGGCATGGGGGAGCTATCCGGTGCTCTCCCGGCCTATAAGCGTGTTCGACTCCGACGGGAAAACCGTTTCCTTTCTCTACAAAGTGGTGGGCAAGGGAACGGAGGTCTTCGCCGGGTTGAAAGCCGGGGATGGCGTTACCCTGCGGGGCCCCCTGGGAAACTCCTTCCCGGAGGTGGGCGGAAAGGTCGCCTTGGTAGGAGGCGGGGTTGGCATCGCTCCGCTTTTCTTGGCGGCCAAACAGCTCAGGGTCGCGTGTCCTGGCTGTCGGCTGGACCTCTACCTGGGCTTCAGCGATCAAGCGCTTCTAACTGACGAGTACCAGCGCGTAGCGGACAGCGTTGTCATCGACGTGGGGGGCTTCATCACGGACAAGGTCGATCCTTCAGGGTACGATCACCTGCTGACCTGCGGCCCTGAGGTCATGATGCGGGCCCTTTACGGAAAGTGCGAGGGGGCCAACGCGGAAAAGGTGTACGTGTCCATGGAGAGCCGTATGGCCTGTGGCGTGGGGGCGTGCCTAACGTGCAGCCGCAAAACGGTGGGTGGGAACAAAAAAGTCTGCAAGGACGGCCCCGTGTTCAAGGGAAAGGAGGTGTTTGGCCTGTGAGCGACCGCCTGAAAACGGAGTTCGCCGGGGTTTCCTTCAAAAACCCGGTGACGCTGGCCTCTGGCGCCTGCGGCTTTGGGCGCGAGTACGCCGATATTTTCGACGTTCGACGACTGGGCGGCATCTGTTCGAAGGGGCTGACCCTGAACCCCCATCCCGGCAACGAGGGGATTCGGATATGGGAGACCGCTAGTGGCGTTATGAACAGCGTTGGCCTGGAAAACCCCGGCGTGAGGGCCTTCATTGAGAAAGATTTGGACTGGGTGAACGGCCTGGGCGTCGTGAACATCGTCAACCTAGGGGGCCACTCCATAGAGGACTATTTGGAGGGCGTGGAGCTTCTGAATGAGGTGAAACTGGACATTTTGGAGCTGAACATCTCGTGCCCCAACGTCAAGGCCGGTGGGATGAACTTTGGCGTCAAGACCGACCTGGCGCGGGAGGTGGTGCGGAAGGTACGCGGGGTGTGCCGGCACAAGTTGACGGTGAAGCTCTCCCCTAACGCGGAGGATATGACGGCCCTGGCTCGAGCCTGCGAGGAAGAAGGGGCGGACGGACTCTCCCTGGTGAACACCTTTCTGGCCATGGCCATCGACCTGAAAACGCGCGCGCCCGTGTTTCAGAACACCTACGCGGGCCTTTCCGGTCCGGCGATCAAGCCCATCGCCCTGCGGATGGCGCATCAGGTGGCGAAGGCGGTGCGGATTCCCGTGATGGGTATCGGTGGGATAACCACTTGGCGGGACGCGATAGAGTTCGTCATGGCCGGGGCCGCCGTGGTGCAGATCGGCACGGGAAGTTTTATCAACCCCTCTCTGGCCTTGGACGTGATCGATGGAATGGAAAAGTACCTTGAATCGCAGGGAAAAAACATCGCGGAGCTCCGCGGCTGTATATAATGGGACCAGGAGGGGGAGCTTGCTCCCCTTGTGGGGTTTGGGGCAGAGCTCCAAGTTTTTATATTCTGTAAGGGAGGTTTTATTGTGAAAGCCAGTCGTGTTATTTCCGTTCTGTTGGTTTGCGTGACGGTCCTCGCCGCTGTTCCCGCTTTTGCCGCCGAGCCGCTGTTGATCCGATTCAGCCACAACCAGCCCGTGGGCAGCCCAGAGGACGTGGGCGCTCAGGCGCTGAAAACGAAGTTGGAGGAGCTGGCCGGCGACAAGGTCAAAGTGGAGGTCTACCCAGCCTCTCAGCTGGGAAGCCTTCGGGAGCAGATCGAAAGCGTCCAGATGGGCGTCATCCATCTTTCGTTGCAGCCCGCGTCCGTGCTCACGCCGTTCGTGGACGACATTAAGCTCATCGACTTCCCGTACCTGTTGCCTTCCGATCGGAACAAAGTGTTCCAAGTTCTCGACAGCGAGGTGGGGCAAGAGGCGCTCTCGCCCTTGGACAGGGTTGGGCTTAAGGGCCTGGGCTATTGGTTTGCCGGTTACAAACTCTTTACCACCAAGAAAAACGAAATCCATGCCCCTGGTGACTTCAAAGGCCTTCGCATCCGCGTGATGGACTCCCCACTCCTGATCTCCCAGTACAAGGCTTGGGGCGCCACGGCCGTTCCTATCGCCTACTCTGAACTTTACAACTCCTTGCAGCAAAACGTCGTGGACGGACAGGAAAACCCCATCCAGACCATCGTCTTGAACAACTACCACGAGGTGCAGGGGCAGATCGTCCAGAGCTACCACGGGAGCATGACCTATATTCTGGTGAGCAACAAGTCCTGGCTCGAGGCGCTGAACCCGGAGATACGGGGCTTCATCGTGGAGGCCGAGAAGTTTGGCCGAGTGGCCTCCCGTGAAAATTACGCGACGCAGGAAAAAGCGTACATCGAAAAGGTAAAAAGCGCTCCAAACGTCCACTACTACTCCTTGACCGAGGAGGAGATAGCCCGTTTTAGGGAAGCGTCCCTGCCCGTCTACGCCGAGCACGCCACCAACGATTGGCAGAAGCGGCACCTGAAAAAACTCCAGGAAGCCTTCGCGGGCAAATAAAATGGCGTACGACGTCACGATAGTGGAACTGCCCGCCAAGCGCCTGGTGGGACTGAGCGAGCGCGTAAATATGAGCGAGTATGGGGAGAAGTGCCCTGCTCTGTGGGAAAAATTCATCTCGAGGATGAGCGAGGTGAACGATGTCGCCGAAGAGTTCTTCTACGGGGCGTCGGTTGACATGGAAGAGGACGGGAGCCTCAACTACTGGGTCACGGCGGCGGTGTCGCCTCAGGCGAAAATAAAAATCCCCGCCGGCATGAGCGAATTGAGCGTCAGAGCCGGGAAATACGCCACACACGTGACCTCATTGGAATCCCTAGGGGACGCCTACACCTACCTCTACGGCGAGTGGGCAAAGACGCGCCCCGTCGATTTCACGTCAGCGTGCTTCGAGCGCTACGCCAGGGAATGGCGGGAGGGCGACCCCATCGAGCTCTATGTGCCGCTTTTGTAAGCGCTGTGAAGAGAGGGAATACCTCCTGGTCGTGGGTAAGTGAGGAGCGTGAGTTGGTTTGAAACCGGAAAAGGAGAGAGCCGCCGACAGGATTTTGCCTGTCGATGAGGAGAGTTTTATCGCTATCGCGCTTTTGTGCTCCACCGCCGTTCTTTTCCTGAACGTGGTACTGCGTTACGTTTTCAGTAAGAGCTTGACTTGGGCGGAGGAGTTCATCCGCTACTCCATGATCTGGATCAGCTTCATCGGGTCGGCGGTCTGCTTCAGAAAGGGCATTCACTTTGGCGTGGACTTGATTCTGCGGGTGAAATCCAAGTGGTTCGCGCGCGCCGTGAAGATCTTCATCGAAGCGGCTTGTCTCGTCTTTTGTTGTTTCCTGCTTAAGTTCAGCCTCGACTTGATGTTCTTCTCCAAGCAAAGCGGCCAGATCTCGCCCGCCATGCAGGCGCCGCTCTGGGTTGTGTACGCCGTTATCCCCTTCAGCGCGGCCTTGGCGGTGATTTACGAGAGCGTGCGGCTGCTGTTGCTCTGTATTGGTGTGGAGCCACCTTCGGGATTGGACAGCGAACCGAGGGAGGAGGTTGGACAATGATCGCCGCGCTTGTGACGGGTATCGTTGTTTTTTTGCTGCTGGGAGTGCCTATTTACGTTTCCCTGGCGCTCTCCAGCTTCATTTCGGTGGTGTTTTTCTCCAACCTTCCCCCCATGGTGCTGGTGCAGCGGTTTTTCGGGGGCATGGACACCTTCGCGCTCATGGCCCTGCCCTTCTTTATTCTGGCGGCCAACCTGATGGACACCGGCGGCCTGTCCCGCCGCATCCTCAAGACGGCCCGGGCCCTGGTGGGGCACATCTCCGGCGGCATGGCCATGACCACCCAGCTCGCCAGCATGTTCTTCGGCGCTCTGTCGGGTTCAGCGCCCTCCACCGTGGTCGCCATCGGCAAGGTCATGTACCCCGAGCTGCGCGGCGGCGGCTACGACGTGTCCTTCTCGTCGGGGCTCCTGGCCTCAGCCGGGTCGGTGTCTTTGATCATTCCCCCCAGCATCACCTTCATCATTTACGCGTCGGTGACAGGGGTTTCGGTGGGCAAGCTGTTCATGTCGGGGTTGGGGGCGGGTATCGTCTACGGCGGCGCGAGTCTCATCTATATCTACTTTTACTCCAAAACGCGCGACATCCCCAGGGACAAAAAAGTCACGAGGCGGGAACTCTCCGCTAGTTTGAGAGAGTCCGCCTGGGCACTGATGATTCCCGTGATCATTCTGGGCGGCATTTACTCCGGCGTTTTCACGCCCACGGAGGCCGCTGGAATCTCCGCCGTTTACGCGGTGGCCGTCGGCATGTTCATCTACAAGGAGTTGGACATGAAGGGCCTGGTGGCGGCCTGTCGCGCCACGGCCGTGAATTGCGGGCAGATTCTGGTGATGGTGGCCGGCGCTCAGTCCCTGGGGTGGATCCTAACCATGGGGCAGGCCCCGCAGTTCGTCACCACGAAAGTCTTGCTCGCCATTGGCTCCGACTCCAAACTCGTCTTTCTCGCGCTGCTGAACCTGATCTTGCTCGTCATGGGCATGTTCATGGAGGGCGTGGCCGCCATCATTATCGTGGCGCCCTTGATCTTCCCCATCATCGGGCGGCTCGGCATCGACCCCGTTCACCTGGGGACCATCATGGTCTCCAACCTGGCCATCGGTATGTTCACCCCGCCCTTCGGCATGAACATCTTCGTCACCAGTTCTATCGCCAGGTGCGACCTGGTGGACATGCTCCCCGGCCTCGCCCGCTTTTTCCTGGTGGACCTGGCGGCGCTGCTTCTGATCACCTACGTGCCCCAGATATCCCTGTGGATTCCGTCGATGTTTTGAGCTTCATGGCCTTTCAGGTTGGGCGTTTCTCGTCTTCCAGGGGTAAAAACAGGGGAATTTGTCTGCCCAGGCGAGCGTAGGCGGCGGGCGTGGCGCGGCGGCCTCGAGGCGTGCGCTCCAAGAGGCCTTTTTGAATGAGGTAGGGCTCGTAGATGTCCTCTATAGTCTGAGTGTCCTCGTTCAGCGCGGCGGCGATAGTGGAGAGCCCCACAGGGCCGCCCGAGAAGAGATCGACGATGGTGGAAAGTATCCGTCGGTCTCCCTCGTCCAGCCCTTCTGGGTCAATGTCGAGCATGTCCATGGCCCGATCCGCTATCTCCGCCGTGATGACGCCCGCGCCCTTCACATCGGCCACGTCCCGCACGCGCCGCAGCAGGCGCAGGGCCACTCGTGGCGTACCCCGCGAGCGCTTCGCTATCTCCTCCGCGGCCTCGTCCAGAACCTCCACGCTCAGGGCTCGCCCGCCCCGGAGGACGATGAGCGTCAGATCCCGCTCCGTGTAGAGGGAAAGCTGCTCCACAATGCCAAAGCGCGCCCGCAGAGGCGAGGTGAGCAGCCCCAGGCGGGTGGTCGCGCCGCAGAGGGTGAAGCGTGGCAGGGAGAGACATAGGGTCTTGGCCAGGGGGCCCTTGCCCACAACGATATGAAGGGAGAAGTCCTCCATGGCGGGGTAAAGGATCTCCTCCACCTGCGCCGGAAGACGGTGGATTTCGTCGATGAACAGAACATCGTTCTTTTCCACGTTGGACACGATGGCGGCCAAGTCCCCCGCGCGCTCCAGGGCCGGGCCCGTGGTAACGCGGAGCTGTCCGCCCATCTCCCGCGCGATGATACCCGCCAGGGTGGTTTTGCCCAGACCCGGCGGCCCGTAGAACAGGGCGTGATCCAAGGGTTCCCCCCGCCCCTTGGCGGCCTGGATGTAAATTCGCAGCTTCTCCCGCACCTTCTCCTGCCCAATGAAAGCGTCCAGCGTGACCGGGCGGAGGGTCAAGTCCTCTGGGTCACGAGGGGGCGAGAAGAAACGGGGATTTGGTTTGTTTTCTTCCGGCATTGAAACGGTACCTCCGGCTTTGCCTATTTGCGTTGCAGCTCTTTCAGCGCGGCTTTCAAAAGCCTTTCCTCATCCAGTTGATCGAAACCCTCGCCCAGGGCCGCGCGGACAACGCCCAACGCCCCCGCCGCGTCGGCCTGGGTGAACCCCAGCGTCCGCAGAGCGTCGGCCACTGTGTCCGCCGTCCGACTGGGGGGCGCGGCGCTCCGCGGGGTCGGCGGCACAACGTTTTTGAGTTCGAAGCAGATCCGCTCCGCCGTCTTGCGCCCAACGCCGGGCACGCGGGTGAACGTGGCCACGTCGGCCCGAGCGGCGGCGTGGATGACTTCCTCCGCTGAAAGAACGCCCAGAATGGTCATGGCCGTGCGCCCCCCAATCCCCTTGATCGCCGTGATCTTCAGGAAAAGTTCCCGCTCCGTCTCGTCCGCGAACCCAAAAAGAAACGCTCCCGCCTCCGAGACCTGCAAGTACGTGGTGAGGCGCGCCCGTTCGCCAGGAGAGCAGAGCGCCAGCGCCCCCCTGGAGCACAGAATGTCGAACCCCAGGCCGTTCACGTCCAGGATCACCGAGGTCTCCGTCATTGAAAGCGCCTCACCGCAAAGAGAACGAATCATAAACGCGTCGTGGCGGATTCGGGGATGAAATCGCTGTAGCCATTCAGCTCCTGGCCGCCTTCCTCCGTCATGGAGAGGGCCGCGTCCAGCCACAGCTCAAACCAGGACAAAAAACCCAGAGGCTTTCCGCTCTTGGGATCGGCCAGGGGCAACGCGCCCACGTCGTTGGCCAGGTCCACGTACCACACGTTTCCGTACTCCGCGCCTTTCACAACTAGGACGCTGTACATTCCGCGGCCCTCATGGGCTAGGTAGGTCACGCCGCTGTTCACCTTGGCGCAATGCTCATCCAGCGTCCGCTCCCTGGACTCCTCGTCCATATTCTCGGCGCGAGTCTCAATTTCCTCGTACAGCTTGAACGTGAAGAAGGGCTTGTCCGCCGTGAGTGGAAACGGAGCGTTAGCGCGCACGGCGACGCCGTCGTCGTCCTCTAGGGCCAGGAATCCGTAAAAGTGCCCCGCGCCGCCGTTGGCAACCTGGAGGAGGTACAAACGGTACTCCTCCGGCAGGCGAACGCCGCGCTTCCGTTCGAAGTCCGCGACGGCCTCTTCGGTTAGCGTCGGGTTTAAGGTGTATTCGTGGGAACTGGCTCCGAAAACCCTGCGCTCCGCGTCGGATTTTTTCAGCCTCGCCAATTTTTCCGCCACATGGTCAACTCGTTCCACTCGTTTGCGCCTCCCCGCCCCTCATTCCCTCGTTTTTCGCTCGTACCCATAATACGCCAAGCCCGTGAAGGCCACGGCCAAGGCGTCAGCGGCGTCATCTGGTCTGGGGATATTGTCAAGGCTCAGAAGGCGTTGCACCATTCTCTGCACCTGGGTCTTGTCGGCGCTGCCTGTCCCGCAAACGGCCATTTTCACCTGACTGGGCTTGGGCTCCAAGACGTCGAGTCCCCACTGCGCGGCCAAAAGCAGCACCACTCCCCGCGCCTGCCAGACGAACTCCGCCGTTGTGATGTTGCGCCCAAAAAAAAGGCGCTCCACGCACATAAAATCCGGGGAGCAGCCCGCGAGCCGAAAAGCTTCGAGCCGCTCCCCAAGGGTCTCGTACAATCGGAGAAGCCGCCGCGTGAAGACCATGCCGGGCTCCGTCTCAACGCACCCGAAGGCCAGCGCCTGGAAGGAAGAACCCGACTGCCTCACCAGGCCGTAGCCCAGCCGCGCCAGCCCAGGGTCCACCCCCAGACACAGGAGGGCCACCCTATTCCTCGATTTGAGCGACCACGTCGTCCGGGAGGTCGAAGTTGGAGTAGACGTTCTGGGTATCGTCGTGTTCTTCCAGCGCGTCGATCAGCCGAATGACCTTGCGGGCAGCTTCGACATCGGTTATTTCCATGGGAGTTTTGGGCGCCATCGGGGTCTCCGCGCTTTCAACGGAGTACTTCGCCTTTTCCAAGGCCTCCTTCAGGGTTAACAAGTCGGAGGGCTCGCAGTAGAGGGTGTAGCCCTCGCTGGAGGACTCCATGTCGGTCATGCCCGCCTCCAGCCCGTGGGATAGCAGGGCGTCCTCGTCCAGTCCTTTGCCCTTGACCTCAAGAATACCCTTTCGCTCAAACATCCAGACCACGCTGCCGGCCTCGCCCATCTGCCCGCCGTTGCGGGTGAGGAGCGCGCGTATTTCAGGCGTGGTTCGGTTGCGGTTGTCGGTCATCACCTCGATCAGCAGGGCGACGCCGCTGGGGCCATAAGCCTCGTAGGTCAGCTCTTCGTAGGTAGCGCCATCGATCTCGCCGGTACCCCGCTTGATCCCTTTCGTGATGTTCTCCATGGGAACGCTGACGGCCTTGGCTCGCTCAATGGCTGTTTTAAGGCGCATGTTCATGGAGGGGTCGCCGCCTCCCTCCTTGGCCGCGACGATGATCGCGCGCACCAGCTTTTGGAACAGGTTGCCGCGCTTGGCGTCCTGGGCCGCCTTTCTGTGCTTGATGTTCGCCCACTTGGAATGTCCCGACAAAAAAATCACCTCATGATGAGTTTTTTACGTTTTTCGTACACCAGTATACATCTTTCCCCACCGGATTTATTACTCGATCTTACAAAATGGGACGGGGTGGCGCTTGTGCTCACTCCTCATTCGCAGGGCTTGGATCTTGCGGGCCGTTTCAGGCGCGGCCGCGCCTGTGGCCAGGTAACGGTCCAGGTCGTCGTAGGTGAAACCCATCTCGCCCTCATCGGTCTGACCCGCCCAGAGCCCCGCCGTCGGCGCGCGCGTGATGATGACCTCCGGGAGTCCCAACCAGTGCGCCACAGCCCGAACCTCGCACTTCAGCAAGTCCAGCAGGGGCAGAAGGTCCGACCCGGCGTCCCCATACTTTGTGAAGTAGCCCATTTCCCACTCCGAGCGGTTCCCAGTTCCGCAGACGAGACGGGACGTGGACTGGGCGACACCGTAAAGGGTAGCCATGCGAAGCCGCGCCTTCAGGTTCGCGCGGGCCATGTCGGTCAGAGGAGAGCTTGCCTTTTCCAGCGTGTCCGTCAGCGTGTCGAAAGTCGTGGAGAGGTCGGCCACCTTGTGGGACAGGCCTAGGTGGTTGGCCACCAGCAAGGCGTCGGTCTTATCGGCCGGGTTGCTGTGGCAGGGCATGATAACCCCCAGCGCGCCTTCCTTGAAAACTCGCTGGCCGATGGCCGCCACCACCGCGGAGTCAACGCCGCCGCTCAAACCCACCACGATCCCCTTTACCTCGGCCTCTTTCACCCGCGAAGCCATCCACTTCTCGATATAGGCTACCACGCCGCTGGGTTCCCGGATATAACTTACCAAAATAAATTCCCTCCTTAAGGAGCCAATAGCTCTAAGTTAGAGTCGTTGGTTCTTTTCCGCGCATGATCACGCAACCCGCTATATATCTTCATGGAAGTGAAAATTTTAGTGAAAATTTTTTCGAAAGGGAAGCGCGGAGATTGCTCATGGCTGATTTCTCACGCGCCCGAGGAAATTACGGGCCCCGTTCCTTGCTCGTCGCAGAGGTTTTCGGACAGACGCGCCGCCAGCTCATCAGCCCTGCCGAAGTGAGGAAGCAGAAGCATCAGCTTGGTCATCAAGGCCTCGCGGGTCATGTTGCCCGCGGACAGCGCCCCCAAGTCCAGCGCCTTACGCCCCACCTCGTAGAGCGAGGGATCCGTGCCGCCGAAAGGGGACTGCGTCCGCAGGATAACGGGGATCGCCGCCGCGGCCCGCGCTATGGGGCCCAACAAGTTCTCGCGGTCTTCCGCGCTGGGGACGCCTCCGAGTCCGTAGGCCTCCAGCACCACGGCTTTGGGCCCAGAGGCCGCAAGCGCGTCCAGGCTGACGGCCTTCATGCCAGGGAACAAGGGCGCCAGCGCGATGTTTGTCTCGAACAACGGGGAATCTCCCCAAGGGCGAGAGCTGGAAAGTTTTGGCGTGTGGGGCGTCAACCAGGCGATCTTGTGGCTGGTTTTGTCCTGCATTTCGCCTAATAGGGGATAGTCCACGCTGGCAAAGGCTTTTTTGCGACGACTGTCGATCTTCACGGCCTTGGGTCCGTGGATCAGCGCGTCGGCGAACGCCACAGTCACCCCCCGCCGCTTGTAAAGAGCAAGTTGCAAAGCGAACTGGAACGCGGCGTAGACGTTGTCGCCAGCGTCGCTGCCGACGTCACCCGGCGGGCGCGTGGAGCCCGTGAGCACCACCGGGACGGAAACGTCGTGCAACAGGTAGGAAAGCGCGGAGGCCGTCCAGGCCAGGGTGTCCGTCCCATGCGGGACAACCACCGCGTCACAGGCTCCACCGCGCCGCCGAACAGCGTCCGCCAAGGTCAGCCAGTCGGCGGGCGTCATATTGGAGCTGTCCTTGGAAAAAACGTCCACAACCTCCACGTCGTGGTCGAATCCCATCAGAAGAGGGCACGCCTCCAGCAGTTTTTCCCCCGACAGTCCTGGCGCCAGGCCACGCTCGGAGGGCACGGACGCGATTGTCCCCCCCGTGGCCAGCAACAAAAACTTCACGTTCCAACCTCAGGGGCGGCTACGGCCTTGGCCATGTTCCGGCCCAGCTCGGCGCACCGCTCCAAGTCGGCCAAGGTTGGGGCGGCGAACACCTCTACCTCAGGCTCGATCTTTTCCAACTTAACGGCGTCGGCAAAGGTACGCAACGCGGCCAGAGCTCCCTTGCTCCAACTGTAGCTTCCGGCTATGCCCAGCAACCTGTTTTTCGGCATTCGGTTGATCAGCTTCTCGCAGAGCGCGGCCATGGTGGGAAAAAGCACGGTGTTGTACGTGCAGCTTAGGAGCGCCAGCCCCTTGTAGCGCCAAATGTCCCGGAGGATCATCGACATGTCTGACCGGGAGGCGTCGTAGAGGTGGACGTTCTTCACCCCTCCCTCGCAGATCCCCCCGCAGACCGCCTCGGCCATGCGTCGAGTGTTGCCGTACATGGAGCCGTAGGCCACGACGACCCCACGTTCCGTCTCATGCCTGCTCCAGCGGTCGTAAAGATCGACCACCTGGCCGATGTCCGTGCGGAACAGCGTACCGTGGGCGGGATAGATGTTCGCGATCTCCAGTCCTTTGAGCTTTTTCAGCGCGCCCTGCACCAAGTTGGAATACCGCGCGACGATCGCGGCGTAGTAACGCAACATTTCACCCTCCCAGCGCGACCGCGGCTTTTCATCGTCGAAGACGCCTCCCTCGTGCGCGCCGAAGCCCCCGAAGGCGTCGTTGGAGAAAAGGGTTTTCGTGACGGCGTCATAAGTCACCATGCTCTCCGGCCAGTGAACCATGGGAATGGTGTAGAAAAACAGTTCGTGCCCGCCTATATCCAGCTTTTCCCCATCCTTGACCTGCACGATATCCTCCTCGATGCGGTGATAGCCCTTCAAAAGGGGGATGGTCTTGGGGTTGCCGACGATTTTCAGCCCAGGGTGGGCTCGCTTCAACTCCGCCGTAAGTCCCGCGTGGTCGGGCTCCATGTGATTGACGACCAGGTAATCCAGCGGACGCCCCGCCAAGGCCTCCGCCACCTTGTCCAGGTAGTCGTCGAACTTGGGGCCCTTCACCGTGTCAATGGCGGCCGTCTTATCCCCCAGTACCACGTAGGCGTTGTAGGCCACTCCCTGGGGAAGGGGCCAGAGGGACTCGAAAAGGTCTGTCTCGTAGTCGTTCACTCCCACCCAGAAGGTGTCCTTCGTCACGGGTATCGCCTTGTGCATTGTTCAAAAATCCCCTTTCATTGCGTTGATTGTGTTGAAATTCCCTCACTCAACCAGGAGCAGGGCCAGGTCGTTGACGTTGGTGCCCGTGGGCCCGGTTATCACCAGGGCGTCGGCGGCGCTCAAAGCGTGGTAGGCGTCGTTATCGTCCAGCATGGCGTGAGGATCCAGCCCTTTGGCGCGGATTTTTTCCACTGTTCCGCCGTCCACCGCGCCTCCCGCGGCGTCTGTGGGTCCGTCTGTCCCATCCGAGCCCGCGGCGGCGAAGGCAACGCCCTCCAAGCCCCGCATTCCCAGAGCGGCGGACAAAGCCATTTCCTGACAGCGGCCTCCCTTGCCCTTTCCTTTCAGCCTCACCACGGTCTCGCCTCCCGCGATAAAGGCCACGGGACGGCTTCGGTCTTTTCGAGAGCGGGCGGACTCCCGCGCCAAGGCGGCGAAAAACGCCCCCGCTCCCGCCGCCTCGCAGTCCAGGGTGGTGGTGAGGAGCGTCACGCCGAAGCCCTTTCCGGCTAGAAGATTTTGCGCGACCTGACAGAGGACAGGAACGCTCCCGGTGATTTGCGTGGTCACGTTGTCCAATTTTTTCGGGGTTTCGGCGGAAAGTTTTTCCATAATGGATGGGGCAAGGCGCAGGTTATATTTTTTCACGATAGCGGCGGCGTCCTGGCAGGTGCTGGCGTCTGGGTGGGCTGGGCCGGAGGCGATGCTGTCCAGCCGGTCGCCCAACACGTCGGAGAGCGTCACGGCCCGCACTAAGGCGGGCGCGCAGGCCAGAGCAAAGCGTCCCCCCTTCACGGAGGAAACGCGCTTGCGCAGCGTGTTGATCTCGACGATGTCCGCGCCGCAGGCCAGCAGTTGAGACGTCATGTCCGCCAAGTCCGTCAGGGAAACGCCCTCGGCTGGAAGCTCAAAAAGCGCCGACCCGCCCCCTGAGACCAAAAAAAGCACCGTGTCTTTTTCCGTAAGGCCCTGGATCATGGACAGGGCGCGCCGCGTGGCGTCCAAGTTGCGCTGTTCCAGAACGGGGTGCGCGGCCTCGAATATCTCCAGTGGCCCGATGGAGCCCATTGAGTGTCCGTCTTTGGTGATGACGCAGCCCCGCGAAATCCGCGACCCCAAAAGCCCATAGGCCGCGCTCGCCATCCGCCACGCGGCCTTGCCAACGGCCACCAGCGCCACAACCCCCCCGTCTTGAATGGGCTCCGCCGCCAGAGCCTCCCTCACCGCTCGCTCGGGCAGCACGGAGTCTATCGCCTCCCTCACGACGGCAACGGCTGTGTCACGAATCGTCATGGTATCGTCCCTCCCATTGTTTTCATGTTTTCACGCGCGTATTGACGAACACATTTCAGTCCCCTCGGTTGCTCACCACGATAAAGCGCTTCGTTTCGCGGAGGCTGTGCACCTCCCCCGGCAGAGGGGTCAGAAATTCCTTGTCCCGCCTGATGAGCAGAAAGACCCGCTTCCCTCCCATCCAGGCCTGGTACAAGAAAGACTCTGGCCTGCTTTCCCGTCGCGGCGTCCTCGGCGCGACGGGCGCGTCCACCAGCTCGGAGTCCTTGCCCGCGTAGTAATAAAGCGAGGGATGGTTCATTATGTATTGTATCAGAACGTCGCCCTGTTTCAGCGCCCTCCTCAGCCAGAGCCCCACGTCCCGAACGGAGAGCTGGTCCGCCAGAAGGTCGAATGAGCCGCCCAGGGGCAACAGGCAGAGCAGCGCCAGCGCGCAGAGCTGGAACATCAGTTTACGCGGTTTGCGCTGTTTGGCGCACCGCCACCCAGCGAAGAGGAACAGAAGGGAAAAACCCGCCCAGGGGAGCGCGGTCATGGTCATGCTCCGCATGGCCTCCGAATTGACGGCGTAGGTCAGGGGCAGTCCAAAGAAGATCAGCGGCACAGACAGGAGAATTTCCAGCGCCATCATTCGCTGGAAAAGTCTGGCGTCGTTCCTCTCGACCCCGTCCGCCAGGTGTATGGCGCACAGCGACGCCAGGGCGGGAAGCGGCGCGGCCAGGAGGAAGGCGTCCCGCGAGAAAAAGCCAAAGGTAAGGAACACGGCCGCCCATATCAAAAGGAAGAGCAAGGGAAGGTGCGCGGCGGGGTTGGCCGGGAAAAAGCCCCGGCGCGGCATGGCGTTTTTGACGGCGTGAGGCAGGAAGCCCGACCAGGGGAAAAAACCTGCCGCCAGGAACAGGAAACCAGAGGAAAAGGAGCCAAAGACAGGCCCTGGTGGATTGTAGGCCATCAGAGCCAGTATCGCGGGATTCTTGGTGTGGAGGAAGGAGAGGTATCCTCCGCCGATCAGGAACGTCGCCAGAAGCCCTGGCCAGTAAAGAAGGGCTTCCAGGAAAAATCTTCCCCGATACGTCAGAACGGCGTAGGTCAAGAGGCTCAACCAGGGCAAGATCACCCCAGCGGGCCCATAAGCGACAAGAGCCAGGGCGGAGGCGGCGTGCGTCAACAAGAAAAAACGTCTATCCTGAAAGGCGTGGATGATCCCGGCCAGGGCCGCCGTGACGAGACAGGAGTAGAGCGAGTGAGGGGAGGCGATCTGGGACACGGCGTAGGTCAGAAGGCTGGTTCCCGTCAGGAGGGCGGCGTAGTTGGCCCCTCGGAATCCGCCTATCCGCCGGGTGATCAGCCAAGCCCCCGCGGCCATGCCCAGTCCGCCTAGCGCGGACCAGAAGCGCACGGGAAACTCGAAGCCCCGGAAAAGCCACAGCGCCATCGCCGAGAGCCACCAGTAGCCCATCGTCTTTCCTGGATAGGGCAGGCCGCCCGTCCCCGGCGAGGCCAGAGCTGGAGACACAAGCAGAGGGTAGGCAAGGCCGCCGCCCGCCGCCATGTTCAGCGCGACCGAAGCGTTGACGCCCTCGATCGGGTCTATCAGGCCGTGATCGCCTATGCCGCGGAAGAAAAGGTACGCCAGGACAGCAAAGATCAGGCAGGCGATCTTACGCGCCGTCCACAAAGTATCACCTTTCGGAAAAGCTACCGGCCAAGTCCGCGGACTCCACCAGCGAACAACCGAAAAGGGTGAAGGCGCAATCCCCCAGTGGGAAGGGGTGCGTCCCCACGTAGACGCCGCTCAGTTTAACGAAAGTCCCCGGTGTCAGCGACGCCAGGGGGCCCGCGCGGGAGGGCTCGTAAAAGACCGCCAGGACGTTGTCCTTTGGGAGGACGGAGGGTCGTCGGCCGCCGAGCTTCACGACGCAGCCGTAGTCGTTCAGGCGCTCCACCGAGCGCACCCACCCCCCGACCAGAATGCGTTTGTCCCTATAGCTTCGGTCGAAAGAGGCGTTGCCGCGCTCTATCTCAACGGCCAGGGCGTCCACCTCCAGCACTCCCGCTTCCTGGTCGGCCAGGAGGCGCTCTACCTGGCGAAGGGGTTCCGCCAACTGGGGATAGCCCTGAGCAACCCAAGCGCTCAGAAGCTCCCTGGCCCCTGTCAGGTTTTTCCTTCCCCCGTGCCCCTCCACGTAGAACGTGGCAAGGACGTAATCGGCGTAGCTGTCCTTCCCCTTGATCTCCTCCAACTTCCCGCGCCACTCCGTGGGATTTCGCGCCACGCCCCCGGCCCCGCGCAGGGAGAAATTGGCAAGTTGCGCGATGGCCCGATAGCTCCCCTTGTTCGCCGCTTTGGCATACCACTCGGCGGCCCTGTCGTCGTTTTCCGGCAGGCCCTCGCCATATTCGTGCATCACCCCAATGGCCGTCATGCAGCGTGGGTCGTCGGAGGCCACCATCCACTGCGACAGCGCCTCCGCGTAGTCTCCCGCCGTCCGCGCCGCCACTCCCTCCTCGTAGCCCGCCTCAGCGCGTCCAACAAAAAACAACGTCAGCGTCAGCGCGAAAAAAAATTTTTTCATGCCCCCCAACCCAAATACCCCCGAAAAATTTTTCCATATTATTATACTTGCGGTTATCTCCCCTGGAGTCCGCTACTGAACTCAATTTTATAGCGGGTCGCGCCATCACGCGCGGAAACAAGAGACCCAAAAACCGGATATAAACGGCAAAAACTTCGCGCGAAAAAGAGCCAACGGCTCTAAGTCATCACAGCCAGTTCCCCGTCAAAATGAACAGGGCCCAGTAGAATGGGTGACTGAAGCCGGGGTGGGCCTTCGTGACCCCCAGCGCCGCCGCCTCCCTAGCTCCTGGACCTCCCGCTTGTCTTTCAGCCTCTCCCTCGCGGCCTCCGTGTAGACCACCACGGCGTGTCGCTCCGCCAGCCATCGCTTCCCGTCGCGCAGGGTCGCCACGGGGATGTAGCGCGGCGGGCCATCCAGGTAGAACATTAGGATATTGGCCTTTGCCTTCTTTAACTCCTCCGATAGAGGCGCGATCAGGATGTTGTAAAGCTCCCTTGCCGTGGGGACGTGGTCTTGCCACCGCGCTTCCAGGCTATCGCGGAAGTCCCGGATTTTTTCATAAAACTCCTTTCTCGGAATCTCCACCTTGAATTTCCGCTAGTTCGCCAGTGCCCGCTCGTGAGTCTCTTTCGCTTTGGAGTAATCTCCAAGCTTGTAATAGACATTTCCCAAGTTACTGAGGGACGCGGCGGTGTCCGGGTGCTCCTCGCCAAACAGCTTCAAACATAATGGCAATGCCCGCTCATAGTATTCTTTCGCCTCGAGGTATTGCCCAGAGTTCGCGGCGTTCGTAGCATGTTCGAACAAAGCGTAAATTTCTTTTCTTTTTCTTCTTTCTCCTCGTGTCGAAGCTCCCTCTGACGGCATGGCGTTCCACAAGATCATGAAAGTCGCTGTTAGGATAAAAACTGTTTCGCGCATGGCCTCGTCGCTCCTTTCTAATGGCAAGTATTACCCGCGGGGAAAAACGCTCCTCAATTTCTCCAGTACCGCGCCCCCCTACAGCCAATTCCCCATCAAAATAAACGGCGCCCAGTAGAACGGGTGACTGAAGCCGGGGAAGGGCGACGCCTCGCCACCCCCAGAGGACACCGGCCTTCCTCTTTTCTTCGCTTCTTTCTTCGTCAAGTCCGCGCTCCATTTTCCGCTTATGAACTCCGCCTGCGTTTGACGCAGCGCCTCCGCCTTGGTCGCGCCCTCCTGTATCCGCTTATAGAAACGGGGCATGAAGACGCTCGTCGAGTCATCGGCTATCGACCACAGCGTCGCTATCACCGACTTCGCCCCACGCTTCTGCGCCAACACCCCTAGTCCCTCCATCTCGCGACCCGCTCCCTCGCTCAGGTTGATTGCCGTGTTACACGCCGACAGCGTCAACTGCTCCACCTTCGCGAAGCTGAACGTTCCCGCGTTGACCTTTTCCAGCGTCAGGCGCTTCCCGTCCCCAAGCAGAAGGTACGAGTCCGCGACGCTGCCAAACTCCAGCTTGAAGTGACTGGCGATGTGCACCACGGGCGTTCTTTTGGTCAAGGCGTCGGCGAAGGTGAACTCCGTGAAGTCCTTGTCCATGCGAATCACTCCGGGGATAACTCCATTCGAGCCGCTCCCGCTCCGAACGATGGACTCCAGCTCAGGCCGAACCGCCGGAAGCGCGCTGAAGCCGGGGTGGGCCTCCGTGACCCCCAGCGCCGCCGCCTCCCAAGCTCCCGGCTTGACCTCCCGCTTGTCTTTCAGCCTCTCCCTCGCGGCCTCCGTGTAGACCACCACGGCGTACCGCTCCGCCAGCCATCGTTCCCCGTCATGCAGGGCCGCCACGGGGATGTAGCGCAGCGGGCCGTCCAGGTAGAACATTAGGGTATTGGATTTCTCCAGCTCTTTCGACAGAGGCGCGAGTAGGATGTTGTAAAGCTCCCTTGCCATGGGGATGGGGTCTTGCCACCGCGCTTCCAGGCTATCGCGGAAGGTTCGGATTTTTTCGTAAAGCTCTTTTCTCGGAATCTCCACCTTGAATTTTCGCGGCGTCGGGGTGTCCGGGGTAGTGAGGACAAGCCAAACGTGCTCCGGCGCGATGAGGGTGTGCACCAGGGCCGCGCCCTGGCCCATCTCCTTCAGCGTACCCTGGATCTCCGCGAAAAACTCCGCCCCCGCCGTGAACTCCCTTTGCTTCCCCGCCGTTTTCAGGTTGTTCTCGACGTTCCTCAAAAAGGCGAGAAAATCCCTCGTCAGCTTTTCCAAGACGCCCTCAAGCTCCCGCAGGCGTTTGGCGTCCTTGCCGGCGTTCCATTGGGACTCCTTGGTCGCCTTCTTCTTCTCCAACAGTTTGGTTTTTTCCTCGTGGTTGGCAAAGAGGCGTCCACTGAGTTCCTGGAAGAGCGCCACCTGTTGTTTTTCGAGGTTAGAATAGGATGCCGTTGTGACGCGCGGGTCAGACCGCTCCGCGTCGCGGCGGATGAAGTCGAAGTACTCCTCCTCTTTCAGCATGGCCAAGACCTGCTGGGCTTCGTAAATTCGGCCCTGACTGATGAGGAGGTCGGCGAGGTCGTGATAGTAACCTTCTTTGGATTGGAGAAAGGATTTTCGCAGCTCTTTGTCTAGGGTCGTGATGCGCGAGCGCGTCAGTTGGATAATGTTGACGGCCATTTTTTGGTAAAGGATAGCGAGGTCTTTTAAGTTCATTTGGTCGTAGAGGATTCCTAAAGCAACAAGAACATTGGCAACATTCAGATGCGCCTCATCGAACAGTTTCAAATAGATCGCCAGCGCCCGCTTATAGTTCTCTTCCGCTTGAGAGTAAACTCCAAGTTTGTGATAGACAACTCCTAAGTTATTGAGGGAATCGGCAGTACTTGAGTGTTCTTCGCCGAACAGTTTCAATTTGATCGCCAGCGCCCGCTCATAGTACTCTTTCGCCTTGGGGTAATCTCCTAAAGCGGTATAGACATTCCCCAAGTTATTGAAGGACATGGCAGTATCCGGGTGTGCCTCACCGAACAGTTTCAATCGAATCGCCAGCGCCCGCTCATAATTCTTTTTCGCTTTTGGGTAATCTCCAAGCTCTTTATAAATAATTCCCAAGTTATTGAAGGACGAGGCAGTGTCCGGGTGTACCTCGCCGAACAGTTTCAATCGAATCGCCAGCGCCCGCTCATAATTCTCTTTCGCTTTTGGGTAATCTCCAAGCTCATCATAGACATTTCCCAAATTATGGAAGTACCCAGCGGTGTCCGGGTGTTCTTCGCCAAACAGTTTCAATTGAATCGTCAGCGCCCGCTCGTGAGTCTCTTTCGCTTGGGGGTAGTCTCCAAGTGTTCTATAAACCTCCCCCAAGTTATTGAGGGACATGGCAGTATCCGGGTGCTCCTCGCCGAACAGTTTCAATCGAATCGCCAGCGCCCGCTCGTGATTTGCTTTCGCTTGGGAGTGATCTCCAAGCTTGTAATCGACATTTCCCAAGTTATTGAAGGACGCGGCAGTGTGCGGGTGTTCTTCGCCAAACAGTTTCAATCGAATCGCCAGCGCTTGCTCGTAACTTTCTTTCGCTTTAGGGTAATCTCCAAGCTTGTAATCAGCATTTCCCAAGCTATTGAAGGACGTGGCAGTGTCTGGGTGTACCTCGCCGAACAGTTTCAAATAGATCGCCAGCGCCCGTTCGTGAGTCTCTTTCGCTTGGGGATAATCTCCAAGTTTTTCATAAATATTTCCCAAATTATTGAGGGACGCGGCAGTGTACAGACTCTCCTCGCCAAATACCTTGAGTCGAATCGCCAGCGCTCGCTCGCAGTTCTTTTTTGCTTTGGGGTAATCTCCAAGTTTTTCATAGACTTTTCCCAAATCATTGAGGAGCCCGGCAATGTACGGACTCTCCTCGCCCAACAATTTCAAACCAAGCGGCAATGCCCGCTCATAGTATTCTTTCGCCTCAAGGTACTGTCCAGAGTTTTCGGCGTTTGTAATATGTTCGGACAAAGCGTAAAATTCTTCTCTTTCTTCTTCTCGTGCTGAAGTTCCCTCTGATGGCATGGCGTTCCTGGCAGTATCCTCATGTACCTCGCCGAATTGAATCGCCAGCGCCCGCTCGAGAGTCTCTATCGCTTTGGGGTAATCTCCAAGTTTTTCATAAATATTTCCCAAGTTATTGAGGGACATGACAGTGTCCGGGTGCTCTTCGCCGAACAGTTTCAATCGAATCGCCAGCGCCCGCTCGTGAGCCTCTTTCGCTTTGGGGTAATTTCCAAGTTTTTCATAAACAAGCCCCAAGTTATTGAGGGACGCGGCTGTGACCGAGTGTTCTTCACCAAACAGTGTCAATAGAATCGCCAGCGTCCGCTCATAATACTCTTTCGTCTTGGGGTAATCTCCAAGCTCATCATAGACATTTCCCAAGTTATTGAGGGACTCGGCAACGTCGGACACGGCAACATCTGGGTCTACTTCACCAAACAGTTTCAATCGAACTGCCAACGCCCGTTCGTGAATCTCTTTCGCTTGAGGATAATTTCCAAGTTTTTCATAAATATTTCCCAAGTTATTGAGGGACGCGGCAGTGTGCGAACTCTCCTCGCCAAATACCTCGAGTCGAATCGCCAGCGCTCGCTCGTAGATCTTTTTTGCTTTGGGGTAATCTTCAAGTTTGTGGTAGACAAGTCCCAAATCGTTGAGGACCTCGGCAGTGTTCGGGCTCTCCTCACCAAACAGCTTCAAACAAAGCGGCAATACCCGCTCATAGTATTCTTTCGCCTCAAGGTATTGTCCAGAGTTTGCGGCGTTCATAGCCTGTTTGAGCAAAACGTAAAATTCTTTAAATTCTTCGTTTACCGAAGCTCCCTCTGACGGCATGGCGTTCCACAATATCATCAAAGTCGCCGCAAGGATAAAAACTGTTTTGCGCATGGTCTCATTGCCCCCTTTTTAGCGTTCAGCGGAACGATTCGAAACTACGAAAAAGCGCGCCAGCCGAAGACGATGGCGGCGGTAAGGAGGAACCCCAAGAGCGCGCGCAGGTACACTACCCACAGGTCGCCGCCGGGCGCTTTGCCCTTTTGCGTCAGTATCGCCAACTGGGCCACCAGCAGCGCCCCTACAAAGGACGCCAACCCCATTAGGGCGTAAACATTGTTTTGCGGCATTGGACATTTCTCCATTCAAAAGAGTATTATTATGAATGACGTTACAACGACGCGTGAGCCCTCTTCGTAACCCGCGCGTTCGTGGATGTGGCTGATGATATTCTGAGTGTGATACAGTACGCTTATGGACATGACGCTTCTCCTTGTCGATTTTTGGGATACTCGCTACTAAGGTAGAATCTCATGTCCTCTTGTTTTTGTCTAGTACGTTCGCAAGTCCGTGGTGAGCCATGGGGGCTCATTTATCTTCGTGAGAGTGGGTTGCCGAGAAATGAAAATTCGCGTTGCTGTGCTGTTCGGCGGGAGGAGCGTGGAGCACGAGGTGTCCGTCATCTCGGGTCTCCAGGCCGTTCACGCCTTCGACAAGACGAAATACGAGGCCGTTCCCGTCTATATTACCAAACAGGGCGAGATGTTCGCTGGAGACGCGGTCGGCAAAATCGAAGAGTACCGGGACGTTCCCGCGCTGCTGAAAAAAAGCTGGCGTGTTTTCCTGCACAGGGAGCAAGACCGCTGTCTGGTGCTGCGCTACCCCATGCGGCGCTTTGGAAGCTCTCTCGTGGCGGAGATAGACGCGGCCTTTCCAGTGACGCACGGTACAAACGTGGAGGACGGAGCCCTGCAAGGCTACCTGAAAACCCTTTCCATCCCCTTCGCGGGAAGTGACGTGACGGCCTCCGCCGTGGGCATGGACAAATACGCGATGAAGGCGCTATGGAAGGAGTGCGGCCTTCCAGTGCTGGACTGCGAGCGCGTCTACACGGAGGATTACTACAGCGACAGGGAAGCGGTTCTAAGCCGGCTCGCGGAGGCCGCGCCCTGGCCGATGATCGTCAAGCCCGTGAACTTGGGGTCCAGCGTCGGTATCCACAGGGCGGGCGACGTGGCGGGACTCCGGGAGGCGCTGGAATACGCCTTTCAATTCGCGGACACGGCTCTTGTGGAGCGCGCTGTCCCACGCCTTAGGGAGATCAACTGCTCCGTGCTGGGCGACAGAAGCTCGGCGACCGCTTCCGAGTGCGAGGAACCCATCAGCCACGACGCCATTTTGAGCTACTCCGACAAGTACCTGACAGGAGCGAAGGGCGGGGGCGCGAAGGGCATGAGCGGCGCGAAAAGGAAGCTGCCCGCCGACATCCCCCTGGAGTTGCGGGAGCGCGTTCGTTCGCTGGCGGTGGAGGCGTTTCGCGCGTTGGACTGTCGTGGGGTGGCGCGGGTCGATTTTTTGATGGACGGGGAGAGCGGTGAGCTTTGGGTGAACGAGATCAACACCATCCCCGGCTCGCTGTCGTTCTATCTTTGGGAGCCGGTGGGGATTTCCTACGCGCGACTCCTGGACGAGGCGATGCGCCTGGCGTTCAAGCGCCAGAGGGAACAGGCGGAGATCCTGTACTCTTTCGACACCAACATCCTTGCCCAATTCGAGGGCGGAACGAAAGGGGGAAAGGGGAAGCGTTAAGAAAACGCCGATCAAATGGGGTTCTTAGGGGTTGTAAACCCCTAAGTGGGGTATGGGGCAAAGCCCCATAGGGGGTAGCGCTTTCTTAAGCATACCCCAATAGATCCACAGAGACGCAAGGCCATGCGTTATAATAGATGCCACTATTTTTTAAGGAGGTAGGTAACATGCGTAAGATGTGGCCAGCTGTTTTGTTGTTGGCGTTTTTCGCGTTCACGGCGCTTTCCTGGGGGGCGGAGTCTCAAGTGAACATGGCGGAGGTAGAGGGGAGGGATTCTGAGGCGGGCTTGGCTGTGGCGCGTCTCGCCCTGGCGGATCAGCTGGTCGAGTTGGGACGTCAGCAAAAATCGCCGATATTGCTGGCTTCGGCCGCGCAAATTCTAGGCGGGATTGGTACGCCGACGGAGGTCAAACGGGAGAAGAGGGAAGAAGCCCTTCCCGAAAAACAAGAGTCTCCGTCCAAAAAGATCGTCACTGATAAGGAAAGCACCCCAGAGTCGCTGTACGCGGAGGCCATTGCTTTGGCAAAGGAGAAAGAGGACGCCGCCCTGGCCGGGGTTTTGGAAAACCAAAGCCGCGTTGGAGCCACAAAAGGGGCGGGGAGCGGCGCGATAAGGCATTACGACCGTATTCAGGGGTATACCAACGATATATACACCATTTCGTTTCGTGGAGGCGAAAAGGCTTGGGTGAGGGTTCGCGGGGAGGGTGACCCCACGGCGCTTTATATCTACGATGAAAACGAAAACCTAATCGTTAAAGACATTGATTGGCACGCCACGCAATCCACCGCGTCATGGACGCCGCTCTGGACGGGCAATTTTAAGGTTGTCGTGCAGAACCGTCAGGGCCAGTCTATTGATTACGTGTTGTACACCAATTAAGGAAGCGCTACCCCCCTATGGGGCTTTGCCCCATGCCCCACTTAGGGGTTTACAACCCCTAAGAACCCCATTTGATCGGCATTTTCTTAACGCCACAACCGGAGGCGGCTTTTTCTCGGCGTAGGGTGATGTCCTTCCTTGCCTCAATCGTACCTCAGGGCGTCAATGGGGTTGAGGTTGGAGGCCTTCCAGGCGGGCCAGAAGCCGAAGAAGACGCCAACCAACGCGGAGAACCCCACGGCCAGCAGGACGGATTCCAGCGAGACGATGGTTGGCCACTCGAACACCTCTGTAACGGCCCGGGCGGCGGCGGCCCCCCCTACGACTCCCACGCTCCCGCCAAGCGCCGAAAGGACCACGGCCTCCGCCAGAAACTGGACGCGCACGTCAACGGGCCGCGCTCCCACGGCGAGGCGAATCCCGATCTCTCGCGTCCGCTCGCTGACAGAGACCAACATGATGTTCATGATGCCAATGCCCCCCACCAGAAGCGAGATGGACGCCACGGCCCCCAACAACTGGCCCATAACCCGCGTGGAGGCCGTGGCGTTTTCCAGCGCCTGGGTCATGTCGCGGATGATGAAGTCGTCAACCGCGTTCCCGAACAGACGACGCCGTTGACGCAGGATAACGCGAATCTCCTCTCGCAGTGTGGAGAGCGTCCAGCGATCGGGGGCCTGGACGGTCACGCGCCGCACGGAGCCCGGCACGGAGCTTCTGAAAAGCCGTTTCTGCGCTGTCGTTATCGGCACGATGGCTAGATCGTCTTGGTCGTTGCCCCAGGGAGTAGGCCCCTTCGCCGCCAGCACCCCGATTACGCGGACCGGAACGTTGCGGATCCTCAACATCCTCCCCACGGCCTCCTCCGCGCCGGGGCCGAAAAGGTTGAGCGCCACAGTCTCCCCCAACAAACACACCTTGGCCGCGCTCAACACGTCCGCGTCGGAGAAGGACTGGCCGGCGGCCACGCGCCACTCCCGCGCGTCAAGTACGCCTGGCGACGCGCCCAGTACCGTGGTGTTCCAGTTGCTATTTCCATAAACGAGCCGTGACCCCCCGTAGACCTCTGGAACCACCTCGGCGGCCAGCGCCGACCCCCTCCGCAAAGCGTCCGCGTCCGCCAAGGTCAGAGTCGCCGCGCTGCCCGCCGCCTGCCGCGCGCCCCCAGTTTGGGCCGCGCCGGGAAAGACGATCAGCAGGTTCGACCCCACTCCAGCGATGAAGGCGTCCATCACCGACGCGGCCCCGCTTCCGATGGCCACCATCGTGACCACCGCCCCCACGCCAATCGCGATCCCCAGCATGGTCAAGGCCGAACGCGCCTTATTCGACAGCAAAGACTGAAAAGCGGTTTTTATAGCGTATCGCATAATCACGCGCGGAAATAAGAGGCCAAAAACCGGATACAAACGGCAAAAACTTTGCGCGGAAAAGAGGCAACGGCTCTAAAATCTCAGACATGTACCGACTTCAGCGCGTTCTCATTTTCCTTCCGCCATCAGTCCAGCTTGGAGGACGGTCAGGCCCTTGCCCGGCTTGGGTTCGAGGCCGAGGGCGGCGCAGGCGCGTTCGACGGCGGCCACGGCGCCCACCAAGACGTGTTTGTCGATGTTGCCCATGTGTCCCAGGCGGAAGCCCTTGCCCGCGAACTCCCCCAGACAGCCAGCGGACTGTACTCCCTCATCCGCCAGTTTCACGCGGAACGCCACGTCGTCCACTCCCGCGCCCTCGGGGTAGAGGAATATCGACAGGGTGGGCGCGCGGCGCTCCTGGGTCGCCGCCGTCTTGAAGCCCAAAGCCTCCATCGCGGCGACGAAAATCCTCGCCTGACGGATGTGGCGGGCGTAGCGCTCCTCCAGTCCCTCCTCCTGGATGAGGCGCAGTCCCTCTTTCAGCGCCCATATCATGTTGATCGCGGGGGTACCCCAGTACTTCGACGGGTCGCGCATAACGGGAAGCCACCGCTCGAAGTCGAAGTAGGACTCGGGAATCGCTCCAAGGCTCTTGCGCTTTTCCAGGGCCCGGGCGCTGGCCCAGAGCATAGCCAGACCCGGCGCGACGCCAAAGGCCTTTTGGCTGCACGTGAGGAGCGCGTCAATCCCCCAGTCCATCCAGCACTCCACGCCGCCCGTGGCCGCCACGCCGTCCACGATCAACAGCGTGTCGGGGTGCTTCTTCCTCAGCGTGTCGCAGACCCCTTTCAGAGGGGCAAGGACGCCAGTGGAGGTATCCACATGAGTCACGGTCACGGCGGCGTATTTCTTTTTAGAGAGCTCGGCGTCCACCTGGTCCGGCGTGTAGACCGTCCCCCAGGAGGACTTCAGTGCGTCCACGCCAAGCCCCTTGCGGGCGCACATGTCGATGAATCGATCCCCAAAAAAACCGTGGGAGCAGACCAAAATGTTCTCGCCCCTCTGGGTAAGGTTGGCCACGGCCATTTCCATTGCCAGGGTACCTGTGCCCGCCACGACAAACGCTTCGCCGTCACAGCGCCACAAGGCCTTCAGGTCGGCTACGAGGCCTTTGAAGTCGGAGATGAAGTTCGCGTCCCCAAACGCCACAGTCTCGCGCGCCATCTGGTCAAGAATGGAGCGAACAACCGGCGTGGGACCGGGGATCATCAGCAGCTTAGGCGTTTTTATCACAATATTTTCCTCCTCAGTCTAAGACCTTGGACTCTGCCCAAACCCACCAAAGGGGGGCCGCCTCCCTTACGGCGAGCCAAGGGGGCTGTTTCCTTATCGATAGACACAGTTGACCGTTTTGCCGTTCAGAAAGGACTCCAGGCTGGCGGCGGCGATATCCATCAAGCGGCTGCGGGCCTCAACGCTGGACCAGGCAATATGGGGAGTGACAATGGCGTTGGGCGCTCCGATCAGGATATTGCCGTTTACGGGAGGCTCCTGAGAGATGACGTCCAAGGCCGCGCCGGCGACGCGCTTCGATTTCAGGGCGTCCAGCAGGTCGAGCTCCTTGATCAGTCCGCCGCGGGCGGTGTTGACGATCAGCGCGTTGGGCTTCATTTTGGCGATGCTGTCTTTGTTGATCATGCCCTTGTTCTCCGGTGTGAGGTTGCAGTGCAGGCTGATGACGTCGGAGACGGCGTAGAGCTCGTCCAGCTCCACCCAGCGGAAGTTCTTTCTCGCGCTCTGGTCGCTGTGGACAGGGTCGGAGGCCACGATGTTCATCCCTAGGGCCCCAGCGATGTCCGCTGTCCTCTGGCCAATGCGGCCGAACCCAATGAAGCCGATGGTTCTCCCGGAGAGCTCGCGCAGGGGCTGAAGCTGGTAGGAGTAGTCCGGGTAGCGCGCCCAGCCTCCCTCGGCCACGTGCCGACTGTGCGCCCCCACTGCCAAGTAATGCTCAAGGATCAGGGCTATCGCCAACTGCGCCACAGAGGTCGTGCCGTAGGTGGGGACGTTGCAGACAGGGATGTTTCTTGCCTTCGCCGCCGCCACGTCCACCACGTCATAACCCGTCGCCAGCACCCCGATGTATCGCAGCTCCGGCAGTTGGGCAATGACGTCGGCGCTCAGAACGGTCTTGTTGGTAAAAAGGCACTCACACCCCTTCGCCCGCGGCAACACCTCGTCTGGCGCGCTTCGCTCGTATACCGTAAGCTCCCCAAGCTTGGCTATCGGGTCCCAAGAAACATCCTTCAAACTCAGGGTATCGCCGTCCAGCACCACAATTTTCATGCTCTCTCCTCCTCAAATATATACTGAATTCAGAAAACGCTGAACAGATGAGTTTCTTGAGGCTTTTGGGCCCTTGATCGGTATTTTGGCGCGAGGGGTTTTCATGCGTAAAGATCCGTGCTTAGGTACTTGAGGCCTGTGTCGCAGATAACAATGGCGACGGTCTTGCCCTTTTCGGGTCCCTGGAGCAGCTTCCGGGCCGCCATCGCGTGAGCGCCGGAGGAGAACCCGCAGAAAACGCCTTCCACGCTGGCAAGGAGTCGCGCGCCCTCAATGGCCTCGACGTCGTTGACGCTCACGCACCCGGTGACAAGGGAGCGATCCAGGAAGGGAACCTCCCGGCCGTACCCGCCGCCCTGTATCCGGTGCCCGCCTTCTTTCGGCTTGCCCTCTCCGTAGCAGGGGACGTTTTCGGGTTCCACGACGTAACATCGGACGCCGGGACCGCGGCGACGCATGGCTGTGGCGATTCCGGTAAAGCCGCCTCCTGTCCCAATGAAGTCGGCGATGGCGTCGATTTTCCCCCCGGACTGTTCCCACATCTCATCTCCGGTGCTCTCCTGCGCGACCGCGTTGTCCGCGTTGTGGAACTGCCCCACGCAGAACGCCCCTAGCTCCTTGGTTAGGCGCTCTGTTTCCGCCATCACCAAGTCCATGTCCGCGGAACTCACCGCTCCTGGCTTGGAGTTCGGCGCCTGATCCACGCGAACCACCTTCGCGCCGAAGGCCTGACATATCCGCACCCGCTCTATCGAGTTTCCTTTCGACATCACCGCGACGAAGGGGTAGCCCAACAGTGAGCACACCAGCGCCAGGCCGTTGCCCGTGTTGCCGCTGGTTTCCTCGATAACCGTCTGCCCTGGCTTGAGGAGCCCCTTGCGCTCCGCCGCGCGGATCATCCCTAGGGCGATACGGTCTTTTTTGCTTCCCGACGGGTTGAGGTTATCCAGCTTCGCCAATATCCGCCCGTCCAGTTTCCAGTGTTTCACAAGCCGCTCTAAATCCACAAGCGGGGTGTTGCCAATGACCTCCAAAACGCTCTTCATCACTGCCATACTCGTCTCGCCTCCATTTTTGAAAAGCTTTGAACAAGGGTATTCACTCTTTGCTTCAATAGTAACACACATACGCCGTGATTCCTCGGAGCTGGATTATAGCGGATTTGCGTAATCATGAACACCAAAAATGGCGTGTAGAGCCGTTGGCTCTTTATACGCAAAGTTTTTGCCGTTTATATCTGGCTTTTGCTCTCTTATTTCCGCGCGTGATTGTGCAACCCACTCTAAACTACTACCGGCTAAAGCCGGTAGGTTAGGTAGCGACTGAAAGTCGCATCCAGGCTAAAGCCTGCTTAAAGTTCCATGGCTAAAGCCATCTGAAGCTTACGACTGAAAGTCGGACTCTATTTTTATACTGTCATCATCGTCATGTTGGTTCTCTATGTAGCTTTTAATAA
>JAITGK010000018.1 GCA_031280635.1 Synergistaceae bacterium
CCAGAGATTATCGTCATTTCTTTGGCTTCACATCCTTGACGCGCTATGTCTCGCAACCTTTCCGCTATTTGATTTTTAAGCGCTTTGTAACGGTATTTCGTTATCCACACAAAGTGATATTGAATCTCATATGTCTATACTGCCGCGCTCCCATCACCTCTTGAGGATTACACTATCACACTTTTCAAAAGAGCTTGCTGAAATCTCTCCGGCTAAAGTCGGAGGTTTTTACCTATTACATGGAAAATAAAATATGGATAAAGAATTTGACGAGGTTATGAAAAAGATTGGTGATGTACCGTTTCGCGGACTGTATGGGGACACAAAGACGACTATGAAGGTGATGATTGGTATTTTGCGCGAGGCATACGCGGCGAAACACAGGCGGCGCGGGAGGCGCGCCAAACTGGACGTTGCGGATATGCTTTTGCTGGCGTGTATCTTATAGTCATATATAATATTAAATAGTCCCACTCGCGAACGAAGGGGAGACCACAAGTGCCGAAGGTCATTGGAAAGCTTGCTTTAGGGAGCTTGCTCCTTATCTAGGGTGTTTGTGATGTAGACGAGGCTACGCAGGCCGGCGATGGTGAAACCGTTAACCTCCAGCGCCTCCTTGACGGCAAAGGCCACCTTTGTGGCGTTGGGGTAGTCGCCATGAATACCAATAGTTAGAGGTTTGGTTCCATCACTGGTGTTTTCCACGCTGGGCGTGCTTTGCTGGAGCAGGCGAAGCACGCGCTCCGCCGCTATCGCCGGGTTGGAGACCACGTCGCCTCGCTCACCTTTGGGGATCAACGTTCCATCTTCACGATATCCCCGATCCGCAAAGACCTCGCCCACAAACGGTATGCCGTTGCCCGCCGCAGCCTCCTCAACAACGGAACCGAGCGCGCCCACAAGGATAACATCCTTGTCCGTGTCCCGGATAGCGCGGGCGATGGACTTTGCCACAGCCAGTTCCTGGCAGGCCCTCCGGTAAAGCGCGCCGTGGGGTTTCACGTAGTCGAGCCTCACGCCGTTCGCCCGACACATTGCGGTCAGCGCCCCGATCTGGTAAAGCGAGTAGACGTAAATTTCATAGGGGTTCATGCTCAAGTCACGCTGTCCGTAGCCCTGAAGGTCTGGGTAGCCGATCTCCGCCCCGATACAGGCGCCCACCCGCCGAGCCGAGGCCACAGTCGTCTGCATAACAAGGGGATCGCCCGCGTGCATACCGCAGGCCATCGAAGCCGAACTCACGATACGAAGCATCGCCTCGTCCATCCCCTTCTGCCAGGTCCCAAAGCTCTCGCCTAGGGTGCCGTTCAAATCCACCAAAGGCATTTTGCTTCTCCTTTCACGCACTCAGGGGGGATCGCCCCTCAAAAAAACTTTACAGCGTTTTGCGATTTATAAGGAATAGTAAACATCTAGTGCCTGGTGAAAAGACAATAACCTAATTCACTAGACACTAGTTTCTCTCAGTCTTCCTGCTTACGCGGGGCGAACATTTGCACGAACGTCTTATGCGTGTCGCGAGGCAGAATACGGTATCCCTTTTTTTCTTTGGTGATCCAGAGGAAGTAGTCCTTGTAGAACGATTTGGCCATTTCTAAGATGGACTTGCCCTTGTTGTCTTTGATGTTCTCGTAGGTGTTTTTTAGGATACGGTCTTCGTCGCTGTCCCAGCGGAACGTGGCAAGCCCGTAGGCCAAGGCCTTTTCGACCGAGGTGGTCGGGAACACAGGCAGAAGAATCGTGTGATCCGCCCAGTCGTAGGTTCCAAAGCCCTGACCTGGAATGAAGATCACCCGCGGAACCCCATACATGCGGATGCGCGCCACGCTGAACATGTCCATGTCCAGGTTGGACATCTCCTCCACCATCGTGGATGAGGTTTGGTAAAGCGCGGGCTCAGAGTCCTGAGGATTCAAAAACGACAGATCGCAACGGGCGGTTTTGGCCGGCACCGCCATGTACTCTCTTTTCTTGACCAGCATGTTCTTGAGTTCCTTGCGCATCATCTGCTGCGAAAACTCCGCGCAGGCGGCGGTGACCCTCCTGGCCCTGCGCTGGCTTTTTTCCGTTTCTTGCAGGGTATAGACGATTTTGCGGGCCAGAATTTTTATGGCCTCATGGAGATTCATGAACTCCTCGTACTCGGGAAGACCCAGGGGCTCTATCACGTCCTTCTGGGCGATGGAAAGCTGGATGTTCATGGTCTTCTCCGCCTCGTTGTAGCGGAAGCGGTCTTGGGACATACCTTGCTTCACGTCATCCTTGGCCTCGCGGTACTCCTTAACCCTCATCGAAACCTTCGTGGCGGTGAGCAAATACTGGCTCATATCAGCGAGCACCTCGGCCAACTCCTCCCGCGACAAGTTCTTGTCGCGGGAAAGGATCATTCTCAACTCCGCGTCGCGCTCCTGTTGCAGGGAGGTCAGCTGCCCCTCTAGGCCCTTGATCCGCTTTTCCGTGGGTATGCCGCAGGTGGGGACGGGGGTAGACTGTCCCGTGATCATAGCCCAGCACTCCGCTATAAAATCCGAAAAAGCTTGGTATGGAAAGACGCCCACCGAGGACTTGGATTTCAGGGCAACCGATAGGTCGAATTTTTTGTTGCGCGGCGTAATCGTATCGTTCAAGTAGCCGAAGTCGATAAAAAGCCTTTCCTGTTCGTCAAAAGTCAAAACCGCGGGAAACGACTCCGTCTGGGCGTCCACCAGTGCATAGAGCATATCCCAGTACTTGTCCGAAAGCTGCATCCAGAGTTTTCGGGCCTGCACCTTGTCCTCAGGCGTATCCGACGCGGCGATTCGGAGGTACCTGTCGGCTGCGGCGCCAATCTCCTCCGCCGTTTTAACAACCTCGGGTACGTTTTTCCACCGTGAGAACTCAACCTTGTTAACCATATCGCTCCCCCCAACGGGCGTGGATTTGGACTACAGCTCTTTTAATGATGAACCCACTTTTAAGTATAACACTCTACGCAAGTCGGCGGGCGGTCAATTCCTTGAAAATAGCCAGAGACGCGTGACTGTACGTCTATACAGGGCTTCCCCTATTTTCTAGTCTGTTTCGTCCCTGTCCAGTGAATCCCAGAGGGACAGGGCTGCCAGCCTGTTTTCCAGCGGTTGAAGGGCGCCCGATATTTTTTCCAAGCTGTAAGCAAGCTGCAGGCACGTCAACATCAACAGGTGGTTTTGATCGACACCGGCGCCTACAGCCTCTCCGACCCCCTGAACGATCTCCGTCACCCGCGCCAGCGTGTCATCGTCGAGGGCCGTCTGCACCCGGTAACTCCGCCTACCTATGACAAGACTGACCTCCCGCCGCTCGGCCATGCCACGTCACTCGCCGTGTACCAAGGCGATCAGCCTGTCGTTTAGATCCCGAAGCCTCATCTCCACCCTGACCTGCTCTTGCTCCAAGCGCAACGCGTCCGTGCGTGAAAGTTCTAGCTCGGCCTGCATACTCTGCGCGGTCTTCACGGCGGTCTCGTCCCGCTCTGCCAGTTCAGCCCGCAACCGCGCAATCTCCGCGAGCATCTCCTCTCGTTCCACCAAAAGGGTCTCAACTCTGTCCACCAAATGCTCGGCCAGAACTTCAATTTTTTCCAGCCTGTTCATATCCTTCACCACCCTTTGCCAGGTAGGGACTCATGCCACAACACTTAACGCATATTGTATCCTTTTTGAGTCAAGGCGTGGCGTATCGTGTTATGTATTTTGTCCACTTCCTCGTCGCTCAGAGTTCGATCGCGGACGCGATAGCGCAGAGAGAAAGCCATGCTGCGATATCCCTCTGGGACACCCTTACCGTCGTAGACGTCGAACAGGGTTACGTTCTCCAAAATTCCCCCGGAGGGTCCAGCAGCGGCATGGATGTCCGCCGCGGCCTCGTCCTTTGTTCTGCGGTCCGGCGCCAGCATTGAAATGTCGCGAAACGTGGCGGGGTAAGACGAAGCAGGCGTGTAAACGGGCTTCTCCGCCTTTTCCAGGGCAGACAGGTCCAACTCGAACACGTAGACGGGTTCGGAAAAGTCCATCTCGCGTTGAACGGCAGGCGACAAGCGCGCCAAATAGCCAATTTTTTTGCCTCGAATCCTCACGTCCGCAGTTTGTCCGGAGTGGCCGAAAGGCTCCCTTCCCTGGACGAAAACCACGGCGCAACCCCGCGTCTGAAGCAGGGCTTCCACATCGGCCTTGACGCTCAGGAAGTCGTCCAGCGTCTCTTCCCACAGCGTACGGGGGTCTGTCCCGTTGCAGATCAAAGCGGCCAGCACGTCAGGCTCTCGATGCCCCCTTTCGTCCCGCAGAAAGGTACGCCCGATCTCAAAAAGCCGCACAGGACCACGCCAGCCTGACGCGACGCTGGCCCTTAGTCCGTTTAGGAGTCCCGGCAGCAACGTGGTGCGCATAACCATCCAGTCTTGACTGATGGGGTTTTCCAGAGAAAGCGGATGGGCGCGTGGGTCGTCCTCCGGCAGATGAAGCGCCTCCGCGAACGACTCCGGCAGAAAGCTGTAGGTGACGGCCTCCACGTAGCCCCGCGCGATAGCGCAGGTACGCAGGGACAGCGCCAGCGACGTGGGGCCGCCTATATCGCCGCGCCAGCGCGGCGCCCCTGGCATACGGACGGGCGCCGCGTCGTAACCTCGCCACCGCCCGATCTCCTCAACCAAATCTTCCTCAATGGTGATGTCGGGCCGCCAGGTGGGGGGGGTGAAGGCGCGGGTCTCGGTTCCCCGCGCTTCTCCGCCGCGGAAACCGTAACCTTCGAGGATTTTGGCCGCTTCCTCCATGTCGCTCCACAGAAGGTACGTCTGGAGTTTTTTCTTAGTGAGGATAACGGGCTTGGGCTCTGGCTGAACGTTGAACGCGGAGATTTTTTTGTACCCTATCGACGCGCCGCCCCATTCGCGCATCAAGGTGAGGGCATAGTCCACCCCAATGGCGGAAAGCGCCGGATCAACCCCACGGGAATAGCGGAACGCGGCCTCCGAGGTAATGCCCAATCGCCGGGACGTGTGTCCCACCCGCAGAGGCGAAAAGCTGGCGCCCTCCAACACCACTATTTGCGTCTCATCCCGAATGCCGGTCTGTTCCCCGCCCATGACCCCAGCCAGAGCGACGGGCTCGCTTTTCGGTCCCTTGCCGCTGGTAATAAGCATGTCCTTTGGGGTCAACTGGCGCTCCTTGCCGTCCAGCGTTTGGATCGTTTCCCCAGCGTTGGCGGGGCGCACTGTGATCTCGCGCTCCGGCAGGGTGTTCAAGTCAAAGGCGTGCAGGGGTTGTCCCAGCAGAAGCATGACGTAGTTCGTCACGTCCACAATGTTGGATATGGGCCGCATCCCCAGGTGGGCCAGCGCCACGCGGACCTCCAGAGGCGAGGGTCCTATCTTCACGCCCGTGGCCAAACCCAGATGGTAATTTAGGCAGTCGGGGTCGGGCAACGCGACGAAGCCAAACTCGACAGGCCACTGGTCACCTCCTGACAAATTCTCATCCCAGGGCATGGGCTTCAGGGCGGCGTCAGGGAAGAGTCCCTTCAACTCCCGCGCCACGCCTAAGACGCTCAGGAGGTCTCCCCGGTTCGGCGTCACGGAAATGTCCAAGAGCGCGTCGCCCAGTCCGTAGAGCGTGAGGGCGTCCGCCCCCAAGGGAACGTCGGAGGGCAGCTCCAGGACGCCTACCGTCAGATCCACGTCGGGGAGGTCCAGCTCCCCGCCGGAGAGCATCATGCCCTCGCTCCTGACCCCGTCGAAGTCCCGGACTCCCATTTCTATTTTTTCACCAGGCTCGGCGCCAGGCAGAGTAGAACCCGGCGCGCCGTAGAAGACCATGTCACCCACCTTCACGTTCACTGCGGCTGTGACGCAGACATATTTCCCTTTGCCCGTGTCTAGGGACGCGATCAAGAGGCCATTTCTGGCAGGGTGCTTTTCGAGGGATAGAACGCGGGCCGTGACCACGCCCGAAATGCGCTCACCCGGATGAATGATGGACTCCACTTCCGCGCCGGACAAGGTCAGGCGCTCCGCCACCTCCTCTAGCGATGCGGGTAGATCTATAAGACGGTTGAGAAGCTGCCACGACGCGATCATCAGACGTCCCTCCCGGATAAAAAGTAAGATACGTTTCCGTCAAAAAGAAGGCGGAGGTCGTTGATCCCGTATTTCAGCATCGCCATGCGGTCAAGTCCCATGCCGAACGCGAAGCCGTTGTATCGCTCCGGGTCAACGCCCCCTGACCGAATGACAAAGGGATGTACCATTCCCATGCCGCAGACCTCCAGCCACCCCGTACCCTTGCAGACGCGGCAGTTGGGGTTTTTTCCGCTGCATTCCACGCATTCGATGTCCAGTTCCATGGAGGGCTCGGTGAAGGGAAAGTAGCTAGCGCGGAAACGGCTTTTGAGTTCCCGTTCAAAGAAGCCGTTCATCAGCTCTCGCAAAGAACCCTTCAAGACAGAGAATGATACATCCTCTTCCACCAGCAACCCTTCAAGCTGGTTGAACATGGGGGAATGGGTGGGGTCGTTGTCGCGGCGGTAGACCTTGCCAGGGCAGACGATGCGTAGCGGCGCGCCGTATTGCAGCATTGAGCGCACTTGCACAGGAGACGTATGCGTTCGAAGGAGCATTCGCCCCTTAAGCATTCGCTCCTCAAGCATTCGCTGCCCCTTTCCCTCGGGCGCGTTTTCCTTTTCGTCCGGGAAGTAAAAGGTGTCCTGCATGTCGCGAGCCGGGTGCCAGGAGGGCATGTTGAGGCACTCAAAATTGTAATGTTCTTCCTCGATTTCTGGTCCCAGCGCCACGGAGTAGCCGAGTCCCTGCATGATGGAGACGATCTCGTGCATGGTCTGGGCCACGGGGTGAAACGCGCCCACCGCCCGACCGCGAGAGGGCAGAGTGACGTCGAGTCTGTCTCCGACTTCGACCGCCGTGTCCTCCGCGCGGGTCAGTTCCTGTTTTTTCTGCTCAATTTCCCGTTCCAACTGGTCGCGGAGGGCGTTTAAAGCCTCGCCCGCCTGGGGGCGCTCCTTGGGAGGGAGCTTCCCCAAGGACTTCAGGAGGGTCGTCAGTTCGCCCTTTTTCCCTAAGTACCTAACCCTGAGTTCCTGGAGGGCGTCTGTGGCCATCACGGACGCGACCGCTTGCCCGAAGGAGCTTCGGACGTTCTCCACCTGCTGTTTCAAATCACTCATCGCCGTTTCCCCCTTATAGGTCGCCGGTTGCCGCGCGCGTATAGCAAGAAGGTTCCTGCCGTCGAAAACGACAGGAACCCCACGCCGCGCTACGGCCTCGGCCATACCTTTACTTCAAGACGGACTTGGCCTGACCCACCAGTTGGCGGAACGAGGGCATATCGTGGATCGCCAGCTCCGACAGCATTTTGCGGTTCATAGCGACGCCCGCTTTCTTCAGGCCGTTGATAAAGGCGCTGTAGCTCATTCCCTCAGAACGCACGGCCGCGCTGATACGAGTAATCCACAGCCTACGGTAGTCGCGTTTCTTGCGCTTCCTGTCGCCATAGGCTCTGGAAAGGGCAGCCAGAAAAGCCTCCTTTGCCCGGCGGTAGACGTTTTTGTGCTGACCCCAGTAGCCCTTCGTAATGGAAAAAAGTTTCTTTCTCTTTTTATTGCTGATGCTTCCGCCTTTGACGCGCATTTTGGTTCATCCTTTCACAAAAAGTGGCTTTTTCCCTCGTCAGGCGTAGGGCAACATCCTGTTCATCTGCTCCATGAGCGTAGGCGACACGTAGCCCGTTTTGCGCATCTTGCGGGTACGTTTGGCGCTTTTGTGCTCCATGATGTGAGAACGCCCCACCTTGCGGTAGGCGAGTTTCCCACTCGCGGTGCGGGAAAACCTCTTTTTGGCGCCAGAGTGCGTTTTCAACTTCGGCATAACAACAACCCCTTCCTATATTCCTATTCCGGCGAGGGCAGCACCGGGTTGGGTATCTGCTCCTGCGCGCCGTTTTTTTCTTTTCTGGACTCCTGGGTCGGAGCGCTGGCTTTCTTGGGTTTAGCCGAAGCGACGGGAGTCAGCATGATCCGCATGTAGCGCCCCTCCATTTTGGGCGCGCCCTCGCTCTTGCCCAGGGCCTCGCACTCTGTGGTCACCCGGTTGAGTACCTGCTCGCCTTTGGAGAGGAAGGACATCTCCCGTCCCCGGAAAAATACGGAGACCTTCACGCGGTGTCCCTCTTCAAGGAAGTTCTTTATGGCCCGGACTTTGAAGTCGTAGTCGTGTTCATCGATCTTCGGGCGCATTTTCATTTCCTTTAGGGTCTGCACCTTCTGTTTTTTCCGAGCGTCCTTCTCTTTCTTCTGAAGCTGGTACCGGTACTTGCCGTAGTCCATAATACGACACACCGGCGGCTTTGCCAGAGGAGCGACCTCTACCAGGTCCAACTGGCGTTCTTCGGCCATCCTCACAGCGTCAGGAGTCGTGATCTGCCCGATCTTAACCCCGTTCTCGTCCACCAGCAAGACCTGAGGCGATGTGATCTCATGGTTGATTCTGGGCTCGTCGTCTTCGGTTCTAGAAACTATAGCGCTTCACCTCCGCAATATAATAAGGCCCTACGGGCTCGAAAACACAAAAAAAGGACCGACACGCCGGCCCCTTTCAATCGCAAACACAACCCCTCTGGGGATTTCTGCTCGATTTTTCTTAACCCAATAGCTGTCTCGCTTTACGAAAACCGACGCTGCTTGGGTGAGAGGGGCTTTCCTCTGCTTCGTCTAAATAGCGGGGAAAATATATCACATCACCGCCCAAGGGGCAAGCCCCATAACGACTTTATCCAGGGCAAGCGCGTGAGAGCCCTCAATTGCAAAAGTGAATGCGAGCCTGGCTGAGGACGTGGGTTGCGATAAATCTAGGGCAGAGAAAAATTTGTTACAAGTGGGTTAAAAGAGTTGATGCTCAACCGGCAAAAATAACCGCTTCTAGTGGGGTCGCATATCGTTTTACATACTAACTAAAGGGGGGATTTCGCATTTAAAGCAATTGTGATAAACTTCTTTTCGTCGTAAGTGACTTGTGTTATATTGGTTGTCCATCAGTATGGGAGCGGAAAAAAACCCGTACATCAAGGAGGATGTATTATGAAAAAGACCGTTGTCGCCGTTTTTGCGCTGCTCGCCGTCGCGGGTTTGGAGGCTGGGGCGTTCGCCGCACCCGCGCCAGTGGTTAAGTACTATTACCAATACGACCATTACGGGAACATGCAGCCCGTGCCCGTCGAGTACCATTACGAAGAACACATCTACCCAGTCACGTACTACGAAAAACGTACGGTACTCCGCCCGCGCGTGTACCGTACTCGCATGGTGTACAACGTGGTGGAATCGCCTGTCGTGACGGAGACGGCGCCTGTTCTCTCGGCTCCCGTCAAAGTACCGGTGATTCCCGCGACGGTACCGGTCCCCTGTGGTTGTGCGCCAGTGCGCTAAGTCACCTAACGCCCGGCATGTGCAAAGCTATTAGGGCGCGTTTTGCCGTAATTCCCGGCTCTTTTGTTACCACTACGGGAGCCAAGCCGCGTTGTGGCGTTTTCTTTTGCCAGGTTGTTTTTCAGGAACGCCATAAATAATGATGAAATCGCCGATGGAGATATGCTGGCAGTGAATTTCGCCGACGGCGCTGTACACGATAAAACTCCGGGAGTGGCGCTACACCGCAGCGCCACTCCCGGAGTTTATGCCAGAGCTCTTACTAAAAAGGGGGACTTCTTGCTTATGTAGCTTATGTAGAGAAAAGGCTGGAAGAAAAATATAGTCATTTGACATAACATATAGGAAACGCTGACTAGAGCCGTTGGCTCTTTTGTGTGCAAGATTTTTACCGTTTATATCCGGTTTTTGGCCTCTTACTTCCGCACAAGACGCTCAAGGCTGGTTTGAGTGCTGGTACCATTACTCATAATTATGAAAAAAACTATAAGTATCGCATTATTTGTGACGGCGCCGCCACTCCCATCACCTCTTGAGATTACACTATCATGCTTATCGCAAGAGTTTGCTGAAAGCTCTCCGGCTAAAGCCGGAGGTTTTTACCTACTATATGGAAAACAAACGCCGCTACCACGCCAAATACCGCTTTTCCTAAATTCTTCTTCACTTTGATCGCCCCTTCTTCAATAATTGATTTTGTACCCTTAGCCATCAACGGTGTCAGTACGCGCTATTTCCACTGCTTGAGGAACTCCACAATACGATCCAGCGCGAGGGTAACGATTTTTTCGCCCTTTTCGCGCGAGGCGGCAACCGCATCCCCGATGACATAGGTATCGCAGCATTCCTTGAAGAGATAAAATTGCCCTATGTCGAGATAATTATTCTTGATTTTATTTTCGACCTTCGTCAAACGGTCTGTTTTTACCAGATCGGGGCGCAGGTAGAGGAAAACGGAAGTTCCCGCCTCGCTGGCGTGCCCGTGCGCCATCTGGCCCTCGTGCTCCAAGATTTTCGCCTCGCTGCACAAAGGCTGGATAAAACGCCACCAGTCTACGACGCAGGAGTTTATCCCTTGAGTGCTTTTCATATCCCACGCCACCTGGTTGATGATCGGCACGTTTCCGACGTGGGGGTTAATGAAACAGAACCGTTTCGTCCCATGCTGGATCAGGCTTCCGCAAATGTCCTCAAGATACATCTTGAAGCTTTCCGGGCGGGCCGTGACCGTTCCCGGCCCCCACACCATGACGGAGTCGCCCACGGGCAGCGTGGGGCCAACGATCCAGCCCATGCGGTCGGCCAGGCGATTCGCGATTTCCTCGGCGACGATGGTGTCCGCGCCAATGGGAAGGTGGGGCCCCCACACCTCGAAAGCCCCGGAGGGAATGATAATAGTTTTGGGCTCTTTGAACTCCTTTTCAAAATCGGCGTAATTCATTTCAATCAATTTCATCGTATGCCATCTCCTTATTGATGATAATGTAGATTTCGTTACATCATACCCAGCCAACGGGGCAGAAAAAGCGTGAGCTGCGGGAAAAAAGTCACCAACGCCATAGCGGCCACGGCGAAAAAAAGAAGCGGAAGGACATGGGGGACGAGCTTTTCCATGGGCAGGCCGCTGATGCTGGATCCGACGAAAAGGTTAGCGGCCACGGGCGGCGTGATTTGTCCGATGGCGATGTTGATCGTGGCCATGACGCCAAACCAGACGGGATCCCACCGAAAGTGCCGCATAACGGGCATGAGCAAGGGGACGAAGATGTAAAAAATTTCGTTACCGCCCATGAGCATTCCGGCCAGAAGAAGCATAATGTTGATCATCAGCAAGACCACGGCCGGGTTGTCGGAAATGGACAAAAGCGCGCTCGAAACCCGGTCGATAAGCCCCACGGCGGAGGCCACCCAAGAGTACATCCCGCCGCACGCGATGAGGATCATGATGATCGCGGTCGTCGACGCGGAAAAAGAAAGCGTTTCCCTGAAAGCTCTCCAATCGAATTTTCTATAGATGAAAACTCCTACAAAAAGCCCGTAGAAAATCGCCACCGCCGCCGCCTCGGTGGGCGTGAACACTCCCCCGTAGATTCCGCCGAGGATAATGACGGGACACAAAAGAGCCCACACCGCGTCGAAGAGGACGGGAAGAAACGCGCCTCGGCGAGGTTCCCCCAAATAGCCCTTTTCGCGGCTGGTGAGCCATACGCTGACGCAGAGAAAGGCGGCGACCAGCAATCCTGGCACGATACCGGCGGCAAATATCCCACCGATCGACACGGAGGTAATGGAGGCGTAGACGATGTAGGCGATGCTTGGCGGAATGATGATGGCGAGCCCCGACGACACACTGACCACGGAGGTGGCGAAGGCTTTGTCGTAGCCGATGTCAAGCATGCCGGGGATCAAGATGACCCCCAGCGCCGCCACGGTCGCGGGGCCAGAACCGCTGATCGCGCCCCATAGAGCGGCCACGATGACGGTGCTGATGGCCAACCCGCCGGTGGCGCCGCCAATGCACCATTTGATGAACGCGATCAATTTTTCCGCGATACCGGCCCGCTCCATAATACTGCCCGCGAAAATGAAAAACGGAATGGCGAGTAAAGGAACCTTAGCTACGTTAGCGGCGAAATTGAAAGGCATCACCTGAACTCCCAGGTCCCAATACCAAGCCACGAAGACCGCCGTCGCCCCCATCGCTAAAGCGATGGGCAGCCTGAGGAAAATCAATCCCAGAAACAGGGCTACAGTCCAGAAAGCGGGGTCGTTCCATAAATCAGTCATCTGTTTTCTCCCTCAATACTTTCCCTGCTTCAGGTCAGAGAAGCTCTTCTGAAAGACGCGCAGGACAATCCAGGCCGAACCTATGGGCGCCCCTATCGTAAAGTACCAAAGGGGAATTTGCATAACCTCCGTCACGGCGTTCAAAACCATCTCGTCCTGAACCTCAAGGACGCCGTAATAGCAAAGAGCGGCGAAAAAAACAATAATAACGGTGTGAACGAAAAGATAAACTATTTTTCGCAAAAAATTGGGAAATCTATCATAAAGAATGGAAATGCACATGTGGCTTCCGTTGCGGAAGGCAAGCGCGCTGCCCAGCAACGTCAGCCAGACGAAAAAGTAAATGTTCAACTCGTCGGCGAAGTTGATGGGAAAATGCATAACATACCGGGAAAGCACGTTTAAAAAAGAAAAAACCGACATGAGCCCCAGCAGAACGCAACAAAGAATTTCTTCCAGATTCCAGAACAGGAATCTGATGGCTTTGCCACTGTTCAAAAAACTCCCTCCCCGAATAGAGCGACGAAAAAATCACGGACAAAAATCCTCCGGCCCAGCTTCCCAGACCGGAGGTGACGCGTAGATTATTGCACTTTCGCCATCTCTTCCTCGGCGGCCTTGACCAGCTCCTCGCCGATAAGTTTTACGTGCTTTTCGTATATCGGTTTCACCGCGTCCCGGAAAGCCTGAAATTCTTCGGGAGTGAGCTCAATAATCGTCACGCCGTTGTCCTTGAGCAGCTTGTAGGGGTCGTAAGGCATAGCGTTCTGGTCCTCAGGCAGTAAGTTCCGCTCTTTGAGGTACGAATAGCCCCAACCGCCGTCGATTCCCATGCGCGCCAGGGCTCTGTTGTAAGTAGCGGCCTCCTCCGCGCACTCGATCAGGATTTTTTTCGTGTCGTCGTCGAAGGCGCCCCACGCTTGCTTGCTGGCAACGAAAGCCAGGGGACCGGCAACCCATGACCAGTTGATGAAGTACTTATGAAACTCGTAAATATGGTAGGGGATAAGAACGCTGTACGGGTTTTCGCCGGCGTCCACCAAGCCCTGCTGGAAAGCGGAAACGGCTTCGGTCCAGTTGATGTTGATGGCGTTAGCCCCCAGGGTGGTCAAAGTCTCCGCCCAGATGGGCGTAGCGACGACGCGAATTTTCAACCCTTTCAGATCCTCAGGCTTGCGAATGGGACGGTTGCTGTGCAGCTCGCGGAACCCGTTTTCCCCCCAAGCCAGGGTCACAACCCCCACTTCCGCGAATTTCTCCTCCAGCATTTTCCGAACCTTGCTGTCAGGATTGATGAAAAGGGCGTCATATGCCTTGAAGCGGTCTTTCTGGCTGGACACAAACCATGGAAGGTTGGCGACGTTGACCACCGGAAGCTGCGCTGCCCAGTTGGCGGGACCGGCAAAAGAAAAGTCGATCGTCCCATTACGGATGAGCATCAATTCACTGCTCTGGTTTCCGCCCAGTAACTGCGCTGACCAGTAAGGCTTGATGTTGACCTTGCCGCCGGTACGCTCCGCGACCAGCTTGACGAACATGGCGGCGCCTTGCCCCCAAGGGTTGTTGTCGGCGAGGTTGCAGCTCAATTTATACTCCGCCTTCAGCGCGGCCATGGAGACGCCGGCGCAAAAAATGACAGACAAAAGAACCGTAACGGCGAGACAGATTTTACGCATTTTCATTTCCTCCTAGTGAGAAAAAAATTGTTCTTTGTTCGGAAATCGAACCGGAAACCTATCCTTTATAAGCGTCAGGAACCCGATTTTTCAACGACGGAAGCTGTTCGCGAACCGCGTCCACCAGCCCCATATCTATTTCCGTCACCAATACACATTCCTTGTCGCTGGCCTTCGCGACCACGTTCCCCCAGGGGTCGATAACCAAAGATCGGCCGTAGGCGTGGGCTCCATTGGTTTTGACGCCAATTTGATCAGGCGCGACAACGTAGCACTGATTCTCGATCGCCCTAGTCCGCAAAACAGTTTCCCAGTGGTCCTTTCCGGTGTAAAGCATATAAAGCGCCGGGACGAAAAGTACTTTCGCGCCCTTGAGGGTCAGCAAACGGTACAGCTCAGGAAAACGCATGTCATAGCAAATGGAAAGGCCCATACGCCCGAAATCGGAGTCGAACACGACAATTTCGCTCCCAGGACATCTCGTGGCGGATTCTTTAAAACTGGGGCCGTTTTGAATCTCCACGTCGTACATGTGGATTTTACGATAACGCGCTACAACGTCGCCTTTTGGGTTGATGACGATATTCGTGTTAAAAGGACGAGCGGGCTCTTGAGGGTTGGCTTCGAGGTAACTGCCACAGTGCAACCATATTTTGTGCTGCCGGGCTTTTTGCGCGAAAAACTCCGAAGTCGGCCCTGGGATGGGTTCCTGCTCTCGCACTTCGTCTTCTGGCTTACCAACGTAAGCCACGGTTTCCGATGTAGCGCACATCCGCGCGCCTCTTTTCACCGCCTCGTCGATAAACGAGCCAAGCTTTTCAAGGTTATGTTTTTTGTCGTCGGTTGAGTTGATTTGAATGACGCCCATCAAAAAACTGCTCATCAGAATCTCCCTTCGCTGTCGGATTTCATAGAATATTTACCCTAGTCCGCTTCGTTTCACTTGAGGTTCATGTACTCCTTGTAAGAATCCACCCCCTTCTCGAAATGACGTAAAAGGCAGTCTATAGCGAGAGGCAAATTTCTTCGCTCCAGGGCGTCCACATATTCGATGTGCTCCGCCAGCAATTCCTCACAGGGACGCCCCGTAGCGATAACCGCATGTACCCCCACGGAAAAAAAACGCTCTCTCAGCCGGGAAATAATGTCAGACATCCATTCGTTTCTATAAACCTCCATTAAGTACATATGCATTTTAAAATCCAATTTGACGAAATCTGAGCGGTTTTCGTTCGCGGTGTAAATTTTTTGTTTCTCAATGTAGCCACGCAAGACCGCGATATCTTCAAATTTAAGGCGAGGAATAGCTTTTCGCACGATATAAGTTTCAATCGCGGCCCTCAAGTCAAACATATCCGCCACCTCGTTGACGGATACGTGCGATACAATCAGCACGCCCTTTTTAGGCTTTATCCTGACGGCTCCCTCAAGAGCCATTGCCTGCAAAGCCTCCCGCACAGGCGTTCTGCTTACTTCTTCAGCTGTTCCTCCGCTCAACATGTCTGCGAGCATTTGCTCGGAGTAAATCTCTCCGCTCACCAAGTCTCCGTTCTGTATAAGCTTTTTAATTTCATTATAGGCGTACTGTTTTTTAGTCGATTTTATTTTGCTCATTATTTTATGTTGTATGCTACTTAGTATTTTAGCTAGTATATTGCCTCTAAAATATTATGTCAATATGGCGGATCACCTGTGTCATTCCTCTGTGATAAAGTCCTCTCGTAACTCCTCAGGGAAAATGTCCGCATGAGACAGGAACGTGTGACCTTGAGCAGAGATGAACTAAAGCGCGTGAAGGTGATGGAGAAGCT
>JAITGK010000070.1 GCA_031280635.1 Synergistaceae bacterium
AAAGCACGGGAGATGTTAAAAGTGAACAAACGCAAGCCGACAAGGGAGTGGCATTACGCCGACTATATATTGACGGATAAGCTGTTTTGCGGCAAATGCGGAGATCCGATGGTTGGGGAAAGCGGAACAAGCAAGACTGGCGCGGCGCATAATTATTACGCTTGCACAAAGAAGCGACGGCGGCGGGCATGTGATAAAAAGAACGTTCGGCAAGCGTGGATCGAGAACTGGGTTTTGGAACGTGTAAGGGTCTTGCTATTTGACGACAAGCTGCTTGATTGTATCGCCGGGGCGGTGTATGAATATTACCTTAAGCGGGATGACAACCAAGATTTTGAGGACGCCTTGACTCGAAAGCTCAAAGACGTGAATAGCGCGCTTGCTAATATTGTAAAAGCCATTGAAGCGGGCATTTTCAACGATACAACAAAACAGCGTATGGATGAATTGGAACAGCAAAAATATGAAATAAACGCTAAACTTGCGGATATGAAGCTCACCGCGTCGTTAAAATTAACAAAAGAGCAAATATTGTTTTTCCTTCGCGAGTTTCGCAACATGGACTTTACGAAGCGAGAATGTCAGAAACGGCTTATTAACACGTTTGTCAATTCCGTGTTTGTGTACGATGATGAAGTGACAATCACATTCAACTATTCAGGTGATGGGCGCGCTGTCACTCTCAAGGATGTGGACAGCGGCGCGGAGGGTAGTGAGTTCGTTTCGTGCGGCGCATTGTCCACGTTCTGACGCTCGAACTACTCTTTCTTGAAGCTCTTATGGCTTCATTATTTATATTATCTACCTTTATTTACATTTTTGCAAAATCACTCTAATCCCTGACCTGATAGCAACCAATGACCTGGAAGTACTCGCAGACGGCTGCGGCTTGTCTCAGCGTTTGGAGCGCGACAGGGTCCAGGATGTTGACCTCGATCTCCGCGAAGAAGCGGTACTTGCCCGGCGAGGCGGGGCGCGACTCAATGCGCGCCAGATTGATCCCCTGGGTCATGAAGGGCATAAGCGTTTCACACAGGGCTCCGGCCCGGTGCTCCGTCGAGAACGTGATTGACGTCAGGTTGCAGGTTTCGTCATACTCCGCTTCGTTGGCGATCACAACGAAAGAGGTACGGTTGCCTGCTGAATCCATGATGTCCGGGACGAGGATGGCAAGGCCATTGAGCTCCGCCGCCCGGCGCGATCCAATCGCCGCCGTTCTACCGTCGTTGGTCTTCGCGGCGGTTTCCGCAGCCACCGCTGTGTTGCGGCAAGCCGTGAGGTCCCAGCCCCGCCCGCGGAGAAAACGACCGCACTGCCGGAAGCCCTCCGGGTGCGAAAAGACCTGTCGCACGTCGAGAAGTCCCATGCCCGGCGGTGCCAGCAGGCAATGGCGGATGTCAAGCCACGTCCGCCCCACTATGAAACAATCGTACTTCCTCAGAAGGTCGTAGGTCTCCCCAATGGCCCCGGTCTGGGAGTTCTCGATGGGTACCACTCCGTAGTCCACCCACTTCTCTTTCACGGCAAGAAACACGTCCTGGAAAAACTCGGCGGCTTTGCGCTCGGCATCGGGGAAGAACTTCATCAGCGCCTGCTCGCTCCAAGCGCCGGGTACGCCCTGAAAGGCACATACGGCGCGACCTCTCACCGGCTGACGAGCGGGGGGTAGCAGCATTGCGTCGTTCTGGGTAACACGACTGCGCTGACGTTCCCGCGAGAGCGCCATGATCGTCCGCATCAGAAGGGCCGTCTCGCCCCGCAGGCCATTTTCCCCCCGTCCCGCCACCAGCGCCATAGCTCGCTCCACCACCTCTCGCTCCCGTGCCGCGTCCTGAATGGGCATGTCGCGCTTCACCTCCGCTACCTGGAGCGAGACCGCCATTCGCTCCGCGAAAAGCGCGATCAGCTTTTCATCAATCCCGTCAATACGCTGCCTCAGTGCCATCAGTTCATCTTTCGTTCCCATTTCCACCCGTCCCTCTACAACAGATGATTTAGCAATTCCCAGCGGGTCGAGGCCAGGTTCAGCAGCTTTTCCATCGCCTCGACGATGCCCGCGTCGTTGAGGAGCGTCGCGTCCGCCGCGTCGAGGTAGAGGGGCCTGCGCTCCCGTTCCATTTCCTGGAGCCTCCCGGCCTTGGTAAGAAGCGGCCTGCTGCCGTCGCAGGGTACATCGTTCATAATGTGCTCCACAGGCCGGTTTAGAAAGACCACAAGGGCGTTTTCACGCAGAACCTCCACGTTCCCACTCCTTAACACCACACCACCGCCTGTGGCGACCACGGAGGGCGCAGGACTTTCGAGAACCTCGCGGGTCGTGTCCGATTCAAGTACGCGGAAAAACTCCTCCCCATGCCGCTTAAAGATATCCTTGACGGTCATTCCCGCCCGCCGTTCCGCTTCTCGATCTAAGTCCACGAAGGGCAGGCCCAGCTTCTCCGCGAGAAGTCCTCCCAAGGTGGTCTTGCCACTTCCGGAAAGCCCTACCAATGCCATGTGCTTCATCATTCCATCCTCCCGTTCGTCTCCCTGAAAGTTAGAGCCGTTGACTCTTTTCTGCGCAAAGTTTTTACCGTTATATCCGGCTTTTGGTCTCTTATTTCCGCGTATGATTGTGCAACCCGCTATAACAGCATGTCCAAGGCGCAGAGGGCCAGGCACGCCTCGACGACAGGCACGGCCCTGGGCACCACGCAGGGGTCGTGCCGCCCTTTTATCTCAAGTGAAACGTTCTTCATCGTCCCAGCGTCCACGGAGTCCTGGGGGCGGGCAATGGAGGGCGTTGGTTTGAAGGCGGCGCGAACGACAAGCGGCATTCCGTTTGTGATCCCACCTAAAATCCCCCCACAGTGGTTCGTTTGGGCCTGTATCGCAGCGTCTTGGACGCGCAGGGGGTCATTGGCCTCGCTTCCTCGCATAGTGGCGAGGCGGAATCCGTCCCCGAACTCCACTCCCTTCACGGCGGGGATAGAAAAGAGCAGCGACGCCGCCACGCTCTCCACGGAGCCGAAAAACGGTTCCCCAAGGCCGCCCAGCAGGCCAAATACCACGCCCTCCACCACGCCCCCCACAGAGTCCCCAGTCTCCCTTGCCGTCTTGATGGCGTTCTTCATCGCCTCCCCGGCTTTCGGAGACGCCGGAAAGTCCAAGGTGGAGAGGGTACGGAAACCCTCGCGGTCGTTGTTTCTCCATTCGTTGTCTTCAATACCTCCGATAGAGACAATGCGAGCCAGCGCCTCAATGTTTTTCCGCGCTAAAATCTGCTTCGCCAGGCTCCCCGCGAACACCAGCGGGGCCGTCAGTCTACCGGAGAAATGCCCACCGCCCCTCATGTCCGCCTGTCCGCCGAACTTCAGAAGCGCCGTCCAGTCCGCGTGCCCCGGCCTAAGTTCAGCGCCATAGTCATCCGAGCGCGCGTCCGCGTTGCGAATGACGCCGCAAACCGGAAAGCCGGTGGTCTTTCCCTCGTGAAGGCCGCTCAACACCTCCAGGGCGTCCACCTCCCTTCGCGCCGTGGCCAGTAGACCGCGCCCAGGGGCCCGGCGCTCCATTTCGCGCCCAATCGCGCCCTCATCGACGACTTCGCCAGCTGGGAGCCCGTCCACGACGACGCCCACTGCCGCCCCGTGCGACTCCCCGAAAATGGAGAGTTTGATCGTGTTTCCCCAAACGTTCATTTTTATCTCTTTCCTTGACAGAAAGATTGCCAAAAATCGGGATAGGACTTGTTCACGCACTGCCAGCCCGTAAGTTGGATCGGGGTCTCGCACCGGATAGACGCCGCAGCCAGGGCCATCGCTATCCGATGGTCGCCCCAGGCGTCGGCGTTCCCGCCCCTCAGCCGTTTTGCCCCAGTGATGGAGAGAAAGTCCTCACCCTCCTCGACGCTTGCCCCCAGTTTGTTCAACTCCACTCGAAGAGCGCGCAGGCGATCGCTCTCCTTCAGGCGGAGCCGTCCCGCGTTCAAGATCTTGCTCGTGCCCTCGCAAAAACAGCAGAGTGCCGCCACCGGCGGCGCTAGGTCCGGTATCTCCCGCGCGTCCACCGTCACGGCGGACAGACAGCTGGTACTCGCCAACCGCACCACGCCGTCGCGCCAAACGGGCTCCGCGCCTATCTTCCGCAGAATGCTCAGAATCGCCCGGTCTCCCTGACGGCTTTCAGGGTTGAGTCCAGCAACGCCCACGTCCCGTCCCAACGCCGCCGCTATCAGGAAAAAAGCGGCTTGAGAGTAGTCCGCCTCCACTTTGTAGGATGCGGGCCGGTAGCCTTTTCCACCTCGCGCTTTATACCACCCCACTCCCACTTCAAGCTCCGCGCCGAAGCGCCGCATGACGTCAAGGGTTAAGTCCACGTAAGGTCCCGATTCTAAAGGGGTGGAAAGGTGTATCTCGCTGTCCCCCTCCAAAAGCGGCAGGGCAAACAGGAGCCCTGAGACGAACTGCGAGCTCACGTTTCCCGGCAGGACGTACACGCCGCTTTGCAATCGCCCCTCCACGGTCACCCGATCCGCTTCCTGGACGAAGGACATTCCCGCGTTGGAAAAGATCTTTTCGTAGACTCCAAGGGGTCGCTGGAGCAGCCTGCTCTGCCCCGTGAAAATCGTCCGTCGTCCGTCCAGCGCTGCCAGAGGCAGAAGGAAGCGCAGTGTCGATCCGGACTCGCGGCAGTCCACCGTCCTGAAAGCTTGGAGTTCACCGCTTTTCCGCGTCGCGCGTAGCGTGTTCCCGTCAAGTTGAAGCTCCGCCAGATCCAGGGCCTTGACTCCCTTTAGAGTGGCGTCGATGTCGTCTGAGCGACTCAAGTTTTCGACCACGCTCCCGTCACCTGCCAATGCCGCGCAGATCACCGCTCGATGCCCCAGACTCTTGGAGGAAGGCGGTGTGACAATTCCCTTTGGGAAGCGGTTGATAAGAATCCCATTTTTCTCGCTTTTTTCTCTTACCGCGTCCACCGCTTCAACATCTCCCTTTTGTTTTCCCCCGCGCGTTTCAAAAGCGCGTGGAGCGCCGCCTGGTCCCTTGTCGCCAGAGCGTTTCGAATCTTTCCCAGATCCTCTATGTAGGTTTCAAGTCGGGTCAGCGTGTGAGCGCGGTTGTCCATCAGCAGTTCCGTCCAAGCGTCGGCGTTGATGTCGGCGACGCGGGTGCAGTCCCGGAACGCCCCCGCTGTGAACGCAGGCCCTGTGTCGGGGTGGGGGCTCAGGCAGAGCCCCGCGGAGGCGATGTGCGTTAGGTCGCTGGTGTAAGCAATGATCGCGTCGTGCTCCACGGGTGGCGTTACCGCCACGCACCCCGCGCCGATGTGGGTGGCCAACTTCCGCATGAGTTCCACGCTCTCTGGCCTTGTGGAGGGGAGCGGACAGATGAGCAGCCCCGAATTTTTGAACACCGCCGGGTCCGCGTTGTCAAAGCCACCGCGTTCTTTGCCCGCCATGGGATGAATGCCCACGTAGTCCACGTGGGGGGACAGCAGATCGGCGAGCCTGGCGTAGAGGGCGCTCTTGACGCCGCAGATGTCCGAGAGCACCGCTCCCTCCCGAAACGCCCCAACGCACCGTTCAAGCATTGGAGGAATGTGGTGGGCGTAGACGCAGAAAATGACCAAATCGGCGTCCCTCACCGCGGTACTCGCGTCTGTGACGGCCTCGTCCACTATGCCCGCGCGCTCCGCTTTCCGACACACGTCTTCCAGTACATCAGCGCCCGTTATCCGCGCCTCCCGAAACCCCCGCAGGGCCCCCGCCAATGAGGCTCCCATCAGGCCCAGTCCCACCACGCACATCTTGTAACTCACGCTCTCCACCCCGCTTTTGACGCAGCGCGCAAAAAACGCGACACGCAAAAAGCCGGGGTCCCTGTTCAGGACCCCGGCTTTACATGTTGGCTGCGCTTTGTCGTATTGTTTCTATCGGCGACACAAATCACGACGCACACAAACCCCAAGTAAAACGGGATCCATGCCCCTAAAGGAGAAGCTCGTGAAGTAGAAATAAAGCACTGCATAATCCTTAGCCTCGTTGTATCTCATATCCATATGCCTCCCATATGCCTCCCTTTCGTCGTCGATTTTATCTTTCAACCTATGAAATTATAACCTTAAAAACTTTAGAGCGCAAGAGGGGGGGAAATACACCTGTCGTTCGTCTGTGATAAAGCCCTCCCTATAACTTGATAATATATTAAGCCCCCGGCTATGCCGGGGAGAATAAGCAGAGCGGAAGCGATCCGTAGAGTAACAAAATTCCCTGAACTCAAATTAAGCCCTCAGATACTGGGAGAGCAGAATAAG
>JAITGK010000078.1 GCA_031280635.1 Synergistaceae bacterium
CTTGTCGCTTGTCGCTTGTCGCTTGTCGCTTGTCGCTTGTCGCTTGTCGCTTGTCGCTTGTCGCTTGTCGCTTGTCGCTTGTCGCTTGTCGCTTGTCGCTTGTCGCGAATTATAGCATATATCAGCAAAAAGGTCAAGCGTTGAAATCATGTTTTTTCACCTCTTTCTACATTATTTTGGCTTACGCCAATCTTGCGTCTGCATAGACTATAACATAAATTCTCCTTTGTCAAGAGATTCATTTTCACTCGCTAGGCAACGCGCGTGATTCACGCTGAATGATTGTAGTTGCTGGATTCGCTATATTTACCTAGGTATCCTCGCTCTGTGGGGGCGCGAAATCAGATAGCGCGAAACGCCGTTTTGGGTGTATACTTTCGGCACACTTGGGAAAGGGAGGCGAACCCTATGAGCCTGTGGGAAAAGTGGGAACGGGAGAAGTTAGAGAAGCAGGGGATCAAAGTTCCACGTCAGAGCGACGTGGAGATACACGAAATGCGTGAGAAGCCCAGTTTCAAAAAACAGATCGGGATACTCTTCCTGGCGATTGCCGCGTGCCTCGTACTGTTTTTTACGGCTGTCACCTACTTCAATGGGGCCAATTGGTGGTCGAACACCTATTTCGCGCGCCTTCTGGCCGAACGAGGAGCGTATCGCGAGGCCGTCGCGGAAAACCAATGACCAAAAAGCGCGAAAACACCCCCCCGGTCGGGGGGGTGTTTTTTTCCGCTTTTGCCGCCTTTTTGCCTATCCGCTCTAACGCGGCATGACCTCGCCCATCCAATAATAGCCCCACACGGCGGCTTGTTGAGCGAGAAGGGGCATGTCGGCCTCATACCATACAAAGCCGTTGCGCTTTGTCTGCCGCGTCAAGAAATAGAGGTTTTCTCTGAGAATACTAGCGGGTCTTTGACCCTCGCGAGCCGCCATAGGGTACCACATCTGACCGGTCCAGGCATAAACTACGTTGGGGGAGTTTCCCTTCCAGACCACGGGAGTTCCCAGTCCATGCAATACCCCTATCCGATCCACGCTTCCCTTCCATCCTCCCACCGCCATAAAGCGTTCGTCGAAAGACCAATTGGGCATGTAGGTTGGGGTAACAAAGGTTTCTCGCTCCTTCCCCTGGGGCGGACGTCCCATTTGAGGTTGACGCGCGGCGGTATAGGAGGTCGGATACCAGGCTGAGAAAGAGGATATTCGCGCCGAGGTCGCGTAAGGGGTCAAGCCCGCCATCGACGGAATGACCGAACCCACCACGTAATGGGTCGGCGTCAGGTTGGGACCGTGATAAGCGCCATACACCCATATCTCGTCTTTGTTTTTGAACACGGGGTAGCCGTCGAAGGTCAAATACCACCCCTTGGGCATGTCGTAGGGTCTGTACACATAAAACGTCATGCCCGCGTAAGGAGGCTGCTGAACCAACAACGGTTCCGTCACGTAAACCTTCGCTACAGCGGGAACGGATATAAACGCGAAACACAATAGCGCCATCCACGGAAGCGTGTTTTTCGTCACCGATTTTCTCACTTTATATCACTCCATTCGTTTTTCAGGGTCGCGAACTCAACGGAACCTGGAGTTCAGACGTTTCTTCGCCAGGGGGAAGCGGGGGAATGTACACTGGCGGCGCGTGGCGCGCCGGTTGGCTGGGCCTGGCGGGCGGATACGGAGGATAAAGCGTTCCTGGCGTCAGCGGCGGATCTGGGTACATGGGGCGTCGCGTTGCCTCTGACGAGCCGGGAGGCACGATCTCCATACCTCGATGGTTCGTCTCTATGCCATATAAACGCGCCCGACGCAGCGGATCCCACAGAGGGATACGCCCTCCCTCGTCAGGGTGGAGCATGATCCGTGAGAAGGGCGGAAAAGATGGGTCTAAAGCCGCGGCTCGGGTGTAAAAGAGCTGTGCCTGCTGAAATTGACCCACTTTATCGTGAGCCAATCCGTACCAATACCAAGCGTAGGGGTTCTTACGCTCTTCCCCCACAGCCTTCCGCAACCAAGAACGCGCCTCTTCATAGCGTTTTTGCTCCATCAGGGCAATACCTCGCTCCAACGAGGAGACCTTCCTTGGACTGGGTCGCGCCGTCTTTCTAGTGGCGCTTTTTCTCGGCGTCGTTTTCTTGGGAGGGCGTCGAACCGGGGCTTTGCGCGCCGACCTGTTGGCGTCCGGCCGAACAGGCGTTGGCGCCTCGTCTGCTGAGACATTACCATTGGCCTCCGCCTCCATCACAAAGGCAAGAAAAAAAGCGCAGAGAAAAACAAAAATCCCCACAAACGCTGTCTGTACACGGTTCTTCATGGCGTTTTCGACTCCCACTTCATTTGCAGAACATCCGGTCGGTGGAACTTCATAACCAAGTCCTCCAGTTGGATAGGCTCTTTTTTGTTGTCCGCGACGACGCGCACCACGGCGGTTCTTTCCTGGAGACGGAGCACCTTCACCTTACCAATGCTTTTGGGTATCACGGCCACAGGATTTTCTGGGTCGATAGAAACATAGGTATCGCTGCGGACAACCTCCAACACATCCCCCACCCGCAGGGCGTCCTCCCGCCCAATGGAGACAACGTATTCCCGCTTGTTGCGCTTGGAGTCCGCCGTTGGAGAGATAATACGTCCCACGTTGATGGCGTGGGGGTTGAAAGGAGGTTCGTCGCGCGTCTCTGGATAGTCGCGTTTCAAGGCCATGGAGACGTGGGACATCGCCTCGTGGTAGCCATCTTTTACGGCATTTTTGATCGCTTGCCAGTGGGAGGTTCCAGAGAACTGCCGCCACGTGGGACGGCTCATCTTCTGACCCTTGTCCGGGGTTTTCGTCAGGCCCAGCAGGTCCAAGCCGTCCTCAAAGGGAGTGGGCAGACCCGCGACACGGAGATCGATCCAAAACAGCCGTTCCTCGCCAGGGGCGAAAGTGTAACGCTGGTCCTTGCCCGTGGCGATGCGCGTCGCGAACTGCTCGCCATTCACCGAGTCAAAGATCTTGAGGCGCAATTTTACCCTTCCTGTGTCTACAGAACCCAAGAGCTCGCGCTCCTTCAAAATGGCGCCGTAAAGCTCCATCTGAACCGCCATGTCCTCAGCGCGACGCGGTTGACTCAGCCATCGGTTCATTCCGTTCTCGTCGAGAACCCTGACGTCCACCATCGGCGAGTCGGAAAAAAGCGCCGCCAGGTGTTCTGTCATCTTCTGTTCCAGGACGCTGTAGGGGTAGTATTTGCTGTGCCAAACCTGCAAATCCGTGTTGTTTTCCGTTGGGAACAACACGACGGAAAGGCGTCGCTGCTCCAACGCGAAACGAGCTTCTCCCGGGGCGGCGAGTCCAACAAGCCCCAAAAGAAACCCTAACGCTAAGACCGACGCCCCTACTCTTGTGGTATGTTTTATCTTCATGTCGAACGTCACCCCTCAAATTACTTCCCAAATATTTATCGGCCTCCCCTCCCACTTTACTTTAGCCAAGGGCAAGTCCCTGTCCTCCCATTTCGCGGAAAAAGCCTTGGGTGGCCATGACGGCGCGGGCGTGCGTCTCCCGCGCTTTTTGTTTTTTGTCCTTGATTTTCCGAGAGAGCGGGGGGAAGACGCCTAAGTTCGCGTTCATGGGCTGAAAGGTTTTGCCGCTGTCAGTCTCCGCGCTCCGCAGGTAGTTCAGAAGCGAGCCAATGGCGGTCTCCCTTGGCCAGGGAGGCAGGGGTGAGCCCGATAACGTCATAGCGGCGTAAATACCGGCGGCCAGACCCATCGCCGTGCTCTCCATGTAGCCCTCCACCCCAGTGATCTGTCCCGCCAGAAACAGGTGAGGGGATTCTTTCAACCTCAGAAAACCGTCCAACACAACGGGAGCATTCACGTAAATGTTGCGGTGCGTCACGCCAAAACGCGCCACCTCCGCGTTTTCCAGGCCGGGGATCATTCGGAGAATTCTCGCCTGCTCTCCCCATTTCAAACCGGTCTGAAAGCCCACCAGGTTGTAGAGGGTCCCTTCTCGGTTGTCCCGGCGAAGCTGAACCGCCGCGTAAGGCTCTCGGCCCGTCCTGGGGTCCGGCAGCCCCACGGGCCTCATGGGCCCAAATCTCAGCGTGTCCACCCCCCGCGCGGCCAATACCTCCACGGGCATACAACTCTCAAAGTACGCTTCCTCGAAGCCGTGAGACATGACGCGTTCCGCGCTGACCAAGGTCGCGTGAAAGGCCAGATATTCTTCCTTGTTCATGGGACAGTTGAGGTAGTCCGTGTCGTGGCCGTAACGTCCCCCCGCGTAGGTTTTTTCCGGGTCAATGGACTCCTGGGTCACAATGGGCGCGACCGCGTCAAAAAAGAAAAGGCACTGTCCGAGCCGGGCTTGCAGGCTCCCCGCCAGAGCTGGCGAGGTCAGAGGCCCCGTCGCGATAACAGCGCGGCCGTCAGGAAGCTCTGTCGCCTCCTCACGCGCGAGTTCAACGTTGGGGTGCGACTCCACGCGAACGCTCACCAGCTCGGAAAAGCGACCCCGATCCACCGCCAAGGCCCCGCCCGCCGGGACGCGAGAAGCGTGAGCGCACTCCAAAATCAACGAACCTCCCATCTCTAGTTCCGCCTTCAGGATACCCGCCGCGCCGCCCTCGCCGCCAAAGGAGTTGCTGCACACCACCTCCGCCAGGTTCGCGGTAGCGTGCGCCGGGGTCTGAACGAGCGGCCTCATCTCCACGAGCCTCACGCGGTAGCCCCGACTGGCCAACTGCCACGTGGCCTCGCACCCCGCGAGCCCACCTCCGATAACGGTGATGTCCCAGGGAAACTCACTCATCCGTGGACTCATCGCGTAGCTTATAGCCGCACACGGAACAGAGAGTCGCCTTGCCCTTTTTTTGAAGAACGTTACCGCACTCGGGGCACTTCTCGCCTGTGGGCTGGTTCCACGCGACGTAGTCGCAGTCTGGGTAACGCGAACAGCCGAAAAAGGTTTTGCCCTTCTTGCTCTTGCGCTTGACGATGTCGCCGCCCTCGGTTTCCCCACACTTGGGGCACTTCACCCCAATGACTTTCAGGACAGCGCGGGTGTATTTGCAGCCGGGGTAGCCCGCGCAGGCGATGAACTCCCCAAAGCGGCCCCGCTTTTTGACCAGGGGGTTGCCGCACTCCGGGCAGTCCTCCCCCATGGGCTCCGGCTCCGGAAGGGGTACCCGCTCCGCGTCCTTCGCCAAGTCCACAGTACGGGAAAAGTCAATCCAGAAATCTTTCACCACATCCAGCCACTTGCGCTTATCCTCCTCAATCTCGTCCAGCTCTTTTTCCATTTGGGCGGTGAAGCCCGTATCCACAATGGACGCGACGTTCTCACCATTGAAGTACTTCAGCAGGAAATCATCCACTATCTTTCCCAGAGAGGTTGGAACCAGGCGCTTGTCTTCGTTTTTTTCTACGTAATCCCGGCTGTAGAGGGTATCTACGATGGTGGCATAAGTGGAGGGCCGCCCGACTCCCTCCTCCTCCAGGGCCTTTATCAGGGTGGACTCGGAGTACCGGGCAGGTGGGCGGGTGAAGCGCCGCTCCTTCTCAGCGGAGACGAACAGCAGGCGCTCACCCGCCTCAGCCGGGGCCATGACCTCGCCTTTCAGCTCCAACGGCCAGACGGCGCTCCAGCCCTCGAAGATCAGGCTCTCCCCGAACTGCCTCAACCCGGCGCGACCGGCGTCCGCCAGAAGTGTGGAATTCGCCACCACCGCGTTGCTCATCTGCGACGCGACGAAGCGTCGCCAGATCATGTCATAGAGCTTGAACTGCTCTGTAGTCAAGGCATTCTTTACGAAATCGGGCGTCAAGGTCACGTCCGTAGGGCGGATGGCCTCGTGGGCGTCTTGACTGCGACCCGCCGCCGTGTAGGCGTTGGGTTTCCCCGGCAGATAGCGGGAACCCCAGCGGGACGCGACGTAGTCCCGGCAAGCGGAGAGCGCCTCTGCCGCCAGACGCAAGCTGTCAGTTCTCATATAGGTGATCATGCCAATATGACCCTGACCGGGAACGTTAATACCCTCGTACAGGTCTTGCGCCACGCGCATGGTTCGGCGTGGGGACAGTCCTAGGCGACGGGCGGCTTCCTGTTGCACGCTGCTGGTCTTAAAGGGGGGCTGGGGCTTGCGCTGACTCTCGCGCGGGCGAAATTCCGAGACGATAATGTCGTGGGAACGGACTTCCTCAAGGATGGTCTCCGCGAACTCCTTGTCTTTTATCATAATGGGCAGGTTGTTTTTCCAAAGGCTCTTGCCCTCCCAACGGTCTACCTTCATCTCGTAAGCGCGCCCAAGCGACGCGTCGGCCTTGACCGTAACGTTCCAGTACTCCTCAGGGATGAATTTCTCAATTTCCCGTTCCCGTTGGCAGATCAGGTCGAGGGCTACGGACTGGACGCGGCCGGCGGAGAGCCCATAGCGTATCTTGTTCCACAGCAGGGGAGAGAGGGTGTAGCCCACGAGGCGGTCTAGGACGCGGCGCGCCTGTTGGGCGTCCACCTTGTACAGATCGATGACGTCGGGGTGCGCCACGGCGTCGCGAACGGCGTTCGCCGTGATCTCGTAGAAGCGGACGCGGCATTTCTGGTCTAGAGGCAGTTCCAACAGGTCTGCCAGGTGCCAGGCGATGGCCTCGCCCTCCCGGTCGGGGTCGGAAGCCAGGAGGACGCCCTTGGCGGTCTGCGACAAGGCGGTTAGCTCGTTTTTGATGGAGGCCTTGCCCTTAACCAGAATGTACTCCGGCGCGAAGTCGTGCTCAATATCAATAGCCATGCGGCTGCGGGGCAGGTCTCGGATATGCCCCACGCTCGACTTGATGACGTAACCTGGCCCCAAAATTTTGGACAGAGTCTTTGCCTTGGAGGGCGACTCCACGACCACAAGAGTCTTTCCCGCGGCCGACTTCCCAGAGAGCAAGGCGCGCTCTTGTTTGGGCGCCGCGCTTTTCCGCGCCGTTATCCTTTTCGTTTCGGCCGGTTTCGCTACCTTTTTTTTCGTTCCAACCTTTTTTGTTTCAGTCGCTTTTTTCGTTTTTTTCGGCGCGGCTTTTTTTTCAGGGACTTCCCCTTTTTTGGATACTGCTTTGGCCATTATCAACAAACCCAGGAACTGAAAGGCGTCATGGACAGAGGAGGCGCGAAGGGAAACCTGAACGAGGGGTCCAGCGTCAGCGCGTGGAACAGGGCTTCAAATATCTGGGCGTCGATGACCGCGCCGCTGAGGGCGCCGAGGTTCACGGCCTGCTGAATCGCGTTTTCCGTCACGGTCGCGGGCACGGACAAGGAGCCCAGGAGACAGTAGGCAAGCGACTGAACCTCCGGGGAGAGGTAGCGGCACTCATGCCGATTAAAAATCCTCAGGGCGCTGAATCTTTGTTCCTGTCCCTGGGGGCGCGCTGTATCGGCGTACATATCCAAACGAACGTCTCCTTTTTCGGGGGAACGCGGTTCCGGCGGCTTCCCCGTTGAATTTTCATTTCACCGCGGGTAAGCCCGCTGTTTCAAGCGAACAAGCCCGCTGTTTCAACAGGAACAGTTATACCACATAGACCACGCCAGGGCAATTCGTTTGGGTGTTTCCCCGGGGCAAACGGGTCAAGAAGAGATAAAGCATTGTAAACACTTATAGCGTCTGACATAACTAAATCAAAATGAAAGAGCGGCAAACCAAAGAAGCGCCAAGAAATAAAAAAGCTAGATTTTGGCGGGTTATGAGCTTTTTTTAACGCTATTTTGATATTCGTAATTACGCGATCCGCTATAAATAACGGTCTATAGCTTCTTAGCGAGGTCGCGCTAGAATATTCCAGAGCTCTTCATGGGCGTCGGGCGCTGTCTTTTTGGAGCGGGGATGGCCAAAGCGTCCGATGACGCTGGCCGCGACGTTCGCGGCGGATAGGCGTTTGAGGGCTTCGTCGGCTTTGTCCGGGGGCAGAACGGCCAGCAGAACGCCGGAGGAGATCAGGCGCAAAGGGTCAAAGCCTATTTTCTCGGCGGCCTTTACCGTTAGAGGCGATATAGGAACGCGACTGACGTCCAAGGCCGCGTCCAGGCCGCGGGAACAGCAGATTTCCTCAAGCCCCCCCACAAGCCCCCCCTCGGTGGGGTCGTGCATGTAGCGGGCCAGGTCCCTCAACAGACGGGCCTCTTTCAGCACGGAAAGGCTGTCCTGCCATGAACACGCCCGCTCCAGCTCCGACTCGCTTAAAAAGGACAAGAGGTCGGGTCGGTCGTGGGCGATGATGGACATACCCTCCAAACCCGCGTGTTTGGTTGCCAGGAGGACGTCGCCCTCTTGGATATTCTCCGCGCGAAGGTCGAAGTGAGAAGGTCCCATCATGGTACCCGCCAGAACAGGACGATCGTACCGGTCGGTCAGCTCCGTGTGCCCCCCCACCACCGCGATGTCGAGGGCCTTACAGGCGTCGTGAACCTCCTCCATAAGGCGGCGCACGCTGTCCATCCCGTTCCGAGCGGGAACGATGAGGGTTACAATGAACCACGCGGGGTCGCCCCCTTTGCAGGCCACGTCGTTGGCGTTGACGTGGACCAGCAGCCGCCCGGCGCCGTGGGTTGCGCCCACCACCGGGTCGGAGGCCGCGGCCAGATAAGGAGCGTCCTCCCATCGAATGAGGGCTGCGTCCTCGCCCAAGCCGGGACCCACCAGCACCTCCGGCCTGGGCGCGCCGGCGTAGCGGAGGACGTTGTCTTTCAGTACGTCGGGCGGGAGCTTCCCCACAGCGTATTCGGGCATTTCAAACACTCACTTTCAAAAAAACCTAGTGGGGCAGATAGCGGCGCAGCTTGTCCAGGACCTCGTCGAAGTCCAGGGGCTTGCCCACGTGGTCGTTCATGCCGGCGGCGATACACTTTTCCACGTCCTCTCGGAACACGTTGGCCGTCATGGCGATGATGGGTACCCGCAGGGCCTCTTGAGCGTCCAGGGCGCGGATGCGGCGCGTGGCCTCGTAGCCGTCCATTTCGGGCATCTGCACGTCCATGAAGATCACGTCGTACCGGTCCGGGTTGGCGCTGAAGAGACGCAGGGCCTCCGCCCCGTTCTCGGCGCAATCAATGGTCAACGCGGTGGGTTCCAGCAGCGCCAACACGATCTCTCGGTTGATCTCCACATCCTCGGCCAGCAGAATACGCCGCCCCTCGAAACGAGCGTCCCCGTCCTCCTGGACGCCGGGCTCCGTCTCGGGCGCGCTGGTGGCGAGGCAGTCGTTGATACAGTCGGCGATGGAGGAGGGGAAAAGCGGCTTGGGCAAAAACTTGTTTACCCCCGCGGCGCGAGCCTCTTTTTCAATGAAACTCCACTCCGTAGCGGAAATCATGGTGATGACGAAATTCCCCTTGCCCTTCTCTCGTATTTGGCGGGAAAGCTCCACGCCGTCCATGCCAGGCATACTCCAATCGACGAAGTACATGTCGTAAGAGCCGTTTCGCTCGATCATCTCGCAGGCCTCATCGCCGCTGGCCGCGATGTCGCAGGCGAGACCCAGTCTATGGGCGATTTCCAGGAAGTGCTCTCGTATCTCCGGCGTGTCGTCCACCGCCAGAACGCGAATGGTGTTCCAGTTGACCCCAGGGGCCAGGAGGCTGCGCTGCTCCCCCGAACCGCGTTGGGCCTGGATGGTGAAGGCAAAGGTGGAACCATGACCCAGCTCGGATTCTATCCATATCGTCCCGCCCATCATTTCCACGATGCGCTTGGAGATGGCAAGGCCCAGTCCGGTACCGCCGAACTTGCGCGACGTGCCCGTCTCCGCCTGCTCAAAGGAGGTAAAAAGGCGCGACTGTTGCTCCAAGCTGATCCCTATGCCCGAGTCGGTCACCTCTATCTGAATCGTGTAGACGCCGTCTTCTTCCTTTAAAAGGCGGGCGTTCAGGGTGATGCTCCCCTTCTCCGGCGTGAACTTGACCGCGTTGGAGAGAAGGGTCGTGATGACCTGCGCCAGCCGTTGGTCGTCGCCCACCAGACAGCGCGGGATGTACTTGCCAATGTGGACGGTGAAGACCTGATGCTTTTCGTCAACCTTGAAGTTGATGACGTTGACGACCTTCTGAAGCATTCTCTCGAAGTCAAAGTCCGCGAAACAGAGCTCCAGCTTGTTCGCCTCGATCTTCGACATGTCCAGAATATCGTTGATGACGCCTAGCAGGTGGGTGGAGGCGTCCTCTATCTTCTGCAGGCAGTAGTCCTTTCTTTCAGGGTCGGCGGAGGACTTGGCGATAGAAGTCATGCCGATAATGGCGTTCATGGGGGTGCGCATCTCGTGACTCATATTGGCCAGGAAGGCGCCCTTGGCCACGCTAGCCCGCTCCGCGGCCTCCCTGGCGCTCAGGAGCTCCCTCACGTCGTTCATGACGACAACGGCTCCGCGGCAGATGTCCTCATTTTCCTCCGCCGGGGCTATCGTGACCTGAAAGGCGGTCTCCATGCCGTTTGTAGGGGTCACCTTTTCCTCGTACCCCAAGGCCTGCTTGTTCCGCATGACGGACACGCACCGTTGGCGAGTCTCGGAGACCCACGCGTCGGACATGGCTTTGGAGAAAAGCGTGGAGAAGTCCACTCCCACCATCTCACGCGCGTCGCTGTAGCCGAGGAAATCCATGGTTTTCTCGCTCCCCAGCACAAAACGCGTTTCGAGATCGATCATGAAGGTGATGGCGGGCGTATTCTTTAGTAAAAGGCGATTGTAGAAGTTCGACAGCTCCTTCGCCGCTTCGTTCGCGTCGCGTAGGCGCTCGGTCTGCTCGTGAATGGCGGAAAGGGCCCGATAGTCCCGTTCGAGCTTTTTGTACCGCCTGGTCAGCCGACCGTACTCCTTTTCCAGGGATTTCTCTTCCAAGTTTTCTTGGTTTTCCTGTTCGAAATTTGCCTGAGTCACGCCTTTGCCTCCTTATTTCGCGCCCGATGCGAGCCTCAAAACATGCAGAACGTAATGGAGCAGTTGTGAAACCTGTTGGAGGCCTTGCCGTTCTTGTAACGGGTGGGGCAGATCTCGCCCAGGCAGTACGCGCCCGCGAGAGTCAAGCCACGGGGTAGCATTTCAGAGAGTATCCGGCCCTCAGCGTCCGCGTCAGGACCCAGTAGCGTCGCGCGCGCGCAACAGGAGATACAGAAGATGGTGGAGTACTGGCCTGCCTGCTCCAACAGGGCCTTCATGGACTCGCGGCAGGCCGCCCGCACGTCGTCTTTGCTGACCAAACAGATATTGGCCAGGGCCCCTGTGGGGACGTCGCCGAAAAAGGAACCCGTCCCCTCGGAGAGGTTCAGGCCGCAAATGTGCCGCATGACTGGCGTCTCGTCGCCCTCTCGCGTCAGCATCATCGGATAGGAGGTGAAGGCCAGCAGGGGGTCTTCTACGTCAGTTTTTAGGCCAAAGCCCTCCAAATACCGAACGAAGGTCTCGTCACCCACCTTGCGGACCACGTTGCCCTCCGCCTCCGTGATTCGGCGTATACGCTCGGCAAAACGCGACGTTACGTGACGCATAGCGAACACGGGCTTCACGTTCCCCCAGACGCCCAGGAGCACCAGCGCATCCTTGTATTCTGTCCCGGAGAAAAAAACACGGGCGCGTTCATAATCGTAATCGTCCGAGGCCACGCCCCCAATGATCGGGACGTTCCCCGTCGCTTGAGAGAGGACGTGAGGGTACGTATCCCCGGAAAAAGACAGACCATAGGGGCAGAAGAGAAACATCAGGGCTGGTCTGGAGGCGTCTCCATCTGGCAAGGCCGCTTGGGTCATCCAATACGCGCCCGCGATTTTTTCAGCGTGGTCGTCGTCTCCGAGGGGTTCCGAGACCGCCGCGAGAAAGGCGCAATCGCCCGCCGTCAGGACAGTCAGCACCGCCGCCCCCTCACGCCGCCCGCCCGAGTCCAGCGCGGCAAGAGTCGTCATTCCCACGATATCGACGCCGAGCCGTTCCCTCAGGTTCCCCGTGACGGAAGCCCCGTCCATGTCCGCGTCGCACAGCAGGATTCCAACAGAGTTTTTTTCGAGTTCTAGGTTTTCTATGATCGAACCAGCAAGCTCACGGGCGGCCTCCGCCGCGTCGTCCAGTTCGTAAGTGACCGCAACCGCGCTTTTCATAAAGCGCCTCCTCTCTGACTCACTCGGTATCAGCGTTTCTGGCTGTCAGAGCATCCGCAGCCACACGGCGGCCGCCTCGTTGCGAGGAAGCGAGGTTTCTCTTCCGTCTAGGGAAACGCGCAGAGAATCCTCGGAGGCCTCCAGGCACGTAACGAGCGCCCCCGTGGTAAAGCCGGCGTCCTGCAAGCGTTTGCGCAGAGAATCCTCGGCGGAAAGACGAACGACAGAACCCTTCTGCCCGCCCTTCAGGATAGAAAGAGGGTTGGGCAGGAGCACTTGGCTGTTGTCCATAGCGTTCAGCATCTCGTAGACCCAGGGCTCCTTGTCGGCCCGAGCGCGCCTGAAGAACTCCAGCATGGCGTAAAGTCTTTGATCGGTAACGGCGTCCATGTAGTGCTCCATGCTGCAGGCCATTTCGGATGAACGGTCGCGATCCACGCCCAAAAGCTCGTGAAAGAAGGCGCGAAGACCCTCGTGGCGACGGTAGACCACAAGACCTTTGAGGCGTCCCTCCTCGGTGAGGTGAAGAGAACCATAGCGCTCGTGGGTCAACATACCGGCGTCTACCATCTTCTGGACGGTGGCCGTGACGGTACCCTTGGTGATTCTCAGGCGCTCGGCCAGATCGGTGACGGTGATGTCCCGGCCAGTGCTTTCGAGGAGAAACACCTCCTCCAGATAGTCCTCAGTACGAGCTGTTATCATCGACAACTCTCCCACCTGGCATTGTCTGTTCACATATCGATGCCCAACCAATATGGCGCGAAGCGTTTGTTACAGAAACAGTTTATCATAAAAATACGCTATCAACGAAACAGGAGAAGTCGTCAACGAAAGGAGCGGGCATTCACTCACAGCTCTATCGCGAAAAAGCACAGGCGTACAGTGTATCTTGTTTATTGTTTGTTCTAGAAAACAATTTATATAGCGTCTTATAAAATTACCCTCTTTATTCCTTGACATTATACTCAATAAGAATTATTATGTTTGTATTAACAAACAAAAATAAATACACGGGTGAAACCATGCACATTATGCGGACGTTTATGACTTTGCTCCGAGATAAGGACACTGGGGAATACATTGAGCGCCTGCTTGCCTGCGTAGCGGCGCCTACCATACGGGGGTTAAAGCCGGGAACCCTCGTAAATCTCCGCCGACATGGAGACGGCGAGATACCAGCGACCTGGAACGAGAGAAAAGAGGAACTGCTTCGCAAGTTCCGCGTGGAGGCTTTCGCGTTTTTCCCCAAGGGTGTGGGGAGGGGAGATTCTCTGCTTCTTCTGCTCTATAAAAAAGAACTCTTGATCCAAACCCTTCTTTCGGAGGAAGCGGCGAACATCCTGCTTCCTTTGGGGTACAAACTGCGCCCGCCGCGGGTGAATTCCTGGTTCGAGCGCTTGGCGCGGCGGTTTGAGGGTGATTTCCCTCATGAAATCGGGCTTTTTCTAGGTTACCCGCCGGAGGATGTCCAAGGCTTCATTCAAAATCGGGGTGGGGCCTGCCTCGCCAACGGGTACTGGAAGGTGTATAGCAATGTTTGCAAAGCAAAACAAACATTTCAAAAGTTCAGGCGCGCGGAGTACGACGCGGCCCGCGCGTTTATAGCGGGTTGCGTAATCATGCGCGGAAATAAGAGACCAAAAACCTGATACAAACGGCAAAAACTTTGCGTGGAAAAGAGCCAACGGCTCTCGGCAAGCGGGTGTTTCGCGCGTTTGACAGACCCCGGCGTCGGGGCGCATTTTATTTAAGGAGGGTTTTGTATGTCTAAGGTAGGGATCGTTTACTGGTCGGGTACGGGCAACACGGAGAAGATGGCGGAGCTCATCGAGAAAGGCGCGGTAGGTAAAGGGGCTTCTGTGGAGCGCAAAAGGGTCGGCGATGTGAAGGCCACAGAGCTTGCCGCCTACGATGTTGTTGCCCTGGGCTCACCTTCCATGGGTAGTGAAGTGATCGAGGAAACCGAGATGGAGCCGTTTTTCATGGAACTTCTTCCCTCCCTGGGGGGCAAAAAAATCGGTATTTTTGGCTCCTACGGGTGGGGCGATGGCGAATGGCTCCGTACCTGGGCGGGGCGCGTCCGCGACGCGGGAGGGCGTCTCATGGACGACGGACTCGCGGTTCACGAGACGCCAGAGGGTGACAGCGAGGCGGCGTGCTTGGCCTGGGGCGAAAAACTGGCGGCGTACTGAAGAGGTTGTTTCAAATGTTTATCGTGAGAAAGTTTATCATCGCGGCGGTTCTCGTTTTTACGGGAACGACTTTGGCCTTCGCGCACCTGCCAGTGGCGCGACCAGATAGGTTCAGCGTCGCGGTGGGCGAAAAGATAGAGGTCAAAACAGGCCTCGCGGAGCCCCTTATCAAGTACGCCTATTCCGTCGAAAACCTGCTTAAGCTGGGGTATGCCGGCGGCAAGGCCGTTATGACGGGAAGCGTCAGGTACGCGGACGGGAGCGTTTTTCCGATAGCCTTCTCTCCGGCCCGGACGCCCGACCCTACCTTTGACGAGGCTAGCGTGGAGATCGGCAAACCGGGCACAGCGGTGGTGTCGTTCCAGTTCGATTTCAACAGCGGAACCCGCCCCACCGTGGCCTACGGCAAAACCCTGATCAACTGGTCGGCGGATAAGTCCGCGACAGAGCGCCTCAATGGCGGCGAAGCGCTGGAGGTCGTGCAAGCCAGTGACACCGGGCCCGTCTCGTCCGGGCAGGAAATCGCGGTACAGCTCCTGTTGCGCGGAACGCCTCTTTCAAACGCCTCGATCACCGCCACTTACGACGGCGCGCCGCTTCCCCCCAACCCCAAAGCGGGCGAGGAGAGCGACAACGAATACCTTCACGAAACCACCGACGCCTCAGGCAGAGCGACTTTTACCCTGGACCGCCCCGGAATCTGGGTGATTGGTTCCGAATACGTTGACGCCGGGGCGGAAAGGAACAGGCCGGAGTACGACAAGGAGAGGTACCCAGAGTGGAAGGGTATACGTTACCGCGCGACGCTGGTTTTTGAGGTCAAAAAGTAATTTTTTGGGAGATGATTTTGTTGGTGAATGGCAAAAAGATTTTCTTAACAACTCTGTTCGTTTTCGCGTTTGTTTTCCGCGCCTCCACCGCATTCGCTCACAAGTTCGTCCTCACGCCGGAAAACTTCGACGCCGCTCTGGAGGAAGAAAACGCGGTTTACGGAACCTTCACGGAGATCATTGGGACGCCGGAATATTCCTTCAGCATGACGGGGACGATTTACAACCCGATGGAGGTGAGCGTGGAGATCGTTTACAACGACGGAAGCGCTTCCCTTATCGCGGAGGATACTTTTGAACCTTACGACTCGCGAGCGGGAAACGTCGTGGCCGTCGAAGAATCCGATTGCGACTACGCGCCCTTTACCTTAACAAAAGACGGCACGGCGGTGCTGCACGGGAAATTCAGGGGAACGATAGACCTGAGTCAGTTCGGGGGAAGTGGTACGGCTACGAGCGTTTCTCACGTTAAAACCTTTCTGAACCTGACCGCGGACGGCACGGCAGGCAAACGTTTGGGAGGCGACGGGGTACTGGAGGTGGTTTTTGCCGAGGAAATCCCGAAGGGCGGTCTAGTGGCGGGTAAAGAGGTACGTTTCAAATTTTATCACCTGGGCGCTCCGATGGCAAACAAGCCCGTGTTCGCCGCCTACTCCGGCGCTCCGGTTCACACGATCGACGAAAACGGGCAGGAGGTCGAGGTCAACGACTACCTTGAGGCGACGACGGATCAGGACGGCGAAGCGGTCTTTTTGCTTGACCGCGCCGCGCCCTGGTTTGTCGGGGCCTTCGCTGGAGAGGGAACATCGGAGGAGTACGGCGGCGGAATCATATTCAACGCGGCCAGGAATAATGAATCCGGTGGCGGTGGGGGCTGCGACTCGGGAGCTGTCTCCTGGAGCGTATTCGGCTTATTGGCTGGAATTGCGGCGTTTTTGAGTCGGAAGAAATAAAAAAATGGGGCCCCGCCCCATACCCCGCTTAGGGGCCGTAGGCCCCTAAGAACCCCATTTGTTATATGAGAGAACTACAGAATCTAAAAAATTTGGAGGGATTTTTTATGAGGCGTAATTTTTTCGCGGTTCTATTTGGCTGCGTGTCGTTCCTCGCTTTCGCGAGGCACGCCGCTGGCGCCGAGGTCAACATCTACTCCGCGCGTCACTACGCCATTGATGATATTTTGTACACCAACTTCACCAAAGAGACTGGCGTCAAGGTCAACGTTATCAACGGCAACGCCCCTGAGCTGGTGGAGCGCGTAAAAAGAGAGGGTGAGAAGTCCCCAGCGGACCTGTTCATGGCGGTGGACGGCGGCGTCCTGAACTCGGCTAAACTAGCCGGAATCCTGCAACCTCTCGTCTCTCCCGTCGTGGATAAGGCCGTCCCGGCTCACCTCAGGGACAAAGACAGCTATTGGGTGGGGCTGACGACTCGCGCCCGCGTTATCGTTCACTCCAAAGAGCGCGTCAAGCCGGAGGAACTTTCGACCTATGAGGACCTAGCCTCCCCCAAATGGAAGGGCAGGATGACGGTGCGCTCCTCCGCCGCCATGTACGATCAGTCCCTTCTGGCGTCCCTGATCGCCTTGGATGGCGAGGAAAAAGCGACCCAGTGGGCGCGGGGCGTCGTGAACAACCTGGCTCGCGCCCCCCAGGGCAACGACCGCGACCAGGCAAAGGCTATAGCCGCTGGAATCTCCGACGTCTGTGTCATGAACACCTATTACGTGGGACAGATGCTGAATTCGAAGGACCCAGAGGAGGTCAAGGCCGCCCAGCAGGTCGCTGTCTTTTTCCCCAACCAGCGGACCACCGGGACACACCTCAACGTCAGCGGCGTGGGCTTGGTGAAGGGCAGCCCCAACAAAGAGAACGCCGTGAAACTGGTGGAGTTTCTTCTGGCTTTACCCTCACAGAAGTCGCTGTCCGAGTCCAACTACGAATACCCCGTCAACCCTGAAGCCGAAGTCGCCCCTCTGCTGAAGGGGTGGGGAACAGGTTTCAAGACCCAGGCGTTGGACTTCGCCCTCTACGGTGAGAACAACGCTCCCGCCATCCGAATTTTCAACGAAGTGGGTTGGAAGTAAAGGCGAAAACAGGTCACGTGAAAAAAAGGCGTCCTCTCTTTTGGAAAAACCTATTGCCCGACCCCTGGCTCCTCGCGCTCAGGGTGAGCGTGGCCTGCGTCTTGTTGCCGTTCGCCTTCCTGGCGGTTCGGGCTGCCGCCCCGGCCAACGAGAATTGGCGGCACATTCAGGAATGGGCACTGAAATCTTGTCTGTGGGACACGGCCCTCGTCACCTTTCTCGGGACGGCGGGCGCTTCGCTGATAGGCGTGCCCCTGGCCTGGATCACCTGCCTTTTCTCGTTTCCAGGGAAATCCGTCTTAGAGTGGGCCCTGGTTTTGCCCCTGGCCATTCCACCCTACATCGCCGCCTATGTGATCTATCATCTCACGGGCTACACCGGAGGGATTCAAGTGGGGCTCAGGCTCCTGGGGGTGAACGTCAGTCGCTTGAGCGCCGCCGCGCCGCCTCTGGTTTTCGCCGTGTTTGTCTTTGCCGTCACGCTTTTTCCCTACGTTTACCTGATTGTAAAGGCGTTCTTGAAAAAACAAAGCGCGTCACTGTACGAAAACGCCCGGCTTCTGGGCTGTGGAACCTGGGGCGCGTTTTTCCGGGTCTTTCTGCCGCTGATGGTTCCATCCATCATGGGAGGCGCTGCCCTGACCGCCCTTGAGATCCTGAGCGATTTCGGAGTGACAAGCCACTTCGGCCTTCACACCTTCACCACGGCGATTTTTGGCGCCTGGTTCGGAATGAGCGACGCCGATTCCGCCGCCAAACTGTCTGTCATGCTGTTGGGGGGCGTTTTTACTGTGATGGTGGTGAACAAGCTGGCCCAGCGTGGTCAAAAGTACCATGCCGCGTCCAGCCGGGAGCGAGCGCTTCAGCCCCAAGCTCTCCGTTCTGGTCTGGCCTGCACGTGCTTTTGCGTCCTGGTGTTGTTCTTTTCGCTACTGTTTCCGGTGGGGCAGTTGCTTTACTGGCTAACACTTTCCTGGAATCCCCAGACGCTTCCCCGCCTTTGGGAAAACGCCTGGAACACGATAAGCGGTGGTCTCACGGCGGCGACCCTCACGATGGTTCTGGCGGTGGGGACGGTGAACGCCACACGCCTTTTCCCCTCGAGGTTAAATCTGGTTCTGGCTCGCTTCGCCACCATGGGCTACTCCGTGCCGGGGGCCGTGCTCGCGATGGGGGTGATCAGCCTGTTCACCTTCTTGTCGCGAGTCGGACTCCCCTTCGACGCCTCACGGACGACGGTCATGCTGCTCTTCGCGTATGGGGTTCGCTTTTTCGCCATCGGCTGCCACGCTGTGGAGTCAGGTTTCGGGAAGGTGGGGAATATTTACAGGGAGGCGGCGAGTACTTTAGGCGCTGGGCCGGCGGAAGCGTTTTTTCGGGTGGAACTGCCCCTCGTGCGGGATGCCATGTTGAGCGGGTTTGCGCTGGTGTTTGTGGACGTGGTGAAGGAACTGCCCCTGACCCTAATTCTGCGCCCCTTCAACTACAACACCCTGGGGACGAGGGTGTACGACTTCGCGAGGAACGAAATTTTGGAGGAAATGGCGCTCCCCGCGCTCCTTGTGATCGCGATCTGCGCGGTCTTTGTCTCCGTCGCCGCGGCGCTGGACAGGGCAAACAAATGGGATTCTCATGTTAAAAGAAAAGACGTTTCTTGAAGTTTTTGAGCTTTCTTTTTCATACGGCGCTGTCTCTGTGCTGGAGGGTCTGTCCTTCGCCATTGAGAAAGGGGAGATTGTGGGGCTTGCCGGCCCCAGCGGCAGCGGCAAGAGCACGCTCCTGCGCCTGATCGCGGGACTGGAGCGCCCTCGTGGAGGCAGTATCTTTCTCGACGGGGAGACCGTGGCCGGCGAGAGCGTTTTCGTCCCCCCAGAGTGGCGGGGTGTGGGGATGGTTTTTCAGGACTACGGCCTTTTCCCGCACATGACTGTTCGAAAAAACATTGAGTTCGGACTCCGTCGCATGGGACGAGACCAGCGCGCCGCCCGCGTGGAGGAAATGCTGGCGTTGGCGCGGATGGAGGACCTTATGTCCCGTTACCCCTACGAGCTCAGCGGCGGGCAGCAGCAGCGCGTGGCCTTGATGCGCGCCCTGGCCCCCCGCCCAAAGCTCTTGCTGCTGGATGAGCCCTTCAGCAGCCTGGACGCTCATTTGAGGGAGAGCGTGTGTCGGGAGGTCCAAGTCATTCTTAAAGAGGCTGAGATTACCTGCCTGTTTGTGTCCCACGACCGCCGCGACATCGACGTGGTCTGTTCAAGAACAATGTAGTGCTTATAGCGGATTGCGTAATTATGCGCGGAAATAAGAGACAAAAAAACCGGATATCAACGGCGAAAATTTTGCGCGGAAAAGAGCCAACGGCTCTAGGAAACGCTGATCAAGTACTTTGGGGTCCCGCCCCAAACCTTAGGGGTCGCGGACCCCTAAGAACCCCATGAATCGACGCTTCCTTTATTCACTGGTCACGCGGTTTTTCACTATAGCGGGTTGCGTAATCATGCGCGGAAATAAGAGAACAAAAGCCGGATATCAACGGCAAAAACTTTGCGCATAAAAGAGCCAATGGCCCTATACACTGGACACTATTTTTTGCATGATTGGGAGGAACAAGAAATGAGCGTGGTTATCATCGGCGGTAACGAGTGTATGGCTTCTCAGTACAAAGGTATTTGCCGGGACTATGGCTATGACGCCAAGGTTTTCAGCAAACCCAAAACTAATTTGGAGTATATGATTGGAAATCCTGATTTGATTGTGCTTTTCACTCATCCCGTTTCCCATGAGCTGGCGCACGTCGCGAGGAAAAAAGCGGCGCAAAAAGGCATTGCCCTTGCCCAGTCCCACAACGGGAGTTGTAAAGCTCTGCGGAACATTTTGAGCGGCCTTGTCTAACGGCAAAAACTTTGCGAAGAAAAGAGCCAACGGCTCTGGGGCCAAGGAGCGCGACCTTGACCCCATGCGCGTTGCCTTTACTTTTTAGGCGCCGGGTCTTCCACCTTCTCGGTGATGCCAGCGATGCCAGCGGCGTACTTGACGTACTCGTCCACTGGGGTGTTCAGGCGCACCACCACCCGCGCGCCGTCCGGCGAGCCCCCGCCGTGGATGAACGCCATTGTTCCGCCGCCTGAGGTGAACCACTCGGACAGTCTTGCGGCCCTTGCTCGGGTTTCCGCTGACAGCTCGGAGTTCCCCTTGACGTACTTCATGATCTTAGGCCCCATTACGGGATCAGTACAGTCTTTATAGTTCGGCAGACAGCCGGTTTCGGCAATGCCTCCGCCCACATCCTCGCAGATCCGTCGGAGCTCGGCGTAAGAGGTGGCCACGTAATACTTGTTGGTGTGCGCCAACGTCGGGTCGGCGTAGAAGGTTCCCGATGGGTGCTTCTCGCCGGCCAACATCGCGCCAAGTCCAAGCCCATAGACCAGGTTGCCTATCATCTGCATGTCCACGAACTTTTCCCTGAAGACGTTGGCCGAGAGCCCGTTTGCCCTAGCCATCAACGCCGCGGCGCCTAGCATGACGTCGCCGTTGCCGCTCATGCAAGACCCTATCGCCGCCCTGTAGTTGGCCGTGAAGCGGGAGATGATGACGCCGGAAGACTCCCACTCCCCGCACATAAAAACCTTTTCCTTGGGGATGAAGCAGTCCTCGAATATCAGGTACGACGCCATGGTGGAGTACTTCATCGCGTCCCAGCCCTCGCGTCCTTCCTTGACCTCCGCTTGCACCAGGGTAAGGCCTTTGGCGTCGCGGGGCACGGCAAAGGAGATCACGAACTCCTTCTCATTTTCCTTGTAAGCGGTGCCGGGAATACAGATAATCTCGTGGAACGCGGCCGCGTTGGCGATCATGACCTTAGCGCCGTTGACGACGATGCCGTCGTCTCGGATTTCCGTTACGCGCAGGTTCACATCCGGCGTGACCTGCTGCCCCGCCTTTTTCCCCCGGTCGCCCTTCGCGTCTGTCAAGGCCCCGCCGATTTTGTAGGTCTTAAGCTCAACGTCGCGCAACCACGCTTCCAGCCGTTTGTGATAGTCCGTGCCATGCTTTTCGTCTATCTCGGCTGTGACTGACCATAGGACGTTGAAGGTGTTCCATCCCGTGCAGACCCCCGCGCAGCAAACGCCCGTGTGGTGAAAGTGCAATTTCTTCAATTTGCCGTACATCATGAGGTCTTCTGGACAGGTCATGAGGGTGTGCCAGCGCGCCACAGTTTCCCCACTCAAGGTGGACTTGGCCTTCAGAATGGCGTCGTGCTCGGGGTTTTGAAGCAATTCATAAGTGAGGCTCTCGTTCTCTATCAACGTTTTGGTGTCAGGGTCGGTAACGATGTCCTCTATGAAGCGCCCGTTTTTGAAAACGTTGGGGCGCATAGCCCTCAAATCCGCGTGATACTCTTCTTTCGTCCTGAACTTCACATCGACAACCTCCTCTTGGTCTTCTCAGTCTTCTCAAACGTTGACGCGCTTTTTCAATAACTCCCACTCCAAGTCTCTGTGCCGCTCGATCAGGCGGTAGTCCTCTTCGGTCAGGTGGCGAAAACGGCGCTGCCCCCTCAGGTAAAGCTCCACGGGTTTGAAGGTTTTGGGCGTCAGGTTAAGTTTGTTTTTTCCATTTTCGTACTCGGCCAGATACCACAATCCTGACTCCACGGCCAAGCGACCGTACTCTATAGTTTTCTCACTGGGATACCCCCAGCCGGTCGGGCAGGGCGCTTGAACGTGGATGAACTTGGCCCCTTTGATACTTTTCGCCTTGGCCACCTTTTCCATGAGGTCTCTCGGGTAGGCCACGCTCGCCGTGGCGCAATAGGGAACCCGATGGGCGGTGATGATGTCGAAGAGGTTTTTGCGAAACTTCACCTCGCCTTTTTTCCCCTCACCAGCGGGCGACGTGGTGGTCCATGCCCCCCACGGGGTAGAGCCGCTTCTTTGGATGCCCGTATTCATATAGGCCTCGTTGTCGTAGCACAGGTAGATGAGGTTGTCGTTCCGCTCACACGCGCCGGAGAGCGCTTGCAGGCCAATATCCGCCGTGCCGCCGTCTCCAGCCACGCCGAGGATTGTCACGTCCTCCAGTCCCTGCGTCTCCGCGGCCGCGGCCATGCCCGCGATGGTGGCGCCCGTGGCTGGGAAGGCCGTCACCACGTTGTTCACAAAAAACGACATCTGCGGGTAAGCATTGGTCGTGGCGGCCACACAGCAAGCTGGGACGCAGACGAACGTCCTTTCACCCAAGATCTTCAAAGCCAGCCGGACGGCTATAGTCGCGGCGCAGCCAGGACAGGTTTTCTGGCCGTACAGCAACTCCTGGTCACTCAGGTCTTTGAAATCAATTGCCATTACGCCCACCTCATTCCAATGAACTGGCGCTCTTCTTCCGTCTTTCCCTGAAGCGCGTTGTCCAGTTTGTCGTACATGAGCTCAACGTCGGCCTTCGACACGTCGTGCCCCCCCAGGCCAGCGATGAACCCCATGGTCCGAATCTCGGCGCCGGGCCTGTAAAGGGACGCCTTGACGTCCGTGTACAGCCCGCCCTCCAGCCCAAAGGAAATATCGCGGTCCACCACCCCAAGAACCTTGCACGGACCTTTCAGCGACGCGAAAAAACTCACCGGGAACGGACGAAGGCTTCTCACCTTTATCAACCCCACCTTCCGCCCCTTTTCCCTCAGTTTGTCCACGACGACGCGCGCCGTGCCCACCACGCTGCCCACGACCGCCAAAACGCATTCCGCGTCTTCGCATCGGTACCGCTCGACGAGTCCGTCGTATTTCCGGCCAAATTGGGCGTGGAACTCCGCGTCAACGCGCTCTATGACCTTTGCCGCTTCCTCGAAGGCCTTTTGCTGCCGCTGCCTGCTTTCCAAATGGTAGTCCGGCCACAGCATGAAACTCAGGCATTTGGGCGCTTCCAGGGAGAGCTTATTGAAAGTGTTTAGAGGAGGAAGGAACGCGTCCACCGCTTCTTGAGTGGGAAGCTCAACCAGCTCATACGTGTGAGTCAAGGTGAACCCATCGATGTTGACCATCACTGGCAGCAGGACGCTTTCCGCGATTCGATAGGCCTGGACGACGGTGTCCAACGCCTCCTGCCCGCTTTCCACGTAAAGCTGAATCCACCCGGAATCCCTCAGGGAAAAAGAGTCGCGGTGGTCCCCAAAGATGCTCCAAGGGGTAGCGACTCCGCGGTTGGCGTTGGCCATGACGATGGGATAACGGCTTCCGCTGACGTAGTGCAGCATCTCGCACATATAGAGAAGTCCCTGAGACGACGACGCGGTAAACACCCTGCTTCCCATCATGGCCGCTCCCATAACGGCGGCCATAGCGCTGTGCTCGCTCTCCACCAGGAGAAACTTACACGGCGCCGGCCAGGTTTTTTCCGCTAGAAACTCCGACAGCTTTTCGACTAGCGTGGTTTGCGGCGTGATAGGGTACGCGGCTATCACCTGCGGTTTACAGAGCCTCACCCCCTCCGCCGCGGCCTCGTTCCCCGAAAGAAACCGGTTCTTTCCTTGCCGAGACGCGCTCATCAGGCTCCCTCCTTAACCATGGAGATCGCTTTCCTGGGACACTCATGGGCACAGATGCCGCACCCCTTGCAGTAGTCATAGTCGATGGTCAGATCTTTTTCCTCTTTGCCTATCACCCCATCAGGACAGTACGTCCAGCAGAGAAGACATCGAACGCACTTGGAGTGGTCGAGGATGGGACGAAAGACTCGCCAGCCGGAGTTGACGGCTATCAGCGTCCCCGTCTCGGCGCAGGCGCCAAAGACCAGTTCCTCCGCCCGCTCCGGGAAATGAAAATCTTTGTTGACGCTGGGCTTCATGGATTTCCTCCCTTTACCGTTTCGTAGGCGGCTCGCATGGCCCGTTTGTTGGACTCGGCCAGACTTGGCATCAGCTCCTCCACAGCTTTTTCGGCGTCAGCGATACCGATCACGCCGGTGGCCGCGATAGCCGCTCCCAGCATAACGGTGTTGACTATTGGGGACCTCAGAACCTTGAGAGCTATGCCAGTGGCGTCCAGCGCCGTCAAGTTTTTCAAGCCGGCGAAGCCCGCTTCCTTTCTGAGAGCCTTCTCCGGCCTGACGCTGTTGAGCACCATAGTCCCGTCCGGCTTGAGGCCCTTGAACACGTCAGCCACGCTCACCAACGTTTCATCCAGAACGATGACGCAATCGCATTCCGCAACCTCGCTGTGATCCCGTATCACCTCGTCGTCAATTCGAGTAAACCCCAAGACCGGCGCGCCTCTGCGCTCCGGTCCGAACGAGGGAAAGGCCTGAGCGTAGCGCCCGCCGTACACCGAAGCCGCCAGCGCCAGCAACCTGGCCGCGGTGAATGCCCCATTTCCTCCCCTACCGTGCCATCGGATTTCTTTCAAATCGGAATCTCCCCTCCTGTATAGTGGCGATCATGCCAGACAGCGGCGCGTTTTCACCGCGCTTTCCACTCGCTCCAGTTCCAGGGGCGTCTTTTAATATAACCGTCGGCGAAAGGCACGTATATGGAGATCAGCGCGAAGGCTCCCAAAAGATATGGATACCACAGAGTGGGAAGCAGTTGAAACGGGCTGACCACGCCGCCGGCCAAACCGCATATGATCAAAAGCTGGGCGCTGTAGGGGACAACGCCCTGAAACACACAAGACCACGCGTCCAGCAGTGAGGCGCTGCGACGGGGATCCACGCGGTATTTCTCCGCGATGTTCCTCGCTATGTTGCCAGTGATCACGATAGAAACGGTGTTGTTAGCTGTGGCGATGTCGGCAATGGAAACCAGCGCGGCGATGCCGAGTTCGGCGGAACGCTGAGTGGTCACTTTGGACTCGATTTTGCGCAGTATCCACGCCAAGCCGCCGTTTCGCGTCACCATTTCCGACAGACCGCCAATGAACATAGAGAGTAGGAAGACCTCGAACATCCCGTTGAAGCCGTCGTAAATACTTTTGGCGCTGCCTAAAAGCGTCAGGTCTCCAGAGAAAAGGCCAATAACCAGCGCGACGAAGATGCCAGACGCCAGCGCTACAAACACGTCGATGCCGATGAGGGACAACACCAAAATCCACAAATATGGGACTATCTTGATGACGCTATAGTCCAGCTCCTTGATATGAACGACATTTTCTGGCCTGCCGAACGCCAGAAGCAGGACGAGGGTCAAAAGGGCGGCCGGCATGGCTATCATAAAGTTGACGCTGAATTTGTCGCGCATTTCGCACCCTTGAGTTCTAGTGGCCGCTATGGTCGTGTCCGAGATCATGGAGAGGTTGTCGCCGAACATGGCGCCGCCCACCACCGTGCCCAGCACCAGCGTCATGTTCAGTCCAGCCTGAGAGGCCACTTCAATGGCGATGGGTCCAATGGCGGTGATGGTTCCGACGGACGTCCCCGTCGCCATGGAAAGGAAGCAGGAAATCACAAAAAGACCCGCGGTCACGTACTCCGCGGGTACTACGGAAAGCCCCAGATTTGCGGTGGCCTGAACGCCGCCCATCGACTTGGCCAGCGCGGCGAATCCGCCTGCCAGCAGGTAAATACAACACATTGTCATGATGTTGTTGTTTCCGCAGCCGGCCATAAATTGAGCGGATTTATCGCTGACGGAGCCTTTAAACATCACGAATGCCAAAACAATGCCGATGAGGGCCGCGACAGGGGCTGGCATTTGGTAAAACGCCATTTCCGTTCCGGAAAACTCCAGCGTCATACCTACGCCTAAATAAATCACGACGAAAACCAAAAAAGGTACCAACGCCTTACCGCTTGGATGAATTGCTTGTTGACTCTCTTCCGTACTCATGCTCATTGTCCTCCTCAGGTTCAGATAACTTGGCGTTTCCGCCTGACCAAAAGACACTTCGCGAATCAGGTATTGAGCGTAGACAAACCTAACTACGCATTTTATACAACTCTTTCCAAAAAGCAAGAGGCAGGCGCCGCGGCGATCTTTCCATTGCGGGTAGAAGGTACCGCCTCTCTGCTGGGCACGTCAAAAGAGGGGGCGATCTCTCACCCCCTCGCGCTTTACCGCCTTCTGTTCATAGGTTAGAACGTTATCCACGTGCGGACCTAGTCAATGTAGCTGCGGGAGGGCGGGCGCTTCATCCCCAACCCGGCCACGTGGCTGAACCAGGGCCGCTGGGATGATGAGCTGGCGCTCCCGCCGCCAACGCTATAGCAATTCCGTTATAGATTAGTGTTAAGATAAGGTATATATAATTATAGAGGATGTGATTGTATGAGGTCTATATCCAATGAAAAACGAGAGCTAACAATTGAAGCGAAGCAGCGTGGAGAAAAAGAAGAAAATATCGCGGTATGGCTAAAAATCAGCAAAAGCTCTGTAGGTACTCTGTGGAAAAGATTCAGAGATACTAACTGTTTTCTGCCCAAGATATATACAGGAAGACGATCCTGCC
>JAITGK010000079.1 GCA_031280635.1 Synergistaceae bacterium
CGCCGAACCTGAATGTCCAGCCTGGCGGCTTTGTCTTCCAGGTAGTTCGGGTTCAGTTCCGTGTTGATAAGGGTTATTTCCTCTGGTTCTATCGGCGTAACGAGCACATCGGTCAGGAAGTCCGCCAGAATGTCCTTGGTGTCCTCGTGGCCGAAGATGCGTTTGAAGGCGTAGTCGTTTTTTCGATTTATCTTCACTGGTTCTCTCCCCCCTCTTTGACGTGATTACACAACATATAACGTGAACTTCGAGGACAGAAACGGGGTTGACTTCCGTGTTTTGTGAGCGCTGTGTTCGACGGCGCGGGGCGCCCGCAGGCAGGCATGAGGGATAGCGCTCAGGCGTTCAGCCTTTTCAAGAGCCAGGCCATGTTGGCACCTAGATTCTTCATCGTCTCCTTGGCTTCCTCGTCTTTTTCCACGTCGCCCGCCTTCAGCCCATACCCCATGTTCCAGTAGCTGGAGCCCGGCACCACCATCTGCGAGATGCCGAAAAAGGCCATGAGCGCGTTGTAGGTCTGTATGGCCCCGCCCCGGCGGGCCACAACCACCGGCGCGCCCACCTTTCGGTGCAAAAGGTGCCTGCAGGAAAAACCGGCCCGGTCGATGAAGGCCTTCATCTCCGTGGTGAGGTTGGCGAAGTAGGTGGGGGAGGCCAGGATAATCCCGTCCGCCTGCTTCAATTCCTCAATCCACCCGTTCATGGGGTCGTCGCTGAAAGCGCAGCGCTCCAGTTTTTTCTCGTGACACTGGCCGCAGGCGGCGCAGCCCCGGATTTTGTTGTTCCCCATCCTCACCTCCTTGGTGGAGATACCCTCGGACTCCAACGCGGAAAAAACCACCTTCACCAGCCGTGAGGTGTTGCCGTTCTCGCGCGGGCTTCCGTTGAAAGCGACGACCTTAAGAGCGTTCACGTCCATACCTCCCTGAGGAAGCACTGATTGATGGGGTTAGGGGCCTGCGACGGAGCCCCGCAAGGGAGCTATTCAGCGTTTCCTTAATTTCGACAGACATTTCCCTCTGTGCCACCGAAATGGTTCCACCCCCTAACGAGGATTCATTGATGCTGACTATACCACTTTTGAACCCAGTCTACAAGTGAATTTTAAAAGGGTTTGGAGCAGAGTGGAGGGGGTGGCAAAAAAGTGTATAATTTTTAAAAAAGGCAAGATTGAAAGGGTTGGGAGGTAACTATCACGCCAAAAGCAAGCGAACGGGGACACGAAGACGATTCTCACGCCAAGGGCTGGAGACCCTGAATTGATCACCGTTAAGGCTTTGCGGGCCATCCGGCGTGCGGACTTGGTGTTCGTGCCCGTGGCGGCCCCAGGTCGTTCCAGCGCCGCCGAATCGGTGATCCGTGCCCATGCGGACGTGGAAGCCGTGCCGGTCGTTTTTCCCATGACGCGGGACGCGGCGAAACGCGATGCCGCCGCGCTGTACAAGCCCTCGGCGCTTGGAGAGAAACTGCGGTCCGTGGTGGAGTCCGCCGGACCCTGGAGGGAAATTCTGCGGACAGATCGCGCGGGCCTGCCGGAGGAGCGCCTTGTGGAGGGCATCGCGGCTTTATCCTGTCCCGACGAGTACCCCTCGACCCTGCTGCTCCGGCGGCGGAGCCGGTGAAAGTGTAAGCTTCACTCTCAAGTCGTACGTCTCCGTACAGAGAATTTCCTGAATTTGTTGACTTTATTACATTAAAGTTGTACTATGACATAATAGACCTCTTCGGAAATTAGCGAGCGAGCTCAAAATTATATAAACCAAACATAAGCGACATGCGTAATCCGAATCGGCGGCGTCGATTTGCGTTACTAAAAAATGTATGAATTCCGAGCTATATGATAATCAAGGTTCACCTGAAAAAACTTAAATGCAAAAATAATATTTAATATGGCGCATTAGCGTAAACGCAAAACATTATTGCAGGGTTAATAACATTGGAGGTGAAAGTCCTAAGGATTACGAGCGTCTGACGGAGAGCGGTGAAACCGTTATCAAGCTGGCTATGATCAATCTCAGGATGCTTGCGCCTTGGTGAATATGTGGGTATAATACAACGGTTAGGAAAAACTCAAGACTTTTTCGGAGGAGGGCTTTGTCGTGTTTTCATTCTCGCTGATCATCGTGACTTTGCTGCTGGGTTTGTTAGCCGTTGCCTACGCGTGGGGGATCTACAAGAAAATGTCAGCCTTCGAGGTGGGCGAAGAGCGCGTGGTGGAGCTTTCGGAGATCATTCACAAGGGGGCCATGGCCTTCCTTAAAAAGGAGTACACGTGGCTGGCATGTTTTGTGGGCGTGGTGTCGATACTGTTTCTCTACAGGGGAGTGGGATCGGCCTACGCCTTTTTGTTGGGAGCCGCTTGCAGCGCTGGGGCTGGGTGGCTGAGCATGTACGTGGCCACTCAGGCCAACGGCCGCACGGCCTCCGCGGCCAAGAAAGACGCGGGCGCCGCTCTGGAAATGGCCTTTTCCGGCGGCAGCGTGGTGGGAATGCTGGTTGTGGGCATCGGCCTGGTGGGTATCGCTGTGTCCTACCTGTTCGTGAGCGAGGCGACGCTGGCGGCTTTTGGTATGGGCGCGAGCAGTATCGCGCTTTTCGCCCGCGTGGGCGGAGGAATCTACACCAAAGCGGCGGACGTGGGGGCAGACCTGGTTGGCAAGGTCGAGGCTGGAATCCCGGAGGACGACCCGCGTAATCCCGCCGTCATCGCGGACAACGTAGGCGACAACGTAGGCGACGTGGCAGGCATGAGCGCGGACCTGTTCGAGTCCTACGTGAACTCTATCGTCGCGGCGATAGCCATCGGAATCACGTCCACCGACCTCTACGCGGACGGCAGAGCTCTGGGTTTTTGGGGCGTGGCCTTCCCGCTGCTCCTGGCCGGATGGGGCGTCGTTTCCTCGATTGGGGGCTGCCTCTTGATCAGCCCCAGAGTACTCGCCGGCGTGCCTTACCTGGGGGCCTGGATTGATTGGGCTTTCGGGCGCTTTGAGAAACTGCCCTTTGTCAGGGGGGTTATGGACCGCATCCGGGGCGGCGACGCGGCTTTTGCCCTGAGAATGGGGCTTTTCGCGGCCGGGGCCAAAATGATTGCGGGGACTTTCGTCCTGAGCATGCTTCTCTTCATCACGCGGGGATTTCACGTTTTTCTGGCCGTGACGTCAGGCGTGGTGGCGGGCATTTTGATCGGCTTCGCTACGGAGGTTTTCACGTCCAGCGACTACCGCCCCGTGAAGGACGTGGCGGGTTCCTCCGACACGGGACCGGCCACGGTTATTTTGTCCGGGTTCTCCCTGGGCATGAAGTCCACGCTGGTGCCCGTGCTTCTGATATGCCTTTCCACGCTGGCGAGCTACTCCCTGGCAGGGATGTTCGGCGTGGCCTGCGCGGCGGTGGGCATGCTTTCCATCACGGGAATAGCGCTTTCCGTGGACGCTTACGGCCCCATTTCGGACAATGCGGGCGGTATTGCGGAGATGAGTCAGCTTCCACCTGAGGTGCGCAAGATCACGGACAAGCTGGATTCTATCGGCAACACCACCGCGGCCATGGGCAAGGGCTTGGCGATCGGATCCGCGGCACTGACGGCCCTGGCGCTTTTTGTGGCCTACGCTCAGGCCGCCCGTCTTCAGGTTATCGACATCATGAACCCCAAGGTGGTGGTGGGGCTTTTGCTGGGCGGCGTTCTGCCCTTCGTGTTCTGCTCGCTGTCAATTGAGGCCGTGGGACGTGCGGCCCAGGCCATGATTGAAGAGGTTCGCCGTCAGTTCCGGGAGATCGTGGGCATTATGGACGGCACGGGCAAGCCCGAATACGAGAAGTGCGTGGCCATCTCCACGGCGGCGGCGCTTCGGGAAATGATTCTGCCGGGCGTTTTGGCTCTCGCCTCGCCTATTGTGGTGGGACTTCTTCTGGGAAAGGAGGCCCTGGGCGGGCTTCTGGGCGGAACGATCGTGACGGGCGTGGTGCTGGCGCTCTTCATGGCGAACTCCGGCGGCGCTTGGGACAACGCGAAGAAGTACATTGAGGAGGGGAACTTCGGCGGCAAGGGCACGTCTAACCACGCGGCGGCGGTTGTGGGCGACACGGTGGGCGACCCCTTCAAGGACACGGCCGGCCCCAGCCTGAACATCCTCATCAAGCTGATGACGGTGGTGGCGTTGGTGATCGCGCCGATGTTCTCGTAGCCGTAACCTCGCAAGGAAAAAACCGGGGCCTCCGGCGTGTGGGGGCCCCGGTTTTTGTCAAGTTATAGGAGGCCCATATGAAACGCTCTGTCCGCGCCGTCTATCCTGGTTCGTTCGACCCCATCACCAACGGTCACATTTACATCGCGGAACGCGCCGCCGCCATTTTCGACGACATGCGGGTGAGTATCCTCGTCAACCCGCACAAGAGTTATACCTTCAGCGTTGAGGACCGCTACGAGATGGCGAGCGAGGCACTCTCTCATCTGCCCAACGTCACGGTGGACCATTTCATGGGCCTCCTGGTGGACTACATGCGTCAACAGGAGGCGCAGGTGATCATCCGGGGCCTGCGCGCCATGTCCGACTTCGAGTACGAGTTCCAAATGGCTCTGATGAATCGGCAGATCGCGCCGGAGATCGAGACGTTTTTCATCATCACCGACGCGAACTATTCCTACCTGTCCAGCAGCGCCATTCGGGACATCTTCCAATTCGGCGGCGCCGTGCAGGACGTGGTCCCGCCTGGCGTGTTCCGCCGCCTGCGCGAGCGTTTTCCCGCCCGCTCGCCCAAAACAGAACGGGATTCCGGCACGTGAGCCACCCCCTTGACCGCAGCTTCTACCAGAGCAACGCCGTGGCCGTGGCGCGGGCGCTTCTGGGAAAAAAGCTGGTTCATATCGACGCCGCCGCGGGCACGATCTCCGGCGTTATCGTCGAAACGGAGGCCTATGCCGGACGCGAAGACGCCGCCTGCCATTCCTACAAGCGGAAGAGTCCCCAGGCCGGACACCGCACCAATGTGATGTTCGGCCCTGGAGGCTACGCCTACGTTTATCTGATTTACGGAATGTACGACTGCTTTAACGTCGTGGCGAACGCCGAGGGGGAGCCCGAAGCTGTGTTGATCCGCGCGGTTGAGCCCCGTGAGGGGGTCGATACCATGCGGCGCCGGCGCGGGGCCGCGGACGTGAAGAAGCTCTGCGGGGGCCCAGGCAGGCTTTGCATGGCCCTGGACATCACACGCAGGCACTACGGCGCGGACCTCTGCGCCACGGACGGCGGTGACGCCCTTTTCATCACGGAGGGCGAGACGGTTCCCGACTCCCGCGTTCTGGCGACGCCGAGGATCAACGTCAACTACGCCGGCGAAGCGGCCCTTTACCCTTACCGGTTTGTGATTAAGGACAGCCTCTGTCTTTCAGTGCGCAGGGGTGGCTTATCCCTTGTCACCCAATGACGCGCCCCAGGGGTTTTCTTTCCCCTGCCGCGGCGGACTGGCTCATGTCCCGCAGCGCCCGCACCCGATCTTCCACGGGCGGATGAGTGGCGTAGAGTCTGGCGGTGAACTTCGTAATCACACTGTACTCGGCGGGGTCGGCGATACACAAGTTACCCACCATTGGGCTCCCGTCCAGAACTTCCACCCTGGGGTTCTTCACGATTTTTTCGAGGGCGCGGGCGAGGGACTCCGGGTCGTGGGTGATCTTAGCCGCCGTGGCGTCCGCCTGGTACTCGCGGCGGCGCGACAGGGCAAAACGCAGAATCGGCGCCACCACGTAGCCAAATACCAGGCAGACGAATCCCAGAAGAAAAGAAAGGACTTGCACCCTGCCTCTCCCCCGGAACAGCAGTTCTCCAAAGAAGGTAAAGCACCCAATCCCCGACACGGTAAGCGTCATCAGGCGCGTGTCGCGGTTGCCGATGTGGGCCAGCTCGTGGGCGATGACGCCCTGAAGCTCGATTTTGCTCAATTTCTCGATGATTCCCTTGGTGAGAGCTAGAGAAGCATTTTCCGGCCTGCGTCCCGTCGCGAAGGCGTTCAGCGATTCGTCGTTGAGCAGGTAGATTTTGGGCGTGGGCAGGCCCGCCATGATCGCCGTGTTCTCCACCAAGCGGTACAGTTCGCGGTTTTCCTCGAAAATCACAGGTCTTGCTTGGGCCATTCGCAGGATCATCTCACCCCCCAGCCGGTAGGAAACCACAATCCATAAAAACGCCGCTAAGAGCATCCACGGATAAATCGCGAGCGTCAGGCCAAAGCCCATTTGGAGCGTATTCACGTTGGGGAACGCCTTGGCTTGACCTGACGCCCATTCGAGAAACGCGGCATCTTTGGCCCTTATGAGGTACCGGGCACCCCACTCAATGAAAAACGGGACGCCTGTCTTAGCAGTCAGCAGGCAGACCAGGTACAGCAGGACGAACAGCGCTCCTGGGAAGGCGCAGAGGATGAGGAACGTTCTGCGGTTGTTGGCGTCGATATGGTCGTAAACGTTCACGGCTTGTGACCGCTGAGAGGCTAAAACTGAACTCGAACCGGCCTGGAGGCCTCGGCTCTCTCGCTCTCGTCCAGTTCGAAGAAAGCGGCTCTTTTGAAACGGAACAGATTTGCCACGACGACGCTGGGAAAGGTCTCCGTGCGGTTGTTGAAGGTGAGCGCCATGAAGTTGTAGAAACGGCGCGACGCCTGGATTTTGTCCTCGGTATCGGAGAGTTCCCGCTGCAGCTCGACGAAATTTTTGTTGGCCTTCAGGTCGGGGTAGGCCTCGGAGAGCGCAAAGAGCGACTTGACCGACCAACTCAGGGCGGCCTCCGCCGCGGAGTGCCGCTCTGGCCCGCCGCTTTGTCCCATCGCCGCGTTCCGGGCCGCGGCGATTCTTTCGAAGGTGGAGCTTTCGTGTTCAGCGTAACCCCGGACGGTTTCCACCAGGTTGGGAATGAGGTCGTAGCGCCGTTTTAATTGGGTTTCGACGTCGCTCCATGCCTCGGTGGTCTGGTTGCGCCCACGCACCAGTCCGTTATAAGCCGCTACTGCGTATAGCACCACGAGAACCGCTAAGCCCAGAAGGATCAACCAGGTCATTTGCGTAGGTTGCATGATATATTCCTCCTTAAGTCAAAATTACGCTCTGAGCCAATGCGACGATTGTTGAAATCTTTTTCATTCACCTCGTCAAATTTTGTATTCATAATTTTATATTTCGGCGTATTGGAGCTTTATCTTAATTCTCGAAAAGGTCTAATCCCGACTTCCGCGCTAAGGCTCCGCAAAAGCCTTTTAGCGAATTCTCAAAGTGTTGATATGACATTGTTTTGCCAAATTTGCTCCCATGATTTTTATTTTATAGTGCCTAGCATTTTTGATAGTTGACTAATACCTCGTCTAACGCTATACTCCCTACATTATGTTTATTCGTACTAAGTCGTCTAAATTGAGTCCCAGAAAAACTGTCCAAATCGTTGAGTCTTTCCTCAACGATAAAGGACTGCCTCGTCAGCGTATCGTTCAACACGTAGGCGTCGCTTTCGATGACCTGCAACTACGACAACTTTGGACTATGGCCGAAAACCTTATTCCTACTCTAGAACATCGCGCAGCGGAAGAAAAATTAGCCAAATCAGTACAAACTCCTTTATTCCATTTCTCCAGCGGGGATTACCAAAAAGAAATTCCCGCTCAGCAGACCAAACATGTAGACAAAATGGTCAAAATAGAAGATATTCTCGAAGGGCCTTTTGAAGTATGGTCCGAAATTTTCGATAAATTG
>JAITGK010000150.1 GCA_031280635.1 Synergistaceae bacterium
TGTGGCCCTGTGGCCCTGTGGCCCTGTGGCCCTGTGGCCCTGTGGCCCTGTGGCCCTGTGGCCCTGTGGCCCTGTGGCCCTGTGGCCCTGTGGCCCTGTGGCCCTGTGGCCCTGTGGCAATTATATCGGATTCTTTGGGCGATCACATCCGTAAAATTCACTATTTTCATCTCATTCCCATAAAAACTTTCATGTTTCCCCGAAACGGAAATTTCAAAGAAAGCTCAAAAACTTATGGGTAAGTTTACTTGATTTTTTCAAAAAAGCAAGACCAGTGAGTTTCGTAGGCAAACGCGTGAGTCCTACGCTGAATCATTGCCGCAAAAGCAATAGCAGTTGTGATAAACTGCTCACTAATCCTTGCGGCGCATGGATTTTCCCTTGAAATAATCCTTACTTGAGCCGCGCTCTCAATCAGCTTATAGTGGCTTGCGTAATCACGGCGCGGAAATCAGAGACCAAAAACCGGACATAAATAGCAAAAACTTTGCGAAGAAAAGAGCCAACCGCTATAATCACGATTATCGCGCATCATTGAAAAGTTCAAAGTGACTACGCTGATAGCGCAAGAGTCCTTCGTCTTTCATTCTCGACAACTCGGCGGACATAGCGCTCCTGTCCACCGACAGGTAGTCCGCCAGTTCCTGACGGTTAAACGGTATGTCGAAAGCGTTTCCTCCTGTTAGTTTCGCCCGCTCGGATAAGTACGACAGCAATTTCTCCCGAGTAGTGCGCTGGGTAACGTGCTCCAGCTTCCGCGTTAGCATAACATTCTTTTCCGCCAATATTCGTGTCAGATTGTAGATCAGCGCCGTATGGAAGTCGCGGAACGACGGACAAGCCGTGAGTATACGCTTGCAGTTCATCAGCAGGATTTCAGCTTCCTCAACGGTCGCTACACTGACCGGCAAATTCTTGACTCCCGCGCAGGCGAAGGCCTCCCCAAACAACCCACCAGATTCAACACGAGCCAAAATCGACCGGTTCCCCCAAAAATCCTCGCGCAGCACATGAATCGCTCCAGAAAGCACAATACCTACCGAATCGGCTTTATCCCCCGCCCTGAATATGAAGCCATTCTTCTCGAAACGCTTCTGAACGGCGGACAGACAACCCAGTAGCCTCCGCAAATCAGCCTCCCCGATCCCGGCGAACAAAGGGCAAGTTCCCAAAGTCGAATCCATCTCAACCTCCTATGGTTGTAAAAACAACCGATTATTTGTTTTTAGGATAGTACGATAAAGCTACAAAATCAAGGGAGGCGCGGTAAATGATACGAAAAATCATCAAGATTGACGAAGATAAGTGCGATGGGTGCGGACTGTGCGCCACCGCCTGCCACGAGTCCGCAATAGGCGTAGTGAACGGCAAAGCGAAACTCTTGAGGGACGATTACTGCGACGGGCTGGGAAACTGCCTTCCCGCCTGCCCCACGAGAGCTATTTTTTTCGAGGAACGGGAAGCCGCGGAGTACGACGAGGAAGCTGTGAAGAAAAATATCAAGGAAAAGAAAAAGACGGCGGCGAAAGGTGGCTGTCCCGGTTCCAACGCCCATACTATTCAGCGAGAAACTTCCCAGGCGTCAGGTAAAATGGCGATTACCAGCCGCCTGAATCAATGGCCGATACAGATCAGGCTCGTGCCAATCAACGCGCCGTATTTTGAGAACGCGAACCTGTTGGTATCGGCGGACTGCTGCGCTTATGCCCAAGGCAATTTTCACGAGGAGTTCATGCGTAACAAGATCACTCTCATTGGTTGCTCCAAGCTGGACAATGTGGATTACAGCGAGAAATTGACGGAGATCATCGCGCGCAACAACATCAAATCCGTTACAGTGGTAAGAATGGAAGTCCCCTGTTGCGGGGGCATCGAAAATGCCGCGAAGACCGCGCTTAAGAATTCCGGCAAGAGTCTCGGAGCCAAGATGATTCCCTGGCGAGTGATCACTCTGTCTACCGGTGGTGAGGTGTTGGAAGACTTTCATAGCGGATTGCGTAATTGTGAACACCAAAATAGCGTGTAAAAAGCAGCTACCGCAAAAGTTTTGTTCATAAAAGAGCCAATGGCCCCAGGGTGTGTTTTATAGTGGATTGCGTAATCACGGCGCGGAAATCAGAGACCAAAAACCTGATATAAACACGGCAAAAACTTTGCGCGGAAAAGAGCCAACGGCTCTAGATACTGTCGTCACGAGACGCCGACCCAGAGAGCGACGCGTCTGATACGCGCGGCGGCTAGAAACAATGAGGTGTTTTTCGCGTACCTTGTGGCAATCCCTCGCCAGCGTTTTAAATATAAAAAAGCGTTTTCAACCAGATGCCTGAGTTTATATAAATATTCGTCATACCGCCGAGGCTCCTTACGCTTCCTCTTCGGCGGTATAACTACCCACATACCGGCTTCTTTCGCTTCGTTGATAATTCCGCCTCTATCATAAGCGCGATCCGCTATAAGATTTTCAGCGTCTATGCCGCCAATCAGAGCCGCGGCCTGAGCGCGGTCAGCTCCGGTACCTTCTGTAATATGCATTCTGACTGGCATACCATGCGCGTCCACGGCCGAATGTATCTTTGTGTTGAGCCCCCTTTTGTAACGCTCATATCCTGATTCCCTCCTCTCGCTCCCGTCGCGTGAGGGTGAACCTTGACGCGCGAGGCGTCTATCATCAGCCACTCAAAGTCCGGCTCAGTTATCAGCCGCTCCAGCGGGGACTCCCATATTCCCTTGTCCCTCCATCGGCAATAGCGGCGGCGCTTGGTTTTCCTGCCGCCGTAATCTGGCGGCAGGTCGCGCCAGGGCGCTCCGGCGCGTAAAATCCAGAATACAGCGTTAATGAACAGTCTGTTATCTCTGACTTTCCCTCCCCATGCGCCCTCCCTGCCGGGAAAGCGCGGCACCAGAAGGTTCCAGACTCTGTCTGATATATCGTGGCGGTGACGCGCGTTATCCATATATTACTCCCCCTGCGCTGTTGTATTTTATGGAGAGATAATAACATGATAAATGTCTCGTGACGACAGTATCTAGGTTTTCAGCAGCGGCACAAATGAGCGACGGGACAGGTAAAGGCGGCGCGCTTCTGGCGCTGGATTGTAGTTTGAAGCGGACCAACGCCGCCGTTCTCTCGCTTTCGGAAGGCGAATTGTTGGCGGTGAAACGGCTTGACATCGGGCGGCGGCAAGTGGTGGAACTCCCCTTAGCCATGGAGGGCCTCCTTGCCGAGACGGGGAGGAGCTTCGGAGACTTGGGGCTTGTGGCCGTGACCAACGGCCCCGGCTACTTTACGGGTATCCGCGTGGGAGTCTCTTACGGGGCAGCGCTGGCCCACGGGTTGGGCCTGAAAATCGCGCCGGCCTTCACACTTCACATGCTGACTTTCCCCTGGCTCTCTCAAGCCAAGACCGTCCTCGTTTTCGCCGATCCCCCCTATAACCAGGGTTGGGGGAAAACGCTGCCTCACACAAACGACCTGGAAAAAATCCTGAAGCGAGACGGGGTGCTGGTGATGGAATACTCAGCGCGGGAGGCGCTTGATGTCCCCCCCGGTTTGGGTCGTAACGAACACCTGCGCCTACCGCGAGACGGTCGAATGAAAAAGTAACCGCAACTTAGTAGGAGGTAATCGCAACCTGAGGGAATTAGGATTGCGTTTAACAATGCAAAGCGTTAGAGAGTGAAAATATAAAGTAGATTTGAAAAAGTAACCGCCGCTTTGAAAGAGCAAGCGCAATGCTGGAAAAGTCGGAAAAAATCCTATTTTTACTTTTCAGCACTAATTTCTCAACAATTTAGATCGCCGCGTTGATATACTTCGCGGCGGTTTTATTTTTCTTTTCCCGGAAAAACGCGTCTCGTTTTGCCTATACGGAAGAAATTTTGGGCACAACAAAGCAAAGCTTGGCGATTTACCAATTTTTTCGCAAATCTTATCGCAATCCCTCTTTTTAACCTATTCTCGGAACCCATCATTTCCCCAGCCACTACAACTTTACCGCCCGTTTTGTTTTATGCGCACGGCAATTCCGGCTTCAATATGTGGTTTTAGACAGGAAAAAACGTTAAAGACCGGAAGAATAAAATCCCACCCACCTCCAATTATAGTATAGATGATCAAGATCAAGCGCTAAAACCATATTTTTTTCACCTCCTTCTATATCATTATCATTTTAGCTTTCAGTTTTATTTTTACCGATTATATCATAAATTCTCTTTTGTCAATGGACTTGTTTATTTCCCAATTTTAACCTTATAGCGGGTTGCGGTAATGCTAGTATCCGCAAATCCCCTATAATGAAAGGCAATTCATAAAGGAGGAGTTAGGCATGTTCAAGGTAAAAGAGGCCAGCACGGGCGACGCGCACAAGGGCATAGCGCGGATGGACGTCGCCGACATGGCGATACTGGGCCTGTCCGAGGGGCAGATCGCCGAAATCTCCGGGAAGAAGACCACCGCCGCCCGTGTCCACGCGCTGAACCCGTCCGATGGGGAGAACTCCGGGAAGCGCTTCCTCCAAATCGACGGACTGATTCGCGAGAACGCCGTTGTCCTGTTGGAGGACACAGTGACGGTTAGGCGCGCGGAACATCATTTCGCTGGCAGCGTCACTTTACAACCCCTCACCTCCACCGCCCTGACAGACAAGGAGCGCGACGCGCCCTACATCCTGTCGCTGATGGAGGGTATGCCCCTCACAGCAGGCGACCGGGTACGGCTCAACCTCTTCGGAACGCGCGTCTGCGACTTCCGCGTGACGGAGACCACGCCGGAGGGAGCCGTGGTGGTCAGCAAGGTCACGTATCTGAACCTTTTGAAGAACGCCAAGATCGCTCAGCCGAAAAAAATTTCCTACGAGGACATCGGCGGCCTGGGTTCCCAGATACGCCACATCCGCGAGATGATCGAGCTGCCTCTGCGCTTCCCTCAGGTGTTTGAGCGACTGGGCATCCAGCCCCCCAAGGGCGTGTTGCTCTATGGCCCCCCTGGTACGGGCAAAACGGTCATCGCCCGCGCCGTGGCTAACGAGACCGACGCCTGGTTCACCCACATCTCCGGCCCGGAGATCATCGGGAAGTTCTATGGTGAAAGCGAGGAACGTCTGCGCAACATCTTCGAGGAGGCCCAGTCCCGCGCGCCATCCATCGTATTCATCGACGAGATCGACGCCATTGCCCCCAAACGGGAGGACATGGGTGGGGAAAAGCAAGTGGAGCGCCGAGTGGTGGCCCAACTCCTGGCCCTGATGGACGGCCTAGAGTCCCGCGGGCAAATTGTGGTCATCGGCGCGACCAACATCCCCAACTCCCTGGACCCGGCCCTGCGCCGTCCAGGACGCTTCGACCGCGAGATCTCCATTCCCATCCCCGACCGCAAGGGGCGATACGAAATTCTCCAAATTCACACGCGGGGAATGCCCCTGGCCCAGGAGTCTGGAGCGGACGCGGTGGACTTGAAGCGAGTGGCCGATCTTTCCCACGGATTTGTGGGCGCGGACCTGGAGGTCCTGGCCAAGGAAGCGGCCATGGCCTGCGTGCGCGACGTTCTGCCTCACGTAAACCTCCAGACCCAGGAGATACCCTACGAGAAAGTCTCGACTCTGGAGGTGAGAATGAGCCACTTCATGTCCGCCCTGATGGAAATAGAGCCCTCCGCCATACGCGAGGTTTTTGTGGAGATACCAGACGTGACCTGGAACGACGTGGGCGGTTTGGACGCCGTCAAGGAAGAGCTCGTCAACGCCGTTCAGTGGCCCTTGCAGAGGCCGGAACTCTTTGAGCGCTACGCCATTCAGCCGCCTAAGGGGATTTTGCTGCATGGCCCATCGGGCACGGGGAAAACGCTGCTGGCTAAGGCTCTAGCCAAGGAGAGCGGAATCAACTTCATCTCGGTGAAGGGCCCATCTCTGATGTCAAAGTACGTAGGCGAGTCGGAGCGGGCCATCCGTGAGGTGTTCCGCACGGCGAAACAGGCGGCCCCGTCGATTCTCTATTTCGACGAGATCGAAACCCTGGTTCCCGTGCGGGGGCGTGACGCAGGCGGCGCGGCGGCCTTTACGGAGCGGGTCATCGGGCAGTTCCTGGCGGAGATGAGCGGCATTGAGGAGCTGACCGGCGTGGTGGTTCTAGCCACCACCAATCGGGTCGATTTGGTAGATCCAGCGCTTCTGACCGCGGGGCGCTTCGATCTGGTGCTAGAGCTTCCCCTGCCCGACCCGGCCGCGCGGGAGGCAATCTTCGGTATCGAACTGCGCAAAAAACCCCTGGCGTCCGACGTGGACGTGAAGGAACTGGCGCGTCTGACCGAGGGACGTAGCGGCGCGGACATCGCCTTCGTCTGCCGCAAGGCTGCCATGCTGGCCCTGCGCGAGCGATTTTCTCAGGACATGGCGGAGTTTCACGTGGGTCGGGAACACTTCAACGCCGCGCTCTCATTGATCGCGCTCCGACGCTAGGAAACAGCGGTTACTTCCGACTACCGGGCTTGACCAAAGGCGCGCCCTGCCGGCACAGGGGGCAGTCGGCGGCGTCCCAGGCCTTCATGTCCAGGGTGGCCAGGGCGTAGAAGGGAACGCCGAAGTCCACAGCGCCGTTGGAGCGGTCCACCACCGCTCCGACTCCGACGACCTCCGCGCCCTGAGCGCGCAGAAGCTCCATCACCTCTCTGGTGGAGCCTCCCGTCGTCACCACGTCCTCCGTGACCAGCGCCCGGCAACCCTTCGTCACGGCGTCGGCGAAGCCCCGCCGCAGGGTCATGACCCCTTCTTCCCGCTCCGCGAACAGGCTACGCGCCTCCAGCACCCTCGCAATCTCGTAGGCGATGATGATGCCCCCCAGAGCAGGCCCCACCACAATATCGACGTTCTTGTCCTGAAAGGCCCCCGCTATCTCCTCGCAAACCCTGGCGCTCTCCACTGGGTACTGAAAAAGCCGCGCGCACTGCATGTAGCGGTCGCTGTGAAGCCCTGACGTGAACCTGAAATGTCCCTCCAACATCACACCAGTACGCCGGAAAATCTCCCATGCCTGTTCCAGTTGCATATCATGTTCCTCCTTGTCACTTTGGGACCTCGCCCTAAGTTTTAGAACCGTTGAGGAAACGCTGACCCATGGGGCTTCGCCCCATACCCCACTTAGGGGTCGTAGACCCCTAAGAACCCCATTTGGTCAGCGTTTCCTTGACTCTCGCTCTTTTCCGCACGTCTTATGCGCCTTTTTTGCGTCCATGATTGCGTGTTATGCCGCGCGGCTTTTTCCCAAGACGCGAGTTATTTGGATTATTTGAATTATAATGTGGACTAGGGATTGAGGGTTTCGGTTGAGCTTTTCCGTCAGCGACCGACCCCATGATGCCGGCGGCGTGACGTTTGGTATTTCAGCTTTACGCATCCCTGGGTTGAGTCGCGTGTTCAACGCGAAAAACCCCTTTCGGAGATAAGCAGTTGCCGCCGAAGAAAATCTCGGCGCCTGGGCTTGCAATAGCCCACAAACAGGGCTTTTTCGAGGACGCAATCGCGGCGTCGATCATGTAGCGTCGGGGATACCGCCCGCGCTTCCCATTGCCCAACGTATCCATTTCGTCCGGCTGTGGGCGGCGCAGGCTCAACTGAGGCTCCATCGGTCTCGTGATCCTTGTGAAGCCCTTTTACATCGACATCGAGGAGATGAAATTCATGAAAATCACGATTCAGGAAAATGAGCGCGGCTTTTTGTTCAAAAACGGGCGTTTCATCCGTATGTTGGAGCCAGGGCGGCACACAGCTCTGACCTTTTTCGGAGATAAAGTGGACGTTGTGGAGGTCAGCGACCAGCCGTTTACCGACGAGCGCCTGATAGCGACCTACGACAGAGACGAAAATTTCCAGAAGAACATCGTGAAGGTGGACGTGGGCGACGGCCAGATCGCTTTGCATTACGCGGACGGTCGTTATTTCGGGATACTTGAGAAGGGAGGCTACGCCTATTGGAACGTTTTCCGCAAGCATACGTTCAAAGTCACAGATACGCTGGACGACACGTCCCTGAAAGACATCCCCCTTCCGATTTTGGCCAGTCTCCCAAGCCGGCTTTGCAAGCAGGCCGTCGTGGACGATTGGCAGGCCGCGCTGCTCTACATCGACGGCGCTTTCGTCCGCAGGCTGCCCTCTGGCAGGCATTTTTTCTGGCAGAACGGGCGAGTGATATCTCTGGTCGAGTATGACATGAGGACGATCCAAATGGAGGTTCCAGGGCAGGAGATACTGACTCTGGACAAAGTGGGGCTTCGCGTGAACTTCGTCTGTCAATACCGCATCACCGACCCGATTCGACTGCACAACGAGTTCCAGGATTATCAAAAACAGCTCTACGTCATGTTGCAACTCGCCCTTCGCGAGATCATTGGACGACTCCGCCTCGACGAGATTCTTGAACTCAAGAACAGCATTGCCGATAAAACAATTGAGTTTTTGAAGGAAAAGAAAGATTTTCCACTGGAATTCCAAAGCGCTGGCATAAAGGACATTATCCTGCCTGGAGAGATTCGCGACATCATGAATACGGTACTGATTGCTGAAAAGAAGGCGCAGGCGAACGTGATCACGCGGCGTGAGGAGGTCGCCTCGACTCGCAGTCTGCTCAACACAGCTCGCCTGATGGACGAGAACAAAACCCTTTATAAGCTCAAAGAGCTGGAATACCTGGAAAAAATATGCGAGAACGTGAGCAATATCTCCGTAAACAGCGCCTCTGGCCTGCTTGAACAGCTGGGTTCCATTATGAAGGTGCAATAAGGGAAACACTCAGTGTTCCTCTATTGTTTTTCTTAGTTCATCCCTCATCCTCAGGGCCTCGTCCCGGGCGGCGGCGGCGAAGTCCTCCGCGTTCCGCTTTTTGTAGGCGAGGAGCAAACTGCGGGAGGCGTTCACTACCGCTCCTCGCCCCTTTCCGTCGAAGCACCCGGCCAGGTCTTTCGCTGTGGCCCCCTGGGCTCCATAGCCGGGAACCAAAAAAAACGTATGAGGAAGAAGAGAGCGCAGTTTCTGGCTCTCCTCCGGCCAGGTGGCCCCCACCACCGCTCCCACCGCGCTGTAGCCGCGCTTCCCCGTCAGGTCCCGGCCCCACTCGGCGGCCTTGAGCGCCACGTGTTCGTATAGGGGTCGCTCCGTTCCGTCCGCGTCGCGAAGGGTCAAGTCCTGGAACTCCCCCGCCGAGAGGTTTGAGGTGCGAACCAAAACGAAAATTCCCCCCCCGTTTTTTTCGCACTCGGCCAAAAAGGGTCTTACCCCGTCCGAGCCCAAATAGGCGTTGATGGTGACAAAATCCGCGGGAAAGGGAGCTGAACTTCCCAAGTAGGCGGCGGCGTAGGCCTCCGCCGTGGAACCGATGTCGTTACGCTTCACGTCCGCGATGGTGACCATACCCTTCTCGCGGGCATAGAGCAGCGTGTCGCGAAAGGTCTCCATTCCTTCAGGTCCAAGCGCCTCGTAGCAGGCGGCCTGAGCTTTGACGCAGGGCACAATGTCGGCCAGCGCGTCGATCAGGGCGCGGTTGAAAGCACGGACCGCTCTGGCCGCCTCGGAAAAACCACAGCGAAAGGACTGGGGCAGGTATTCGACTCGAGTGTCCAGTCCCAAAGCCGTTGGGTTGCCGGTGGTTTCAATCGCGTCGATCAAACAGTCTATCGAAGTCATCGTCTTGCCTCGCTTTTCATCTCGTCATTGACGTAAACTCGGTTGCCCGCCAGATAGGTGGCCGCGACCCCACCAGTGAGTTTTTTCCCGTGGAAGGGGGTGTTCTTCCCTTTGCTGAAAAGAGCGGCCGCGTCCACCGTCCACTCGCTTTTCGGATCGATCAGCGTCAGGTCGGCGGACTGACCACTCTCCAGCTTCCCCCCGGGGAGGGAGAAAATTCTCGCGGGAGTGAGTGACATTTTTTCTATCAGCTCCTCAGGGGTCAGGTGTCCAGGGAGCACCAGGGCCGTCCAACAGACCCCCAGGGCCGTCTCGAAACCCGATATACCCGTCGCCGCCGCCGCGTACTCCACGTTTTTGTCATCTTCATGGTGCGGCGCGTGATCGGTGGCGATACAGTCGATGGTTCCGTCCTTTAAGGCCGCGATCAGGGCCTCCACGTCCCTGTTTGTGCGCAACGGCGGATTGACGCGGGTGTTGGTGTCGTAGCCCTCCACCCAAGCGTCGGTGGCATAGAGATAGTGGGGTGCGGTCTCAGCGGTGATCCGCGCGCCCCGCGCTTTGTACCACCGAACGATCTCCGCTCCGCCCGCCGTGGACACGTGGGCCACGTGCAGGTGAGCGCCTTCCAGCTCGGCTAGCATACAGTCGCGGGCGATGACCGACTCTTCCGCCGCTCGCGTGACTCCCGGCAACCCCAGCGCTGTAGACCAGTAGCCCTCGTTCATGACCCCGTTGCTTACCAGATTAGGATCCTCGGGATGATCCACCACCGGCAGGCCAAAATGTCGAGCGTAAGAGAACACCAAGCGCATTCGCCCCGCGTTGAGGATGGGCTTCCCGTCGTCGGAGACGGCCACGGCGCCCGCGTCTTTCAGCTCCCCCATCTCTGACAGCTCCTCGCCCTTTAGACCCTTCGTGGCGGCCCCGATGGGGTACACGCGGGCGAAGCCCTCTCGCGCCGCCTTGTTCTTTATGAACTCGGTGACGGCAGCCGTGTCGTTCACCGGGTTGGTATTGGCCATACAACAGACGGAGGTGAAACCTCCCCGCGCCGCCGCCTTCGTCCCGGAGGCGACGTCCTCCTTGTACTCGTAGCCTGGCTCCCGCAGGTGACAGTGCAGGTCGATCAGGCCGGGCGCGACTAGGAATCCCGCGGCGTCGTGAACCTCCGCTCCCTCCGCGCTCAGTTTCTCTCCCATGGCGGCGATCTTCCCGGTCTCGATCAGCAGGTCTCCCTTCTCCATACCCTTCGGCGTGACCAAGGTTCCGTTTTTAATCAAAATCTTTTTCATGGTCTCCCGTCCTTCCTTAGAGCCGTTGGCTCTTTTCCGCGCAAAGCTTTTGTTTTGCCGTTTACATCCGGATTTTGATCTCTTATTTCCGCGCGTGATTACGCGACCCGCTATATTATCCGTTTCTCCGGGTGAGTAGGAAAAGCAGCGCCATGCGCACCGCTACGCCGTTGGTCACCTGTTCGTCAATGACGGATTGCGGGCCGTTGGCCACGAAGGACGAGATCTCCACGCCTCGGTTTAGGGGGCCGGGGTGCATGACCAGAGCGCCTTTTTTGGCCAGAGCCACTCGCTCCGGCGTTAGGCCGAAGTGTTTGTGGTACTCCCGTACTGAGGGGAAGAGGCCCTTTTGCTGGCGCTCCAGCTGGATACGCAACCCCATAACCACGTCGGCCCCGCGGACGGCGTCGTCTACGCACTCGGTGACGCGGCAGCCTGACGCGGTCAATTCGGGGGGCAGCAGGGTTGGTGGTCCAGCGAAGGTTACTTGCGCCCCCATGGTCATCAGTCCCCAGAGGTTTGATCGGGCCACACGGCTGTGAGCCACGTCGCCCACGATGGCCACGTTGAGGCCCGAAATTCCCCCTAATTTCTCTTTCATGGTAAACATATCCAGCAGGGCCTGAGTGGGGTGCTCGTTGGTTCCATCGCCCGCGTTGATCACGGAGGCCTTGACGTGCTTGGCCATCAGGCGCGGCGCGCCTGTCATGGGGTGACGGAGGATTAGCACATCGCTGGCCATGCGGTCTAGGGTGCGGGCCGTGTCCACAAGGGACTCGCCCTTGGCCGCGCTGGAACCGGAGGCAGACATGTTGGCGGCGACGCCTCCCATGTACTTGGAAGCCAGCTCAAAGGAAAGGCGGGTGCGGGTGCTGTTTTCGTAAAAAACGGTGAGGATGGTCTTGCCCTGTAGGTGCGGGGTCTTTTTGTTGTTGGACGCGAGGATGACCTTCATTAGGTCAGCGGTATCGAGGATTTCGGATATCTCGGAGACAGACGCATCCCGAAGCCCGAGCAGGTCTTTGCGCGACAAAGCCAAAATAGCACATCCTTATATTATGATATATGGGATTCTTAAGGGCCCACGGCCCTTAAGCGGGGTTTGGGGTGGAGCCCCAAGGGTTTTCTGTTTTCTCTACTCCTCCAGCTCCATCAACGCCACCTCGTCGGGGGTGTCGAAGGGAGCGACGCGGACGGCGATCATCTCGCCGCGAGAGGTAGGGACGTTCTTGCCCACGAAGTCGGCGCGAATGGGAAGCTCCCGATGCCCGCGGTCCACCAGGACGGCAAGTTGGATAGAGCGGGGCCGCCCGCTGTCCATCAGGGCGTCTAGGGCGGCGCGGGCCGTGCGTCCTGTGAAGAGCACGTCGTCCACCAAGATCACCACCAGCCCCGTGATGCCGAAGGGAATATCCGTGCCGTTCAAAACGGGGTGCTCGTTCGTTATGGAGAGGTCGTCCCGGTAAAAGGTGATGTCCAGTACCCCCACGGGGATTTTGCCCCCCTCCGCCTTCTCGATGTTCCTGGCCAGTCGTCGAGCCAGGGGAACACCCCGGCGCTGAATACCTATGAGAACCACGTCTGACGCGCCCTTGTTCTTCTCGATGATCTGGTGAGCGATACGCGACAGTGCGCGATCCATCGCCTGGGCGTCCATGATCTTCGCTTTTTCTTTCACCCGCGACCCCCCTCTTTTGATATAAAAAAACACCCCGTCAACCTTTGTTGGAGGCCGACAGGGCACGACAGCGCAAGCATACCGAAATTTTTTGCTTTTTTGCCTTGCCAGCCTCTCTGGACTGATTTAAAGGACACGATTATAAAACATGGCAATTATACTTTGGTCTATAAAAAAAGTCAATTGATATTTGTTCCACGCGATTTCTGATGTTCGTATCGGTTATTGGCAGTCTACATCCTTCTCTTTTACTTCGATAGGTGAACGTTTATTTGACGCTTACGCCATCCTGAAACAACTAGCCCCGCGCAAAAGAAGCGGGGCCCGTTAGCGCCCCGCTTGCGGTCCGTTGGGTCGGGTTTCGCGGCTGGCGCGCTTTCGTTCACGTTCGCGAAACCGCGCGCCATGTACCGCAAACCCATCGCTTACTGACCCAGCAGCCTCAGTACGCCGACGTTTCCCTTCAGGGCGTCGTTCTTCTTGGCGTGGTCCAGCGCCGTCTTGCCTTTGGGATCCTGTGGGGTCACGTCCGCGCCGGCCTTAAGCAGCGCGGCGATCACTTCGGGGTTGCGAGTGAAAGTCGCCGCCATTATCAGCGCGGTTACGCCATCTTTATTCGTCGCGTTGACGTCCGCCCCAGCTTTAACCAGCAAGGTGATTTCCTCGGAGTTCAGAGCGAAACCCGACGCTATCATCAGCGTGGTCAGGCCCTTTGGCCCCACCGCGTGGACGTTCGCGCCAGCCTTGAGCAGTATGGCGAGCACCTCGGTATTGGGGCGTCCCACCGCCGTCATCAGCGCGGTTACGCCCCCTGGCCCCACCGCATTGACGTTCGCGCCGGCCTTGAGCAGCGCGGCGATCGCTTCGGGGTTGCGATTGAAAGGCACCGCCCGCATCAACACGGTTCCGCCCTCTTTATCCACCGCGTTGACGTCCGCGCCTTGCTGGATCAGGCGCGTTATTTCCTCCGGGCCCGCCTCGTTCACCCGGGCCAGCAATTCCTTCGTGGCCTCCCGGTCGCCGCCGCTGGCTGCCTTGGGCTCCTCCCGCCCCTGTTCCTTGGCGTACCTTTCGATGGTCGCTAGGAAGAAGTCTTGCTGCCGCAAAATCGCCCAGTCCTTGTCGTCTACAGGGTGCGCTTGAACATAATCGGACGAGATGTAAAAATCTTTCGCCCCATAGTTTTCCGGCAGCTCCACGGTCGACCTGCCGGACGGGTCAAGCCTCCCGACGGAGGCGCACCTGAACCACTTGACCCCGTTCACGGTGACGGGCTCCGCGAGGCCGAACAGGAAATATCCGTCGCTGACCTTGAGCAGCACGCGGCTGGCCGTCCCCGGCGCGTCGCGCAGGTTGACGTTTTGACCCTTCACGGCCAGGCCGACCCAGTTCTCTTTTCTCCCGCCGGGCGCGCCGAAGGCGTCCTTGCCCCCAAAGGCCAGAACAAACAGCGCCGCCGCCAAAAACACCCGCGAAAAAACACTTCCCTTTCTCACCGCAAATCGACCTCCTCGTATGTTTTGTGAACACGCGTCGCGACCAAACGCAAAGGCGGCCGCGACGTGAACGCGCGACCGCCCCAAAGGACAGACAGACTCTGGCTGTTTAAGGAAACAAGGTTACGCCCAAACGGGTTTTCTTCAAGAGAAGGAATACTTAAAAAAAGGCCCTGGCTCCTGGCTCCTGGCTCCTGGCTCCTGGCTCCTGGCTCCTGGCTCCTGGCTCCTGGCTCCTGGCTCCTGGCTCCTGGCTCCTGGCTCCATTATGTGATATGGGGTAAAACGCGATAAGTCATCAGTAAAACGAACCATTTTTTCGCTTCTTTCCTATAGCGGCCGCGTAAACGTAAACGCTGAAACAGCGTGTAAAAACTTACGGTGGTCGCGAAAATTTTCTGAAAGAGCCGACGACTCTAAGAAATTATATTTTTTAAAGTGAAAATCCAAAAAATCTATTCTATTATAGCAGATCGCGTAAATTTTGAACATATGGCGTTTTTCATAATCATACACAGAAATAAGAGGCTAAAAACCAGACCTCAATGACTATCGGCCAAAACCGGTAGGTTAAATAGCTAATAACAACAACTTAAGCGTTTATGAGTGGGATTTCCTGTTGTGATGATACTTAGCTCTCCTCGAAGTAAGCAACCTTTCCACAAAACGTCCCGGCCGTATGGGCACGACGGATTTTTCAATCTCAATGGCAATAATATCCAAAGCGCGAAGACGCTCCTCTGTTGAGGTCAACAGGATGCCGCGAGATGAGCCCGGAGTGTCGCGATAATCTGGTTCAAATTGGCCGCGTACTCGTATTTGTTATCTTTGCCGGCGCGTTTCTTTCGTATGGCCATGTTGGCTTCGCCTTTAGAGCTCCTAACATAACCCACCTGTTTGGGCCTTCAGGCTATAAAGCAATTTTTATAAATGCAGTATTTCAAAGTAAACTTTATCAAGATAGCATGGTTATGATAGATA
>JAITGK010000164.1 GCA_031280635.1 Synergistaceae bacterium
CCATTTTTTACACTTTCTGAACTCCCACATTTTCTACACACCACTGCCCATCAACTCCTTCAGCGTAATTAGCTTCGAAATTATATTAAGTTATCATTCATTATACAACACTCTCAAAAATGGAAGCCTTAGGGGCTACGGCGATCGTGGCGGAAGGTGGAGAGTCCGGAGGACATGTAGGCATGGTGAACACTATGACTCTTGTGCCTATGGTGACGGCCGCGGTGAAAATTCCAGTGATAGCGGCTGGGGGCATTGCCGATGGGAGGGGCTTCATAGCGGCTTTGGCCATGGGAGCCATTGGGATTCAGATGGGAACGGCCTTTTTGACCACAAAAGAATGTCCTATCCACCCGTCTTACAAAGAGCGCTTGATTGCCGCGGCGGAAACGGATACCGTCGTCACGGGTTTGGGGACAAAAGAGCCTGTGCGTTGTGTTCGCAACCCGCTCACGGATAACTATTTTGCCATGCTCAAACAAAACCTTCCTCAGGAAGAGCTGATGAAACCCCTGAAGGGGTCCCTGTACAGGGCAGTCAACGGCGATCTGACTACTGGAAGTATTCAGGCGGGGCAAATCACGGGAATGCTTCAGGAGATCAAAACCGTCAGGCAAGTCATGGAAGACGTCATGAACAGCGCCGAGCAAGTGCTTCAAAGATTGAGAGTGTGCCCAAAATCTCTTGCAAGTAAAATACGATGGTAAATAGTATAACTCGACTTTATGCGGTTCGCTCTTTTCCGCGCGAAATTTTTGCCGTTTATATCCAGTTTATGGTCTCCTATTTCCGCGCATGATTACGCAACCCGCTATAGCCGTGGGAGTATGTCAACCTTTTTCCCTCACACAGAACCGCATGAAGGCGGCGTCCTTCTCAAACTCCTCAGGGCTTCCGCAGGACTTCAGCGCGCGAAGCTCATTGACGCGCGTAAAAAGGGCCAGCAACTCCTGCCCCTCGCTGCTCAATATCCCCTTGCCTATATGGTAACGCCCTGTCCGCGCCATGTTGACCAGTACCCCGCAACATAACTTCAGGACGCGACACTCCAGCGTAATACCCCGAAAAGACGGCGAGGCCAGCGCCTCAAGAACCTCCCCCTTCATCGTCTCCATGATGAATGACGCCCCGAACCTCTCTTCCAGCCCCTCCAAAATCTCCGCCGCCTCTTCCAGGCTGGGAGGGACTGGGGCCTCGCCTCCCCCGCCGCTTTGCGTGTTGGTGTTTTCAATAATACTCAAAGCCTGGCCGAGAAGGCTGTAGACCCTGTCGAACCCGGTTTCATCGCCCTCCTCCGGTGGGGAAAACTCAATTTCCTCACTCGGAGCTGTTTCCTGGGCTCTTTCCAGCGACGCGTCGCTGGGGGGCGCCGTTTCTGGCGATAGATCGGGCGCAAGGCCGTCGGGCGTGATTTTATCAGGGGGCGCGGACACAGTCCCCTCCCGTCTCCTTCGGCGGATGAACAATCCCCCGCTGCACACGAAAAAAATCATAGAAGCCGAAACCGCAAGCCCTCGTGCGTAAAAAACGGGAGCTTCAGGGTTTTTCGATTCAGCTTCTGGGGTCTCCGGAGGATGGGACGGGGCATAGGGGATGGGCGGGGGCGCGGCGACCACAACGGGGATGACCATTTCTTCGAAAGTAGGCCCGGCAGTAAGGGACAAGGACGCCGACCACACTCTGAGAAGCGTTTCAAACTGCTCCTGCCAGTAGTCTTCGTGCCTGGGAAGGTACTTTATCGAAAGAAGAAAAAGCCGCTCGCCCCGAAAAAGGGAAGCGCACTTGTAACGAATGGCCCGCCAGCTCCGAAGCTCGCCCCTTGAGGCGCGTTCCACACGGAAGGCCCCCACGCCATAAGTGGCCACGGCGAAGTTCTCCGCGCCGAACCGCCCCTCCCCCAAGCGAGTCGCTTGACCATAACGAACGTATAGGAGACTAGCCAGCAACTCCTCACCCAGGGCAACGCCTCCGGGCAGGGGAAGCGCCTCCCCTTCCGCGCCTGTGCTCCAGATCGAGAAAACCTGCAACGCGCCGCCACCGCCTAGCGCGGTTCTGGCATAAAGAACCTGGCGGACGCTGTATGCCACGTCCACCCCTTGACCTTGCTCAGTGGGCTCGTCCCGCGACACTACCTCCCACCCCAGCGGCAGAAAAAAAGCTTCTCCCTCCACGAGGCCGAAGGCGACCTCTGGTACCCAAGCGGGAGACAAAAACACGGCGAAAAACGCCAGAACTCGCAGCACCCCTCCTGCGTTTGTTCCCCCCAACATTCTTCATCTTGCCCCACTCAAGAGCAAAACTCCCTCAAGCGACTCGTCAGGTGCTCCGAGACCTCCTCCACCAGGTCGAAGTTCCTGGCCTCCACCAAAATACGCAGAAGCGGTTCCGTCCCCGACGGACGGATGAAGATCCTGCCGTTCCCCCGCATGAGGTTCTGCGCTTCCTGGGAGAGAGACGCTACGACCTCCATGTCCACGACACGGCCTCCCGCTATGGTCAGATTGCTGAGGCGTTGTGGATAGCGACCAAAGCGATCCACCAAGGTATCAATGTCTTCGTTCAAGTCGTGGCAGGCGTTCAGCATCATGATAGTTGTGCAGAGCCCGTCCCCCGTACGGGTATAGGTGTCCGCGATGATGTGCCCAGACTGCTCGCCGCCCAACCGCGCGCCGTGTTGCCTCATGGCCTCCAGCACATACCGATCTCCCACAGGGCAGCGGAAAAGCCGTATCCCCTGACGGGAGAGATGCTCTTCCAACGCCATGTTACTCATCACGGTGACGACCACACCCGCGCCCAGATCTCCTTGGGCCGCCAGCCAACGGGCCAACACCCATATCGCGATGTCGCCGTCAATGGCGCGTCCCTTGGAGTCGGTCATGAGCATCCTGTCGGCGTCTCCGTCGTAGGCGAAGCCCAATCTGTAAGCGCGCTTTGTCACTTGATCCGCCAGGTGTCCTAGGTGAATGACCCCAACGCCCTCGTTGATGTTGAGGCCGTTCGGCTCCGCTCCCGTCAAAGTCCAGGAGACGCCCAGTCGATCGATCAGCAGAGGCATCACCGCGCAGGCGGCCCCGTTCGCGCAATCGAACACCACGGAAGAAGGCAGAACTTCTGGCTCTCTCACCAGCGAGGCCAGGTGGTCGGCGTAGCTTCTCACCACGCCAGACAGGGGGCGTATCTCCCCCACGGAAGCCCCTGTGGGACGCCATTCGTCCGTCAGGAGGTTGTCGCCTAGAAACTCCTCTATACTCAGCTCACAATCATCGGAGAGTTTGCAACCGTCCTGGTCGAGGAACTTAATGCCGTTGTACTCCGCCGGGTTGTGCGAAGCGCTGATCACGGCGCCTCCGTCCGCCGCGGCGCGCCGCACCGCGAAACTCACGCCTGGCGTGGGGATGATTCCTACAGCGAGAACCTCCGCTCCCGCCGAGGCCATACCCGCGGAGAGCGCCCCCTCCAGCATCGTGCCAGAGCGCCTTGTGTCCCTGCCCACCACAATTCTCGGGCGCGGGATTCCCCGTTCGGCCAAAAAAAGGACGAAGGAACGTCCCAGCCGCAAGGCCATCTCAGGCGTCATACCCCCCAGGTTAGCGACGTCGCGGACCCCGTCTGTCCCAAAGAGTACCCTCTTGCCATGATTCGAGTTTTTAATCGGACTCACCTGTTCCTAATGAGGTTCTTAGGGGCCCACGACCCCTAGAGGCGCGGAGCAAAGACCCCAGTTGTATGGGGTCAAGGTCAATAGAGCGGCGACTCATGGAGCGGCGCCCGTGGACTGAGTTACGCTCAACGTAGAGGGCTTCACTTGCACCACCCGGAAGTCCCCGGAAACGGTGGCCTGCACGGGCAGCTCCCCTTTGACGAGAAAAAAGTTGGAGGTGTTCAGGAAAACTCTGAGGTTGAGTTTCTCCGGGTCGAACGCCTCCATCTTAGAAGGGGGCGCTTCAAGCACCACGTCCACCACCGCGGGCGTGATCGTCCACTTCTTTCCCGGCGGAATCCCCGCGGTGGCGCCCTCCACGACCACGGGCACGTTGGAGACCACTCTCTGCGCCATTATTGGCTCCAAGCGCACCGATATCTTGACCGAGTTGACGTCCACCATGGAAAGAGCTTTGTCCCGGAAGGCGCGCAAGGGAACGACGAGCGTCTCGTCACGAGCCAAATTGGTAATGTCCACCGTCTCCGTGTCAACAGCGGAAACGGCGTCCAACTTGGCCTTGGGGCCCTGCACCATAACCTCCGCTGGGTCCGTGAGCACGGACCGCACCGCGAAGTCCGACGCGGGCTTGCCGCTCAGTCGAACGTTAACGGGCGCCTTCTTCCTCGGCAGACCACGCACCAGCGCCGCGTTCATCCTAACTGTCTTCGGCTCCCAGTCTACCTCCTTCCCGAACTCGAAGGGATCCGATTGGGAGACCTTCACCGACAGATGCAACTCCTTGCCCGACTCCAAGTCCGCGGCGGTGGGAGCGATGCTCAGGGAGCCTATTTTGGCCAAGTCTTTCTCCGGTCCCTTGACGACGATCTCTCTGGGGACGATCTCCACGGCCTCCAGGTACCGTCCCACTGGAAGGTCCTGCGGCAAAACCACCTCTACCTGGAACACGCGACTCATGTGCTGCGCCAGTTCCACGCTCACCAGAGAAGGAATCGTGCCCACCACGGTCACGTCCGCTGGCGCGTCGACCCTGACTCTCAACTGGAACATCCCCACCGAATATCCCGTTAGGTCCACCGCGCTCCAGAGGGCGTTTTGATTCAGCTTATCGAGAACGTTTTCAGGCGCTTCCACCTCCACCTCGACGTTTTGCCGCCGCTCGCCCCGAATAAAGAACTGAGGGTTCATGTTCAGATACTCGAAGCGGATCGGAAATTTACGCCTCTGCAGAGGCGCGTCCCCCATGCCCGTGACGTAAAACCACATAGCGATAGCCACCACCACGGATATAAGTCGCAACACCCAGCGAGACGTCAACACATCATCAATTTTGCTCAAGACACCCATAAAATAAAAACCTTCCTCTATCTGTTCATAAAAGCGACAACGGCCGGTACTATTTGGGCCAGAGCGGCTGGATCAGCCTGAAAAGCTTGTCCTTCCAGGTTTTCCGGGGAGCCTCCCTAGCGCCTGAGAAGTAGAAGAACAAGAGCTTCTGAAGCTGCGCGTCCTTCAGGTTCTTTGACAGGTACCCGTTGTAAGCCAAAGTCACCTCGCCTCGTTCCTCGGAGACGACCAGGGCCATCGCGTCGGATACGTCCGTTATGCCCAGAGCCGCCCGGTGGCGCGTCCCGTACCAGCGCGAGATGCTGGTGTTGTCCGTCAGCGGCAGGTAGCACCCCGCGGCCATAAGCCCGTCCTTATCCATGATCACCGCCCCATCGTGCAGGGGGTTGTCCTTCCAGAAAAGACATATAAGCAGCTCCTGTGAGATGCGAGCGTCAAGCTTCACCGCCGTTCTCCAATAGTCTTTGAGCCCCGTCTCCTGCTGGAGCACCAGCAGCGCGCCAATCTTGTGGATTTTCATGTAGCCTAAGGCAGCGACGATTTCGCGACTCAGATTGTCGGCCTCCTCCGCGTCCATGCGTCGGCGCCACAGATTCCCCCTGCCGATCTCCTCCAACATCTTCCGCAATTCCGGCTGAAAAACGATAGGGATCGCCACGAAGAGTCCTTTCTGAGCCCATTCCAAGAACCAGGCTACCAGGTGAAGTTTCAGGAAAGAGGCCAGAAGCGCGGAGGCTCCCAGAAGCAGGAAGCCCTTCACGAGCTGGACAGCCCGCGTTCCCACCAGCAGGATCAAAATCCTGTAGATGATCGAGGAGACGATGAAAATATCAAGGAAGAGCCTTACCCTGTACCACATGTCAGGCATCCCGGCGTCAGATAACCAGTTCCACCCGTCCGCGGTAAATCAGGCCGCGCATACCATCTATCGTTATCTCCATGTCGTCCATAAGGACGGACATAGCGTCCGAGACGCCCACCACACAGGGAATGTCCTGTTCCAGCACCAACATGCTCCCCTCCACATCCAGACTGCTCTCCGAGATAACGGCGGAGACCCGGCCAATCACGTTCCGGTACTCCTCGCCCAGGTGGCGTACCACCAGGATGGGAGCATCGGTAATTTTTCCCTCCGCGTGCTTCGGGTCAAACGCCACGCACACCTTGCCATGACAGGTCTTTTTCACCAGTGGCGCGCCGGCGAGGAGGATTTCGCCCGTAGTCAGCACCTCCACCATGTTTGTTGTGCCCACTAGGCCCAGCGGAAGCCCCGCCGTGATCACGACGAGTCGTCCCTCCTCAATGTACTTGCCCGCGAGGCAGGAGTCGATGGCCTCCTTCGCGGCCACGTTCAAGTCGGAGATTTCATGGGACTTCACGGGATGAACACCCCACCACAAGGCCAGCTCCCGCCAGGTTGTCCGCGAGGGAGTAACCCCCAGCACGGGGCATTCCGGGCGATGCTTGCTGATCATCTTGGCGGTGTTGCCGCTTTTTGTCAGGGATATGATGGCTGCGGCCCCCACCTGCTTGGAGACGAGGACGGCAGCGTCGCTGACGGCGTCCGGAACCCCTACGGAGGCGGGGCGGACCCTACCCGCCAAGCTCCAAAGTCCCAGCTCTTTCTCTGCCCTGTCCACAATGCGGCGCATGGTGGACACAGCCAGCACGGGGTACGCGCCCGATGCCGTTTCGCCGGAGAGCATCACCGCGTCCGCGCCGTCCAAAACGGCGTTGGCCACGTCGTTGGCCTCGGCTCGGGTCGGACGGGGGTTGCGGATCATGGAGTCCAACATCTGCGTCGCCACGATCACCACCTTACCCTGTTGGCGGCAGAGTTCAATGATGCGTTTCTGAACCAGGGGCACGTCCTCCGTTGGTATCTCCACTCCTAAGTCACCGCGCGCGATCATCATACCGTCCACCACTTTGGCGATCTCCTCGATGTCTTGGACGGCCTCATAGGTCTCGATCTTCGCGATGATTTTCAAACCGCCGTTCAGGGATTTGACGAGCTTGCGGACCTCCAGAATGTCGGAGCGCGCCTTGACGAACGAGACGGCGAGGTACTCCATCCCATGATGGATTCCCCAGGCAATGTCCTCTTTATCTTTGGTGGAAAGGGTTGGGAGCGGAATGTCGGCGCCGGGGACGTTGACGCCCTTCGTGTTCCGCAAGGGGCCACCCACGTCCACCCGGCAGAGGATGTCCTGCCCCTCCACGGACTCCACCTCCAGGCGCAGGGCGCCGTCGTTGATATAGATAACCCGTCCTGGAGCGAGGGCGCGCGCAAAAGAGGGGCAGTTTACGTGAACCCGCTCCGCCGTGCCCAGGCAGGGGGCCTCGGTCAGAACGAGGGTCTTTCCGCGCTCCAGCGCGACCTCGCCGTTTTCCACCTCGCCCGTGCGTATCTCTGGTCCCTTGGTGTCCAGCAGCGCGGGGATGGGGTAGTCCAAATCGCGTTCCAGCCGCCGAATCAGCTCCAACTTCTCCCCATGCCACTCGTAGGAGCCGTGGCTGAAGTTGAAGCGCGCCACGTTCATCCCCGCCTTCGCCATCGACTTCAGCACTTCGTACTCCCCGCTGGCCGGGCCTATGGTACACACGATTTTGACAAACATGGAAGCCACCCCTTATTATTGTTGCATATCAACGTAAACCGTTACGCGACCTCGAACGCGCCCGCTGGAACCATCTCGGCCAGCCGAGCCTGAAGATCCCCCACGTCGCCCACGTGAACCCCCTGCAAGAACAGAACGCAGGAGTCCCGTTCATCCGTAAACTCCAACAGGACGGGCGACCGTCCGGGACAATCCCTCAGAGCCACGGCGAAGTTTTTAAAGTCCAGTTCCTCCGTCAACAAGTCCGCCCTCAGACGGACACGCACCAGGCTTGGGTCGCCCACGTCCCCCGAAAGGGGCGTTACCTTCTGAGCGATGAGGTTCCTGGGCTCCCGATCGCCAAGCCTGCCCTCCACAATGTAGGGCTCCCCCACTCGGATTCGCTCCTTCAGGGTCTCCCAGCTCTGGGGGAAGGACACCACCTCAATGCCGCCGTCGGAGTCCTCCAGGCTCATGATCCCCATTGGCTTCCCCGACTTGGTGAGTTTGTCAGTCATGGAGAGAATTATACCTCCTACCTTGGCCGGAACGGAACCCTTCCAAAAAGAAAGTTCTTCAATTGTGCACGTGGCGTATTTCCTTGCTTTTTCCTCGTGGGTATCGAAGGGATGGCCTGAAATATAGATGCCCATGACCTCCTTTTCGTGTTCCAACCGCTCGAAGACCGGATAGTCCTCCCTTTCGGGCATGTCCGGATCCTCTGGCTTCTCGTCCGAGAGGTCGAAAAGCGAGTACTGCCCCCCATCCCGACTTTTCTTCTGCGCCGTTTGGACGAAGTCAGGAAGGGCCGCGGCCAGGCGAGCCCTGTTTGGAGAAATCTCGTCGAAGGCCCCTGCTTTGATCAGGTTTTCGACGGCGGTCTTGCTCAACGTTTCGATGTCAACCCGCGAAACAAAGTCCCACAGAGACGTAAATTTTTCCTCCTTGCGGGCGTCGCGCGCGGTGATGATGGCCTTCACCGCGTTGCGCCCTACCCGGGCCACAGCCCCCAGCCCAAACCGAATCACGTCGCCCACCGCCGTAAAGCTCTCCTTGGACGAGTTGATGTCCGGCGGCAGAACCTTTACCCCGCCGCGTCGCACCTCCCGGACGTATTTGCCCAGCACGTCCTTCTTGGCCTTCATCTGGCTCGAAAGGTACGCCGCCATGAACTCAGCGCGGTAGTTGGCCTTCAGGTACGCCGTCTGATAGGAAATCTTCGCGTAGGCCGCGCTGTGCGATTTGTTGAACCCGTAGCCCGCGAACTCCTGAATCAGGTCAAAAATGTGTTCAGCCGTCTTGGCGTCGATCCCATTTTTCTCCGCGCCGGTCACGAACTTCGCGCGCTGCTGTTGCATGACCTCCACTTTTTTCTTGCCCATAGCGCGGCGCAGCAGGTCGGCCTCGCCCAGGGTGTAGCCCGCCAGGATGGAGGCGCACTGCATAACCTGCTCCTGATAGAGGATGACTCCGTAGGTTTCCTCAAGGATGCCCTCCAGCAGGGGATGAGGGTACGTGGCCTTGGCCCGCCCGTGCTTGCACTCCACGTACTGCTTCACCATGCCGCTGCCCAGAGGTCCGGGGCGGAACATGGCCAAGACGGCGATTAGCTCCTCAAAAGACTCCACTTTCAGGTCCAGGAGCAGGCGTCTCATTCCGCTGGACTCCAGCTGGAATACGCCCAGGGTGTCGGCGTTCTGGAGCATCTGATACGCGGCGAGGTCATCCATGGGGATAGCGTTCATGTCAGGCGCGGACTTACCGTTCGCGCGGATGTTTTCCAGCGCCTCTTCAATGATGGAAAGTGTGCTGAGCCCAAGGAAGTCCATCTTGACCAGTCCCAGCTTCTCAATGGGCTCCATGGTGAACTGGGTCATACTCTGGCTGAGGTCCAGGGCGACGGTGGAGTCTGGCCCCACGTCCACGGCCTTGATCCGGCGGATGGGCACCAAGTCCGTGACGGGTACCGGGGTGATCACCACTCCCGCCGCGTGTTGCGAGGGGTGCCGGGCGAGACCCTCGATTTTTTCGGCCACTTTGACAGCGGAGGCCACTTGCGCGTTCGACTCGATGACCTCCTTTAGTTCAGGCACGGAACGAATCGCTTCGTCAATGTTCTTCGCGCCAAAAGGGATGAGCTTTGCCACCTTGTCCATCGCGGCGTACTCCAGTCCCATGGCGCGCCCCACGTCCTTCACCGCCTGGCGGCTCTTCATGCGACCGAAGGTGATGATCTGCGAGACCCTATCGCTGCCATAGCGCTCGACGATGTACCTCAAGAGCTCATCACGACCCTTATCTGAGACGTCGGTGTCGATGTCGGGCATGGTGATCCGCTCCGGGTTCAAGAACCTCTCGAAGAGCAGCCCGTAGGCTATCGGGTCCAAGTCCGTAATCCGCAGGCTCCAGGCCACGAGCGACCCGGCCGCGGAGCCGCGCCCAGGTCCTATCGGGATGTTCCGCTTTTTCGCCGCCTGGATGATGCCTGAGACGATCAGGAAATATCCCGCGAACCCCATGCTGTTGATGACCCCCAGCTCATATTCGAGACGCTTTTGGTATTCCTCTGGGGGATCGTCCCCCACGCGAAGGCATAGACCCTGGCGCGCGCCGTCTTCGAGGGCTTTCTCCAGGGTCACGCCATTTTCCAACTCCATGCTCGGGAGCTGATACGCGCTGGACCCCAAATCGAAGGAGATGTCGCAGCGCTCCGCTATGGCGGCGGCGCTGTCCAGCGCTTCAGGCATCTCCGGCCCGAAGAGCGCGTTCATTTCCTCTGGACTCCTTAAATAGTAGTCGTTACTGGAAAAGCCAAAGGCGTCGTCCGTGCTGTCAGCGTGAGTGTTGACCTTCAAAAGGATTTTGTGCCATTCGTAGTCGCTTTTTTCCAGATAGTGCGCATCGTTAGTAGCCAATAGGGGAATACCTATGTTCTTGGAGAGTTGAATCAGGGCCTTGTTGACCTTGGCTTGCGCGGGCAGTTGGTTGATCATGACCTCCAGAAAGAAATTGTCCTTTCCCATGATGTCTCGGTATAACTGAGCGCGGTTCACGGCCTCTTTTTCCTTATCCATAAGGACGAACTGCGCTATCTCGCCCGCCAGACAGGCCGAGGAGGCGATCAGTCCCTTGCTGTGCCGCGACAGCAGGTCGTGGTCGATGCGAGGCTTGTAGTAATACCCGTCGGTGTTGGCGATGGAGACCAGCTTCACGAGATTATGATAGCCCTCGGCATTCTCCGCCAGAAGCAAGAGGTGGCCGTTCTTCCCCTTTTTCTCGCGAGAACGGTGTCCGTCAGGGTCAACGTAGACTTCGCAGCCGATGATGGGTTTGACGCCGTTTTCCTTGCACCGTTCATAAAACTCGATGACTCCATACATCGCGCCGTGATCCGTTATGGCGACAGCGGGAACCGCGCCGAGGGCGTCCCGCCAGGACGCGACCTTGCGGGCCAGATCCGCCGTGCGGATAGCCCCGTCCAGCAAGCTGTATTCCGTGTGTACGTGTAAATGCACGAAAGGTCGTGTCATTTTTTTTAACCGTCCTTTTTAGAGCCATTGGCTCTTTTATGCGCAAAATTTTTACCGTTTATATCCGGCTTTTGGTCTCTTATTTCTACGCATGATTACGCAACCCGCTATAAGAGCTCCTAACATAACCCACCTGTTTGGGCCTTCAGGCTATAAAGCAATTTTTATAAATGCAGTATTTCAAAGTAAACTTTATCAAGATAGCATGGTTATGATAGATACT
>JAITGK010000167.1 GCA_031280635.1 Synergistaceae bacterium
AGTATCTATCATAACCATGCTATCTTGATAAAGTTTACTTTGAAATACTGCATTTATAAAAATTGCTTTATAGCCTGAAGGCCCAAACAGGTGGGTTATGTTAGGAGCTCTAAGGGAGGGTTTTGAAAATGTTGGCCCCACGTGCGTGGGGATGAACCGCTAACTTGAAAAGATTTTCTCCTTCTGGCAGAGTTGGCCCCACGTGCGTGGGGATGAACCGGCGAATGGTTCAAAAAATCGGACGTGGCGGCGGCGGTGGCCCCTCGTGAGTGGGGATGAACCGAGATAGTATTCTGGGAACCGCTGCCGCCAATCGCGTTGGCCCCACGTGCGTGGGGATGAACCGCGATATTTAACCAGAGCGACATGTATAATATCATTGGCCCCACACGCGTGGGGATGAACCGTATTTTTGTCATTCGAGATCGCTCGAAAACAAGTTGGCCCCACGCACGTGGGGATGAACCGATCGAGTGGGAGGCCGCTCATTAGTTCAGCGACCTCCCGCTTGATTTTCTTGTTTCTTTTTGCTTGCCGCTCTTACACCGTCCCTTGCCACAACATGGCCATGGCCACTTTCAAGAACCCCGCTATGTTAGCCCCGGCCACCAGATTGCCCTTCATTCCATACTCCTCCGCCGCCTTGTAGGAGTTGTGGAAGATGTTCACCATGATCTGCCCTAGCTTCGCATCCACCTCTTCGAAAGTCCAGCTCAGGCGCTGGGAGTTCTGCGTCATTTCAAGGCCGCTGGTGGCCACCCCGCCTGCGTTGGAGGCTTTCGCGGGTCCAAAAAGAACTCCGCTCTTCTGGAACTTTTCTACTCCTTCTGGCGTGGTGGACATGTTTGAGCCCTCCGCCACCGCCATGACGCCGTTACCCACCAGGGCTGCCGCGGACTCGCCGTCGATCTCGTTCTGGGTGGCACAGGGAAGCGCCACGTCGCACTTCTCCGTCCAAACGCCCTTCCAGCCCTCGTGGTACTCGGCGCCGGGGACGCGCTTCGCGTACTCGCTAATCCTTCCTCGCTCCACCTCTTTAAGTTGCTTCAAAACCTCCAGATTGACGCCGTTCTTGTCCACGATGTAGCCGCCGGAGTCCGAGGCCGTGATGACTTTCGCCCCGAGCTGAGTGGCCTTTTCTATCGCGTAAATAGCCACGTTCCCAGAGCCGGAGACCACCACGGTCTTGCCTTTAATACCTTCGTTTTTCATGCTCTTCAGCATCTCAGAGGTGAAGTAGAGGAGTCCGTAGCCCGTGGCCTCCTTACGCACCAGGGAGCCGCCAGAAGTCAAGTGCTTGCCCGTGAGGACGCCCGTGGCCTCGTTCCGCACGCGCTTGTACTGGCCGTACAGGAAGCCGATCTCGCGCGCTCCCACGCCGATGTCGCCTGCGGGCACGTCCGTCCAGCTCCCGATGTGACGCTGCAGCTCGGTCATAAAGCTTTGGCAGAAGCGCATGACCTCCCCGTCGGATTTTCCCTTGGGGTTGAAGTCCGCGCCGCCCTTCGCGCCGCCCATGGGGAGGCCGGTGAGTGAGTTTTTGAAGGTCTGTTCAAATCCCAGAAACTTGATGACGGAGATGCAGACGGAGGGGTGAAATCGAAGCCCGCCCTTGTAGGGGCCTATGGCTGAGTTGAACTGCACGCGGTAGCCGCGGTTGACCTGTACTTTGCCGCTGTCGTCCACCCAGGGGACGCTGAACTGGACGAAGCGCTCCGGCTCAACGAGCCTTTCGAGAATACCGTACCGCTCGTATTCGGGGTGTTTGGCCACCACAGGTTCAAGGGACTCCAGCACCTCGTAGACAGCCTGCAAAAATTCGCTTTCCCCGGCGTCGCGCCGCTCCACTGTCGCGTACACGTTCTTGAGATATGCGCTCGTAATACCCACTTTTTTCTCCTCCTCAGATTATGCGTACCAGAATTCCATTCCCAATTGCTGAACCACATAAGTGCTGAACCAAAAAACGCTGTTTAATTTCTTTTCACGCAGGCTGAAATCGTTCACCTCCTATCAACGACAGTAATTAGGGTGTATTCGCAAACTTGAAGCTACAACGCTATTTCAATAAAATCATAATACAGTGGTTGGCTCTTTTCTGCGCAAAGTTTTTGCCGTTTATATCCAGTTTTTGGCCTCTTATTTCTGCGTATAATTATGAAAAAAGCCATAAAAGGCCACGGGACAACTTATATCATATCATATCATGTGGCTACACGTCGGAATTGTTTGAGTTTGTTGAAAAAATACTCTACAACGCGCTGTTCTTTAGAGTCGTTGGCTCTTTTTTGCGCAAAGTTTTTACCGTTTATATCCGGCTTTTGGTCTCTTATTTCTGTCCCTAGTTATCAACGTGGCAGCGGAAAACGTAGCTGGCGCTTTCTATGGCAAATCCCCAGAAAACGTGGGAGCGAAGGCTAGTCATGTTGTTCGAAGATACTTGAGCAAAAATCGTCTTCATATTTTTTTCTGACGCGAATTTTAGCGGCATGTGAACGATCATGCTACCCAAAGCGCTACCTTGATAGGGCTTGAATAGGCCCAAAAGGAGGGAATGAGCTTCTTCTGCCTGAACGTCGAAGGATATGGCGAAAAAACCGATCGCTTTTTCCCTGTATTTAATTCTCGCCACAACGCAGGAAGCGTCTTTCTGTATATCCCTCACCCAGTTCTGATACCGTGTATTGGCTGTTTTCACCCCAAATAGGGGGTCCAGGGCCACCCGGTCCGTCGTGAACATGCCGTCGCCTATGAGGGCGCAGAGGTCGTCGACCTCCCCAAGATCGAGGGGTTCCGGGGAGATCTGCCTGGCTAGGGACAAAAACTCCTCCCTTTGAGGGGGAGCGTAACCGCGCAGCTGTCTTGATAGGTTGTACTGACACTCCAGAAAAATGAACCCCAGCGCTTGAAGTTTCACTAGAAACGCCACATTCCCCTCCGGCGTCTTCACCAGCAGGTAGCGCCCCCGCTCCATTTTTTCCCGCAAAAAGCTGAGGACGCGTTCTTCGTCGTTCGTGTCGGCCCGTTCCAACGTCACCTCGGTGACGTCCACGCCCAGATTGCGGCGTTCCCAAATCGCCTCGACGACCTTCACGGAACCCTTTGCAGGAAGCTCTCCACGGCCTCCGTCACCCGCAGGACTTCCGACAGTTCGTGATAGAGCGGCAGACGCAAGAGTCGGACCGCGCAGTCCTCGGTCACGGGCAGTTCTCCAGAGGGGAAGCGGGTCCCCATCGGCGCGTTGTGCAATGGCACGTAGTGGAATGTGGCCCCGATACCTTTCCTCTTCAGCTCGTCCATCAGGGCGTTCCGCGTCCCTTCATCGTTCAGCGTGATCCAGAAAATGTGACCGTTGTGACCGTCCACCGGCGTTGCCCTACGGAGCTTTCCCAGTTTTTCCAGGGGCTCTAATTCTTGGTAGTACAGGTTCCAAAGCTCCAACCTGTGTTGGAGAGTCTGGTCCGCCTCTTCGAGCTGCGCGTAAAGGAAGGCCGCTGTGATCTCGTTCATCAGGAAGGAAGAGCCCAAGTCCACCCAGGAGTACTTGTCCACCTGCCCCCGAAAAAACTTGCCGCGGTCGGTACCTTTCTCCATCACGATCTCCGCGCGCTCCGCGAACGCCGAGTTGTTGACCAGGAGCGCGCCCCCTTCGCCGCAGTGAAGGTTTTTTGTCTCGTGGAAACTCAAAGCGGCCATGTGCCCGTAGGAGCAGAGAGGTCGGCCTTTGTGGAAACTGCCCAGCGCCTGCGCCGCGTCGGGCAGCACCAACAGTCCCCAGCGTTTCGCGAGGGCTTCGATGAGCTCCACGCGGCAGGCCGCGCCTGCGTAGTACACGGGGCATATGGCCTTGGTTTGGGGCGTGATGACCTTCTCTATTTGTTCTTCATCAATGTTCATCGTGTCGGGCCGGATGTCCGCGAACATGGGCGTCGCTCCCCTCAGAACCACCGCGTTGGCCGTGGAGGTAAAGGTGAAGGAAGGCAAAATCACCTCGTCACCCGGCCCCACTCCCGCCAGGAGCATCATCATCTCTAGGGCAGCCGTGCCGGAAGGAACGAGAAAGGCCTTGGCGCACTCCAGACGGCTTTCCAGCCAGGCGGCGCACTTTTCGGAAAAAGGACCGCCTCCGGCAAAACGCTCGCTTTTCAGGACTTCATCGATGTAAACGCGCTCGTTTCCTGTCAAACGGGGCTTGTTAAACGGAATCACTCTTTGCTTCTCCTCTCTAGCATGGCTTTCAAAACCTCTCACTTAAGGAAACGCTGATTAGAGCTGTTGGCTTTTTTCCCACGCAAAATTTTTGTCGCTTATATCAGGTTTTTGGCTTCGTACTTCCGCGCACAATTATGCAAGCAGCCATAAATGGGGTTCTTAGGGGCCCAAGGCCCCTAAGTGGGGCATGGGGCGAAGCCCCATATGGGTTTGCTTCCTTAACCTAGTGTTTCCAGCAAGCCTTTTAGGTATTCAGCGTAGTCGGTGCGGGCAAACCTGTTGATAACGCTTTCTATCTCTTTCGCGCCGATCCAACCCTGTCGACAGGCTATTTCCTCCGGGCAAGCCACCATAAGCCCCTGACGCTTCTGCACGACCTCAATGAAGGTACCCGCCTCCGACAGCGCCTCGTGGGTACCGGTGTCCAGCCAGGCAAAGCCGCGCCCGAAAACCTCAACATTTAACAGTCCCTCCACCAGGTACAGACGGAGTAAGTCAGTGATCTCCAGCTCCCCGCGCGGGGAAAGGGTCAAACTTTTCACCTTCTCTGAGGCCGTCCCGTCGAAGAAGTAAAGCCCCACCACGGCGAAGTGCGATTTTGGTCGCGCTGGTTTTTCCTCTAGACTCAGCACCTCCCCCTTGGAGCCAAATTCCACGACGCCGTAGCGCTCCGGGTCTTTGACGCGGTAGGCGAAGATCGTGGCGCCCGTCTCGCGCTGCGCGGTCCGTCGCAGCGTGCCGCTCAGGTACGCGCCGTAAAAAACGTTGTCCCCCAAAATCAGAGCGCAACCCTCACCATGCAGGAAACCCTCGTCTAGGGTTAGGGCCTGGGGAAGTCCGCCCGGCTCCGGCTGAACGCTGTATCGGAAGTTCATGCCCCACTGGGAACCATCCCCTAGAAGTCGCTGATACTGTCTCAGGTCTTCCGGCGTGGAGATCAGCAGAATGTTTCGGATTCCCCCCAACATCAGGGTCGTCAGGGGATAATAGATCATGGGCTTGTCGTAAACCGGTAAAAGCTGCTTGCTGACGGCGAGGGTCAAGGGATAGAGGCGCGTCCCAAGTCCCCCAGCCAGAACGATGCCCTTGTGGATCATCGCGCCTCCCCCGTACCCAGTCGCTCCAGGCGGTAGGCTCCACTCAAAATCTTCTCGGCCCAGGGTTCATTTTCTATGTACCAGGCAATGGTACGCCTCATCCCCTGGTTGAAGTTCCACTCGGGTTGCCAGCCTAGCTCCTTTTTTATTTTAGCCGCGTCAATGGCGTAGCGACGGTCGTGGCCCAACCTGTCCTGGACGAACGCGATCCTCTCCCGGTGGGGTCGCCCGTCCGCTCGGGGGCGCAGGGCGTCCAACTCGTCACAGATGAAGGTCACCACCTCCAGGTTGGTCTTCTGACAGTCCCCGCCAACGACGTAGGTCTCCCCCGGCGCGCCCTTTTCTAGAACGGTCAGCAGGGCGCGGCAGTGATCCAACACATAAAGCCAGTCGCGAACGTTCTCGCCGTCGCCATAAACGGGCAGGGGTCTGTCCTTCAGGGCGGAGAGAATCATGTGGGGAATAAGCTTTTCCGGGAACTGGTAGGGTCCATAGTTGTTCGAGCAGTGGGTGGTCAGGACGGGGAGGCCGTAGGTGCGACGCCACGCCCGCGCCAGGTGGTCCGCGCCGGCCTTCGAGGCCGAGTAGGGCGAGTTGGGCGCGTAGGGCGTCGACTCGGAAAAAGCTCCGCCTTTAGAGACGGACCCCAAGGAGCCAAAGACCTCGTCCGTGGACACGTGTAAAAACCGGAAGGCGTTTTTTTCCTCGTTAGTCAGCGTTTCGTAATAGAACAGGGCAGCGTTCAAGAGACAAAACGTGCCCACCACGTTGGTTTGTACGAAATCGCCGGGAGAGTCAATGGAACGGTCAACGTGGGACTCCGCCGCCAGGTGCAGGACGGCGCGGGGACGGTGCTCCTCGAAGATTTTCGCGAGCAACGCGGCGTCGCGGATATCACCCCGAACGAAGCGGTACCGAGGATGGGAACTCACGTCGGACAAAGAGGTTAGGTTTCCCGCGTAGGTCAGTTTGTCCAGATTGACGACCCCGTAGCCTCGCTCCAGCAAAAAACGCGCCAAGTTACCGCCAACGAACCCGGCCCCGCCCGTCACCAAAATTTGTATTGTGACCATTCCTTTTAAAAAACCCTTCTTTCCGTTCCGCTCTCTCGCTTTATTTGAACAAGGGTAGCAGAGATTTGAACTCCGACGTACCGGACTTTCCCAGTAGATGGTAGACGACCGTCTCCGTGGGGACGATAAGGGCCCCACAGGATCGCGCGGCCTCCAGTCCCAGACTGTGATTGTCACGAGCGCGACTGCCGCAAGCATCGGCCGCTAGCACAACCTTCCTCCCCTCGGTCAGCAGGTCTTGCGCCGTGCCCAGGACGCAGACGTGAGTCTCGGTACCGAAAATCACCACCACAGGCCGGGCTATCACCTGAAAAGCCTCAGTAAAACCCGGTTCCCCACAGCAGGAAAAGGACGTTTTCTCGAAACGCGACGCACCCTCCGGCAATGCGGCAAGCGCCTTTGTCACCGTCGGGCCAATCCCCTTGGGGTACTGCTCCGTGTACAGCACAGGCACAGACAGGACCCCAGCGGCTTTCAGGAGCGTAACGGCGTTCTGTATCACGGACTCCTGTTTGTCAATGGACGGCAAAAGGCGCTCCTGCAAATCCACCATCAAAAACGACGTTTCTTCCACGCGAAGACGAGCACACATAACGACATCCGCTACTGAAAACCTAACACAACATGTATCTTGTATCGCGGCTCAGGGTTTTCCTCATCCAATCCGTAATAGGCTTTCTGAACCTTAAGGAAACGTTGATTAAACCCGGGGCTTCGCCCCATGCCCCACTTAGGGGTCTCAGACCCCTAAGAACCCCATTTAATCAGCGCTTCCTTCAATACGTTGTTTGCTTAGGTTCGCAAATTTTCCAGTAGCGGACTTCACCTTCTTTCTTGTATTTTCCGAGAGAATCCGCGTTGCTCTCGACTTAATAATCATTATGTCAAACTAGTTTCATCCTCTTACCGTTTTACCGTTGAGAGGTCGCTTCCTGGGCCTCACGCTCCTGCATGGCTTTGATTTCCGCGTTGGTTGGTTTTTCGACCTGGAAGGTCAAATCTCGGCTCACGGTCTGCCTGCTCAGATTGTCCCTCAGTCCAACCTCCAGGACATAGGTTCCTGGGTCCCATCCTTCGAAGGGGAAAGAAAAGGCAAAGAAGTGCATTGGGAGCTTCGAGCGCGTTTTTGTCATCAGGCCGTCTACGCCGGGTTCAAAGAAAAGCCGCCGTCCGCTAGGCGATCGGATCGCCACGTCCACCGCCAGGTCCACGCCATACTCGTCCTCTCCGCCCGGAAGCCGCGGATTCGCGAACCCAGCCGCCTCAATGTAGACCGAGCAAGTATCCAGCAACGTGAAGCGCGCGCCAGGGTGGGGGGTGTACTGACCCAGTCCCGAGATGCCGTCAGCGAACGCGAGCTTCTGAAAGGACAGTCCCTCCGCGGCGAAAGCGGCGGCCACGTAAAGAACGAGCGCCATAAACACGAACGATGGTAATTTTTTCTTCACGTCATTGCCCCCCTTAATTGAGCGTTCCATTGAGCTCCATTATACAATACAAGGAACGGAGGATTCAGCGCGGTCATTTCCATCGTGATCGTTATCGCTTTTTTGACGCTTTCTGTTGAAGAAGCTCGTAGGCGCTTGTGTCTTTCAGGGCTTTGTTTTCCTCCGCGTAATCAAGCGCCGTTTGACCAAAATTGTCCTTTTTGCTCACATCCGCGCCTTCGTCGATTAAAAGTCGCAAAACCCTCGGGTTTTCGTTGTTCCCAGCGGCGTACATCAAAGGAGTCATGCCATCCTCGTTGACGGCGTTTATTTTAGCCCCTTTTTTAAGTAAAATTTTTATAATTTCAATATTTTCATTGTTTCCGGCAGCGTGCATCAAGGAAGTCGCGCCGTCCTTGTTGGCAGTGTCCACCGTGGCGCCCTTTTCGAGCAAAAGTTGTGATATTTCTGGGTTTGAGTTATACAAAGCGGCGTACATCAAAGAAGTCCAGCCGTCCCTGTCGGCAACGTTCGCATTGGCGCCTTTATCGATTAAAAGGCGTACTACATCGGGGTTTGTGTTGTGCCGGGCGGCATACATCAAAGGAGTCCAACCATCTTCATCGGCAGCGCTCACTTTAGCGCCTTTGTCAATTAAAAGACGAAAAATTTCAGGATTGTTGCTCTCCCTGGCGGCAACCATCAATGGAGTCACACCGCTCTCATCGGCGGCGTTGACGTTCGCGCCTTCTTGTATGTGGTATTCCAAGTCTTTCAAGTCGTTCGCGCTTATAGCTATCCCTACCATGAAAGCCTCGTCATTTGGACTTGCCAGCGCGGCCGTCAGCAACGTCATCGCCACCATCAGCCCTCCCAAAAAACTTGCTTTTCGCGTCATGTTCTGTCACTCCTTCTTAAGGGTCTCGCCATAAAATATGGCAACGTTTCGACGACCGCCAAAAGGTTATTTTGCCGGCTTCGCGTATACTATATACTTATTACATAAACGTTCAAGCCCGGGGGGGGTGAAAGCCCTGAGATCGAATCTTGGACGAGCGCGCGGTACGCGCTCTCTATAGTACACATGGCCTGTGGGTTTTCCCATTGCGTACATGAGTTTCATCCCCACGGGGATTTTTTATGGTAGACTTGATACTACTTACGTTAAGGGGAGGTAATTCTCTTGTTGAGACTCAGAAATCTCCGCACGATCACGAAAATCCTTTTTATTGTTTGTCTTATGACCGTTTTGCTGCTGTTCGTGACCTACACTGGTTACTCCACCAGTGGGGAGATCTCAAGAAGGATGCAGAGCATGTACCTCAACAACGCCAAGATCGCGCTGGGCATGACGGAGGCGAAGTTTCTGGCCCTTCAAAACAGGTTTTTCATCCTGAGCATGACAGCGGTCATTGACAACCGTGAGGTTCAAGCCTACGAGTCCCAGGTGATGGAGAACAGAAAGGTTATCGCAGGTATCGTCGCGGAGTTGGACGAGGCGAAACTGACGCCGGAGCAGCTTTCCGTTCACAGATACCTTAAGTCGATAGGACCGGATTACCGTAAAAAGCAGGACGAAGCTATCTCCATCATCAAAAGCAAAATCGGTTATGGGGAACTTAGCGCGCGGCTAACAAAAGGGGATATCGCGCAGTCGGAAAATGAATATGTGGACTCTTTCGACAATTTGAGACGTCTGCTGGTGGCCAAGGCGGATGAAATGGAGAAGCAAGTAGTGGCCTTCGCTCAGGAAAGAGCGATAAGGATCGCGAGTATGGCGGCGATAGCGGTGGCAGTGGGCCTCCTGACCAGTGCGTTGGTCTCCCGCGCGATCACAAAGCCGATTCATAAGATTTTGAACAGCGTTCATACCTTCGCCGACGGTAATCTAGCGGACCTCTTCCCGACGGAGGGTCGGGACGAGCTGGCCGGCATGGGTCAGGCGCTGAACGTCATGACTGAAAGGCTGTGGGACATCATCAACTCCGTCAAGAACGCGAACGAGAACATTTTGACCACCTCTCAGGAGTTCTCCTCTTTGGCGCAGGAGACGGAGATCGCTCTGGACGGGTTCCGCACGAACGTGGACGAGGTGAGCCTTGACCTCACCGTGCTCGCCGCCGATGGGGACCTGGTGAGGGCTTCCTCCTCAGAAAGCGCGGAGGGAGCGCAGGCCACGGCCCAGAGGGGAATGGACATCGCCAACAAGGTGAGCGAGGCCATAAAAGCGGGCAACGACGGTATGTCGTCGGTACAAAACGCGCTTTCCGGCATCGACGGCGTCGCCGGCAACGCCTCCTCGGCCGCGAAGTCCGTGCAGGAACTCAGCGAAAGAACCCACAAGATACAGGCCTTCGTCACACAGATCGGCGGCATCGCCGACCAGACCAACCTGCTGGCGCTGAACGCCGCGATAGAAGCGGCGCGAGCGGGCGAGGCGGGGCGCGGGTTCGCCGTGGTCGCCGAGGAGGTTCGTAAGCTGGCGGAGGAGAGCAACATCGCGGCCAAAAACATCGAGGAACTCGCCAAGACTATTCTGGGAGACTTGGACAGCGTGGTCACCATGTCCCTTGACAACGCCGACGCCTCGAAAGCCGCGAAGCAGATGTTCCAGGAGACGGAAAAGCTCATTGAGAACATCCTCTCCTATTTGGACGAAATCTCCGACTCCACGCGGGATTTCGCGTCCCTTACCGAACAGCAGGTGGCCTCCAGCGAAAAGATCGCCGACACGGTGCATGACATAGCGGAAAGAGTGCAAAGGGCGGCCGAGGCGGGAGAAAATATCCGCACCGGCGTCGAGGAGGTCGCGACGGCCACGGGACGGATAAGCACAGGCGCCCTTGAGTTGTCAAAACTCGCTGACGTTCAAGAAGAGCTGTTGAGTTTCTTCAAACTAGACGCGCCCGAAAAAGGTCCAAGCTCCCACTAGCCTTCGGCAATCTCCCGTAAACTCTCGGCGTAATATTGGCCTTTGCTCCCGTACAGGGTTTCGCCCCATGCCCCACTTAGGTACCTTGGGCACCTAAGAACCCCATCTGATCCGCGTTTCCTTTGCTTTGCCTTTTCATGGTTATAAGAAAAGGGGAACTTTTTTTGTTCTTTCGCGACGATTTGCGGAGTTTAGAGAACAAGCTCCTCCCGCGATATGCGCGGGTAACCTCTTTCCCGGCTTTCCAGCACAATGGAGGTCTGGGTTTTGCCTATCCGGCAAAGGTTCATTAGCGAACTCTCCAAATCGGCCAGCGACGTGGCGGCCAGTTCGACGTAGTAATCAAACTCGCCGGTCACTTTGTAGTATCGGACGACCTGGGGAATTGAGCTCAAAACTTCGTCGATTTCCACGCTGGATTCCGACGGCAAAATGGAGACAGACACAATGGCGCGCAACATGAACCCTATTTTTTCAAGATCGAGTCGTACTGTGAATTTTTGGATAACCCCCGATTTTTCCAACTCATGAAGGTTGGCGGTTATCGCCGCAACTGAAAAGTTCAATTTCTTCGCGAGTTCTTTGGACGATGTTCTACAGTCTTCTTTTAGTTCTTCGAGGATACGTTTTTGCAGGTCAGGGAGTCCGCCCACGTTATCTTTCTTCATTCTTCCCTCTTACCTTTCTTTTTCGGTCATCGACTTTGTTTTTTCTTCTTCAGCGCTTCTTTTTTCCCCATATCTCGGTTACAGGCAGCGTGTTGCCGCTCACAAGGTCAGGGGCAACGCGCTTGCCCACAAGAGTGGCGCCCCTGACCGGCGCGTCGTTGACTGTGGCCGAGTTGTACACCATGTTGTCGGTTACGCTGCCGCTGTTGAAGCCTACCAGCGCCCCGGCGCGCTTCCGCCCTCTCACGCTGGCGGAGGCGGCGCAGCCCCGCAGCACACCAGAGTTGATCCCCACCAGTCCGCCGACATACTTTAGCGCCTCGACCTGACCGAACATCCGGCAACCCTCCACGCTGCTGTTGTTCCAGCCCATGACCCCGCCTACGTTGGTCATTCCCCAAACATGTCCCGACATCTCACAGCCCAAAAGCGCGCCGAAGTTAATCCCCACCACGCCACCCACCACGTCCCTGCCCTCCACGCGGGCGTCCGAAAGCTTCACGTTCCTCACCACACCGCCGAGGCCGATGGTACCAAACAACCCAATGTTGTCGATACCCAGCGCGTTGATGGTTAAATGGGAAATTTCATGGCCGTTGCCGTCGAAAACACCGCTGAAAGGATAGGTAGGAACGCCTATGGGCGTCCAAAAAGGGTAATCAGAAAGGTCTATGTCGTTGCCAAGTATAATGGTTCTGCCAGAAAAATTGTCGGTTCCATTGTTGACAAGAGCCGCTAGATAGGCCAGATGTTGAGCTGTGCTGATGGTGAAGCCATCCACGGAGCCGCCGCCATATTCGTCAGGAGCGCTGGAAACAGCCAGAGAAAACTCCGTGCAAAGAGTGGCGTCCCCGTTGACCGTGGCCGAATCACATATCGTGTTGTCGCTTACACTGCCGTTGTTGAAGCCAGTCAGCGCCCCGGCGTTTTCCTGTCCTCTCACGCCGGCGGAGGTCGCGCAGCCCCGCACCTCACCCGAGTTAGCCCCTACCAATCCACCAGCGCCCCTCACCCCCTCAACTTGGCCGGATGCCCGACAACTTTCCACCTTGCCGTCGTTCCAGCCAGCGACTCCGCCCACGTTGCCCGTTCCCCGAACGAGCCCCGATACCTCGCAGCCCGACAGCGCGCCAAAGTTGACTCCCGTCACGCCGCCCACCACGTCCTTGCCCTCTACACGAGCATCCGCGAGCTTGATGTTCCTCACCACGCCGTCTGTGCCGACGACCCCGAACAGTCCCACGTCGTCGCTGTTTGGCGCGTCGATGGTCAAATGGGAAATTTCACGCCCATTGCCGTTAAACACTCCGTTAAAGGGGCGCGCGGGACTGCCTATAGGCGTCCAGGAGGCGCAGTCAGAAAGGTCTATGTCGCTGCCGAGGATAACGGTTTTTCCGAAAAAATTCTCTGTCCCGTTATTGACAAGCGCCGCCAAATAGGTCAGATGCTGGACTGTGGTGATGGTGAAGTCTCCCATCCTGGGATCGCCATTGTCTCCACCCATTCCAGGAAGGCTCCAGTCAAACACCACCGAAAAAATTGCCTTGAAAAAAAAGGCTAAGGAGGACAGTAAAGGCCCCAAGGCCCCAAGGCCCCAAGGCCCCAAGGCCCCAAGGCCCCAAGGCCCCAAGGCCCCAAGGCCCCAAGGCCCCAAGGCCCCAAGGCCCCAAGGCCCCAAGGCCCCAAGGCC
>JAITGK010000061.1 GCA_031280635.1 Synergistaceae bacterium
TAGAGCTCCTAACATAACCCACCTGTTTGGGCCTTCAGGCTATAAAGCAATTTTTATAAATGCAGTATTTCAAAGTAAACTTTATCAAGATAGCATGGTTATGATAGATACTCTAAAGCAGGGAGACCTCCTTGCGTCGCACCAAGTCAAGAATTTTCCTCGTTTCTTCCCATTTCATGGAACTGTTGAGCGCCGCGGCGGCAACCCCGACCTGCCGCAAAGCATCGACCTGGTCCTTCATCAGCGAGATCAGGGGAGACACGACCACGGCCAACCCATCCAGCGTCAAGGCCGGAATCTGATAGCACAACGACTTTCCCGCACCCGTGGGCATGACGCCCAACGCGTCCTGCCCCTCCAGAATGCGCTCAATGATGGCGCCCTGTCCCTTTCGGAAGGAAGTGTAGCCAAAAACATCTTTTAGAATACGGAGAGGCTCTTTCAAAAGCAGCCCCCTAGCTTCACACACAGGCGGAGAGGCAGCGAGCGGCCTCCTCGTCACGGCGTCAGATCGATCACCGTAACCTCCGGCGGCGCCAGAAAACGCATGGGTGGTCCCCAGAAGCCCGCTCCATTGCTAACGTAGACGGCGCTGCCGTCCTGGCGGGAAAGGCCCTGCGTGTGTCGGTTCACCCACCGCGTCACATAGGAAAACGGCCATATCTGCCCGCCGTGGGTGTGCCCGGACAGTTGGAGGTCGAACAGCCCCTCCGTACCCTTGATGACCTGGGGGCGATGCTTCAAAAGCGCCACAAAACGCCCGCTGGAGAACGTGAGTCCCTCAGGAAAACGCTCGGACTCAAAAAACCCCCTGCCTGAAAACGCCAGGTCGTCCAGTCCCACAAGGGTTATGCCCGCCACGTCCAAACGCCCATTGCGGACGAGGGTGAGGCCCGCGCGTTTCATGAACTCCACCACTTGGTCGATTCCTGTGTAAAACTCGTGGTTTCCCGTGACGGCGAAGGCCCCGTATCGGGCCCCATGAGCGGCCAGCATTTCCGCCTCCCGAGCGCGGAAGCTCATGTCCCCATCCACCAGGTCTCCTGTCACCAACAGAAGGTCCGGCTTCGCGGCGCGCACGATGTCCATGACCTTCGCCAGCCGCCCAGGGGTATAGAGCCCCCCGATGTGGACGTCCGTTAGGTGAACCAGCCGCAGGCGCTCCACCCCCTCCGGTAGCTTCGCCGTTTTGAGCGTCAAGTCCACGCGCCGAACGTCCCATGCTTCGTAAAAACTGTACAGCACAGCGGCGGCGATCAGGCAAAGCGTGACAGGCGCGCGCCAGTAGGGAACGAAAAAGCGGCGCGGATTCGGCTTCACCCCGAAGGCAAACCCCATGAATCCATCAACGAGACAGGCCGTCAGCGAGAGAACGTCCATAAAAAAGAAACCCATGCAGGCCATGCCCACGACAGCCACCCAGGTGAAGGAAAGGGCGAAAAGCAGCTCTGCCGTGCGCCCTGTGCCAAAAACTCCCAGACGGGAGGCAAAGGGCAAGGCCATCCCGGCAAGGGCCCACAACGCGTACGCGGCGTTCCACCAACCTCCCCCGAACCCGGAGTACAGTTTCCAGTAAAGGTACAAGTTGGTGATGACCAGAAAAGCCAAAACGCTACGGATCAACGAATGTTCCCTCTCCTCACTTGGTTCCAAGTGTTTCGTTCAATTTTTCCACAAGGTGGTCGAAGTTCATATCTCCCGCTTCCGAGTCGATTACGATAAGCCCGTCCCGGACGTCCATGGCTCCGTCGAAACCCTCCAGTTCCTTTTGGATGTGGGGGACAAAGTCGGCCAGCTTGCCCACCACGCCCTCCGCGTCGCCAAGCTGCGTCTCCGGCATGACCAGCAGCAGGTCCCTGGGAGCGGCCAAACAGGCGACGTCGGCCTCCCGTGTGTGTTTCTGGACGAAGCGACAGTAGCCGTTGAAGATCTCGGTTTCCTTGTCCGGCGAGTTCGAGCCCAGAAATACCACTCGCAGCAGGGCGGCGGACAGTCGGCGATGGTAGCGGCGCACCCGATACAGTTCCTCCTCCACGCGCTTCTCGGCATAACTCCGCGCGTACAAGGAGGTGATCGGGTCCAGAATACCGCCACTGGAGTCGGAAAACGCGATCACGGCGGGCGCGCGGACCTCTTCGAGCTGGAAGTAGTGCATGTTGTCCTTCATGGGAGATTGGAGAATTTTCCACTCCTTGCCGCCTAAGGCGACAGTCTCGCGGTCGACGGGCAGAAGCTCGGTGATCTTGACCTTCTCCGCCGCCTCACGGGATTTCTGCGTCAACTGCAACAAGGTGTCGCTCACGGAAACCACATTCCCCTGAGCGTCGGTGGTAGCGAAAGGGAGAGGCAGGGCGTCGAGCTCCGATGAAGGAAGCTCCACGTAGACCCGGTGGGCTTCGTTGACGGACTGCCAGTAGAGAAACAGCAGCACCACAGCGCCGCTCACCGCCATGATAACCCCAATCCACTGGAACATTTGAGCGCCCATACGCAACGACAACGGGCATAGGAGAAGCCCCTGGGCCGCTATCTGCACGGGCAGGAGTCCCCTCAGAAAACCCCGTTGGATGAAAATCCCATAAAGGATGGTTAGGATAGCGAACACCAACCCCACCAGACTCCAGACCGCCTCATCGACCGGAACGGGGGCGGCGGTGGCGAACATGTTCGTTACCACGATGGTCAGGATCGCCACAAACGGGGGCAGGAAAAGCCACGCCGCTGAAAACTTTAAGGTAACGTCGTCGCGGTCCATGATCAACGGTACTCCAATTTTTCGTCGCCGGGGTAGAAGAGCTTGTACTCCACGACGATCTTCTTCGTCTCGCCGGGCCTGATGGTCAGCTCCCACGCGATCCGGTTGTCTCTGTCCCGATCGGTAGGAGTCGGGTCTATCTTCGTGATTTCGAGCGAAATTTTATCGTTAACGGAGACGGGTACCCGGTCTTTTACCGTGATCTTGCACTCCGTCCGCATTCCGTTGGTGATTTCCAACGTGTAACCATCCTCCAGTATTCCTTTACCCAGCCAGGAACTCCCCGTCTTGCCGACGAGGGGGATCTTCTTGGCCGTGATACGCGAGGCCATCCCGAAAGGCAAGCGCAGAGGCTCCTCATCGTGTTCATTGACGCGGGAAACTCCCGTCTTCTCCCCATCCACGGCCAACTCTGCCGTTCCCGGCAAGAGGGTTTCTACCAAAGTGTCCATGCTGGCCACGATCCAGGCCTGAGGGTTTTGCTCTGGGACGGCGACCAAGACGGGTGCGCTCTTCATCTCAAACCTCCCCAACTCCACGTCGCCAGGCTTACCGTCGCCCGTCAGATCACCTTTTCCCTTCACAGAGATGTCCGCCATGGTCGAGACCATCTGCGGCTGTGTGCGAGGTGTGGGAGCGGCAAACGTATCATCGGCCGCCTCATAAAGCACTTCAGCCTTGGCCTTGGAGTACGCCGGATGGGGGGAAGGCGGCGTCGAGGACCGCAGATTCACGGTCAAAGGCCGAACTTCAGGGGGAACAATGGAAAAAAAGGGCTGACGTGTATGAAAGGTGAACTCCCCGACGGTGTCAAGGCCCGTCTTCTGCCAGGCGCGGGCGCGCATCTTTGCGTCAATGAGGCCCGTGGCGCTGTCCAGGTTCATGTCATAGAAAACAGCCCAGCCGGCGTGGGGGGTGAAGGCCTCGAAAAGCAGGGGCTGTTTCGTGGCGGAAGCTCCCTGAATTTGAATTACAGAACCCGCGTTGCCAGGCATTCTGCGCTGGTACTCGGCCTGCAAAGCGTTCAGCTCCTTCCCCGCCTTTTCCATCGTAAGATTCAAGTCCACTAGCTCCTCGCCCAGACGCGCCAACATTTCCCGCGAGTCCCCAATGTAAAGGATCAGGTCTTTGCCGCTGAAGTCCTTGGGCAGTGGGCCATTGACCCTTTCCAGCGTCTGTTGAATGGCGTTTTGATGCGATTCCAGCAGCTTCAGATCGCGCCCCTTGCGATCGATCTCCCGCTTAAGGGACTGAAGGGCCGGTGGCGTCCATTCCTCACGCAGGACTTGTTCCACCTTCACGAAGAGGGCTTCTTCCCGCTTTGGGAAACGCACACTGCTGGGGTCGAACGCGCCGGAGAGAGAGAGTTCGAACCTCCCGTCCGGCCCAGGCTGCCCAGTCTGGAAGAGGAACTTCGCCCCGGAAGGGTAGAAATCGACGCCCAACACCTTGGGCGCGTCCCCTGCCCCAGCTGGACATGCCTGCAGAAGCTGGAACAAAAAGACGCAGAAAAAAACACAGAACGGCAAAAACTTCGACTGCATGAAGCGGCCTCCCTTTTTCCGGCAAAGCACGGCCGGCAAAAATACGGAAAATCGATCTATATTTAAACACGCTTTATTCAGCGTTTCCAAAACGCCAACTACCCACACAGTTTATCATAAAATTATTCCGCGCTCAGAGTCGCGAAGCGTTAAAATAGGATACAACGAGTAAGGGAAATCAGAGGGGCGCCAAAAAAGATTGGGGAAGATCAAAATGAAAAAAACACGTGTTTTGAGGTGTGAGTCTTGGTAAGGCTTCTGATATTTGACCATGATATGACAATTGTGGACTCCAGTTACGCGATCTTGGACGCGGTCAACCTGGTGGCTAAGGATATTGGAAAGCCGCGGATCACTCGGACCCAGGTGCTGGAATATGCCGCTGTCACGCTGAATGACTTCATAACGGGGATATGGGGCGAATGCCGTGGGGAGTGGATCGAGTTCTACCGTGAGAAAGTGGCCCCCATTGAGTACGATCGGATACGCCCGTTCCCGGAGGTTCCTCAGACCCTTACCAAGCTGCGGGAGATGGGGGTGCTCTTGGCCGTGGCCTCAAACCGCCACGACCCTAGGGTAGCCATGGACAAGAGCCAGACCTCGAAATATTTCGACGCCATTGTGGGCCCTATTGACGGACTGGCCCACAAGCCGGCCCCCGCCATGCTGGAACACCTGATGGGACGCTTCGGCGCGGCCCGGGAAGAGACGCTTTACGTGGGGGACGCCGACGTGGACCTGGAGACAGCGCGGGCCGCCGGAGTGCGCTCTGTGGGGGTGGCGCGGGGCAACTTCACCAGAGCCCAGTTGGAGGCCCTGGGGGCGTGGCGCGTTGTGGACGCCTTGGATGAGCTGCTGCTCATCGTCGAGGAAGAAGTGGGGAAGCGATGATGGAGACACGGGAAAATAGGCTGGCGGGGGAGAAAAGCCCCTACCTTTTGCAGCACGCGAGAAACCCCATAGACTGGTACCCCTGGGGGCAGGAGGCGTTCGAACGCGCCCGGGCCGAGGATAAGCCGGTGTTCCTCTCCATCGGTTACGCCTCCTGTCACTGGTGTCATGTGATGGAACGGGAATGCTTCAGCGACGAGGAAGTGGCGGGGCTCCTGAACGATACCTGTGTCTCGATTAAGGTGGACCGCGAGGAGCGCCCCGACCTAGACGCGCTTTTCATGGAGGTCTGCCGGGTACAGAACGGTAGCGGCGGGTGGCCGCTCAACCTATTTTTGACCCCAGATGGCGAGCCCTTCTTCGCCGCCACCTTCCTACCCAAGCGAACGATGGGGAAAATGCCCGGCCTGGCCGACGTAACTCCCAGGGTCAAGTGGCTATGGCTGCTGCAAAAGGAAGACGTCCTGCGCGGCGCCAAGGACTTAGTAAAAACGGTAGCCGCTCGGTCGGCTTGCCCTCTCGGCGGACAGTTGGGTACTACCCAAGCCAGGGCCGCCACCAAAGAGATGAAAAGCTCCTTTGACTCGGTTTGGGGCGGGTTTGGGTTCGCCCCAAAGTTTCCTTGCGCCCCCAGGCTGCTCTTCCTTTTAGAGTTCGCGCGCGCTAACCCCGGCCCCGACAGTCACGACGCCAGGGCCATGGCCGCCTTCACGCTCCGCAGGATGTGGACTGGGGGAATCCACGACCACCTGGGCGGCGGCTACGCGCGTTACGCCACAGACGAGCGGTGGATCGTTCCCCACTTCGAGAAAATGCTCTGCGACCAAGCGATGCTTTTATGGACGGCCACGGCGGCCTACGAGGACGACCCCGATGACTTCTACCGCCGTTTCGCGGAGGACGTGACCGGGTGTGTTCTGCGGGACTTCGCGTCCCCGGAGGGGTACTTTTGGTCTTCTTGGGACGCGGACAGCGGGGGGGACGAGGGGCGCTTCTACCTCTGGACGGAAGAGGAAGTGAGGGAGGCCCTGCCCCAGGGGGATGCTGGGGTTTTCTGCGCCACCTACGCCATTTTGCCGGGCGGAAACTTCACCCATGAGATGACAAAGCGGCAAATGGGCTATAACGTGCTCTACGAGGCCATTCCCATCATGGAGGCGGCGCGGCGTTATGGCCTTCGCTCTCGAGACTTGGAGAAGCGCTTGGAAAACGACCGCCAAATCCTGCTGGAGGCGCGGAGCAAGCGCCCTAAGCCCAGCGTGGACGATAAGGCGTTAATGGACTGGAACGGCCTGACCATTGGGGCTTTGGCCCGTGCCGGGCGCGTGTTCGACAAAAAGGAGTGGTTGTTAGCCGCGGAGCGGGCCGCGCTTTTCCTGGAAAAGGCGTTGGTGGACCCGAAGGGCGCTTGGCGGCGGCGTTACTGCGCGAAGGAGGCCGCCATACCCGCGCTTCCGGGAGACTACGCCGCTTTGATATGGGGTGTCATGCAGCTTCATGAGTCCGCCGCTACAGACAAGCAGAAGAGGGACTGGTTGCGGTATGCGGAGGGACTGGCCGCGAAGTTGGAGGAAAATTTCCGGGACGAGCCAGGCGGGTTCTTCCTCTCGCCCGCGGGAGAGGCAAACGTCTTTTTACGGCGCAAGGCCGCCCTGGATGACGCCGCGCCCTCCGCCAACGCCATGGCGGTGGAGGCGTATGCCGCTCTGGCGCGGGCTGTTTCCGACAACAAGAAGTACCTGGACACGGCCAAGGCGATCCTATCGTGCTTTGCGCGGGCTGCCGTTATGAGCCCCGCGGAGCACGCCTCTCTCTTCACCGCGGCGCTAAAACTCCGAAACGTGAAGGAGGGGCGCGCGGCCGTCGAGCTTCCCGCGGAAAAGGAGTTCGACCAGGAGCCGGAAAAGGACCTCAGGGACGCTCGAAGCCGCGAGCGCGAACAGAGGAGAACCCGAGACCGCGAGCGCCGCTCAAGGGGTAGAACCTCTTGACCTGTAACGGCATAGCCCAGTTGATGTTTCACTATGTTCTTTGACAAACGCGAGACCAAAGGCTTTGGGGAGGAAGGTACCATAAGCTACAATCTTTGGACGGATGAAACAGAAGTCCCATTGTCGCCTAACTGGAAGGACATCAAGACCGCCATTGAGCGGTTGGACGGCAATAACCGCTCTTTTCTCGTGTTGGAGGCCGAACCGCCGCTCGAAAACGCTGTTTACGTACAGGCCGCCTGGTATACTGAGAAAACTCAGGGCTTTTTCAAAAAGACGCGCGAGCCCGCCTTCTATCTGGTGGAGGTACAGATTCTTCAGTCGGACGGCATGAGAACGCAATACGCTCTCAAAACCCAGAATGAGGAGGATATAAGAAAGATATTTCAGGACTTTTTTATCCAGCGGCGACTGCCGGATTTGGAAGTCTGGGAAAATGCCGGGTTTTATTGATGTCTCACTGTTTCCTTCGAACGCGAGGGCAAAAGTTTTTGTGAAAGGTCGTGGTTTTCTTGGTGAGCCCAAGTCTGGCAAAAGGGGAAAAAAGCGGAGGAAGGGGGGCGTCGCCGCCTCTCGTTCCCCCCGTTATTCTTGTACCGCTGTGGTTTATTTCCCTGGCCCTGCCGAATCTTATTTATTCGGGCACGTCCTGGCACGACACCCTTCATCTGATTAAATGGGTGACAGCGGGCGCGCCGGTGGGAATCGCCTTGATTGTGGCCGGCGCTCGCCTCGCCTTGTATGGGGATCGCCTGAGTTTTCACGTGGACTTGTTTGGAGTTCTCTGGTTGGGGCTCCTGGCCTACGCGCTAACGGAGGCCTTATGGGTTCCTATCCGTTCTCAGCCCGGCTTTGTCCACGAGCTGATCTGCTTTTCCGCCGTCTGGGCCTTTTATGTCATCTCCTGGAACTCCTTCCCCAACCGCTCGCTTCGTCCCCTGTTGTGGCTCGCCAACCTCAACGCCGCGGTCAACGTAGCCTTCGCGGAGCTTCAGATACGCGGCTTGAAGGACGTAGTGGTTTTCGGCGTTGACGTGATGAAGACGCTTGAAAAGTTCGGCCTGGAGCGCGTGATCCTCCCCACGCCGGGCAACTACATTGGCAACACAGGACAGCAGAATATGTTCGGTCTATGGATGGCCGTCTGCGTCATGAGTTCTATCTACCTCTATATTGTTTACGCCACAACCCCCTCAGGCAAAAAGCGCCACCCCGCAATGACGCTGCTAAATCTGGCCATCATGGGCGTCAATATGTGGGGATTGTGGCAAAGTACCAGCCGATCGGCTTTTTTGTCTCTGATCGCCGCGTTGGCGGTAATATACTTGGTTGTCGTCTGCCAGTTCGGGCTCGACTATATAAAACGCTTGGCGCACGTGGTTGCCCTGTTCCTGCTGGTTCTGGGACTCTCTTGGGCTTTAAATCCCGCCCGCGCTACCGAGATGTTCACCAAACTCTTCGATATAATCCTGCACGCGGAGAGCATTGGCGGGCGAGCTGGTATCTGGGCCACGTCCTTCGCGATGTTCAATATGTACCCGTTGTGGGGCGTGGGCCTCGGCCAGTACAAATGGCACTACCTTGAGGCTCAGAGCGAAATGTTCAAGGTCTACCCCGCAAACCCCTGGCAGTACACCCACTGGGCTCACAACGAGTTTTTACAGTGGTTTTGCGAAACCGGCGTCGTGGGGGGAGTCCTCCTCCTGGCCATGTGGGGTCTCTGGGGTCTCTTCTTCTTTGCTATGTTCTGGCGCGGGCGCGAGAAAAAAGCCGATCCGGAGTTCATCTGGGCTTGCTCCCTGATCGTTCTCATCTCCTTCAACGCGCTCTGGACGCGGCCTTTTCATCGTATCGAGAACATCCTGTGGTTGGCCCTAGCCTTCGCGATCTCCGGCAGGGAGATGGCGGCGACCCTGAGCCCCGGAAAGGTCTTCCGCCTCGACAACCTGACCCGCGTTTGCGGAGGCGTCCTCATCGCGGCAAGTCTGGGGGGGCTTTACTACCTGGGCAGCGGCATGGTGGGGGACAGGCTGATCAACCAGGCGCTAACCGAGCGCTCCCCCAATCCCGTGGTGCAGCGCGCTCTTCTAGAAAGGGCCTCCAGACACCTGATGGTGCGGAACGAGGCTCAGAAAAAACTGGGATATCATTATATGCGGGAAGGAGATTACTTTGGAGACCTGAAAATGCTGGAACGCGGTTTTAGCCTGATTTGGCGGCATTTTTCGAGGGAGCCTCATTCTGACGAGCTGAGTGTCCTGCTCAACTGGTCTCAGCGCTTTCAGAACATCAAAATGTTGGAAACTCTAGCGGGCTACCTGAAGCCGGGAACCTACAGCCTGGAAGTACAAGAAGACGCGGTGGACAGCCTAGGCAACGTGGTCAGCGCGCTGATCCTGGTTCCGTTGCGAAGTTCTGGTGGAATGAGGGTTGTTGAGTCCGAAAAGCCGTCGTCCGACTCGGACTGAAGTTGGAGACCTGAGCTGAGGTTGGGCGGGAGAGCGTCGTTTGCGTAGATTGAGAGCGTTTACGCTCATAGAGATTCTTGTGGCCGTGGCTCTAACGGGTATGGTCGCGTCTTTGGCCCTGGCGCCGGTGGTCTATGCCGTGCGTCAGATCACCGAAACGGAGGCGCTCTATTCTGACGAGGCGGGCCTGCGCCGGGCAGCCGCTTTCATGGCTCGGGAGACGGCGGCTGGGTTACGCCTCGCCTCCGTAGTGGTTCAGGTGGTTGCCCATGAGCGCCTCGAAGGAGGGAACGACGACGTCCTTATCGTCGCGACGGCCTCCCCCGCTCGGCAGAACCTAGCGGCGGGGAGCGTGGTCTATAAACTCTTGTACCGGTCGGTGATGGACGAAGACCTCATTCCTGGGCTTTATCGATGGCGCCTACCGGGGGCTCTGCCCGAAAAGGTGGAACACGTCGGCCTGGAGAAAAAGGACGGCCAGCTGGTGCTTCCTCACGTGACGGCGATGAAGCTGTCCGTGTTCAACCCGCCGGATTGGGTAGGGGACTACAGCGGCAAGCTGCCGCGAGGCATGAGGTTTTCCCTTTCACGGGGGGAGGAACAGGTTGAATATGTGTTCGCCTTCCCTTAGTAAATCGAAACGTGAGGGCTTCGTCCTGGTGTCGGCGCTTCTGCTTGGCCTCGTTTTCATCTCCTGCGCGGTGGCCTTTGCCTGGTTTTCCCGCTTGCAGGTCAAGGGCGCGCTACGAGAAAGAACGACCCTTGAGAGCCGGAGCTTGGCTCGCGTGTTGGCGCAAGCCGTCATTTCCGCCCTCAGAGCCACGGGGAGCGGTTACGATTCCCTAACCCAACCCTGGTTTCAGCCTTTCCTCTTTCCCGCCGAAGGGCTGGGAACCTGGGGTGTGCGCCTCACCCCTCTGGATGATAAAATTCCTATGAGAAGTATTTTTCTCCCTGACGGAAACACGCTTCGCAGTGAGCTACGTGAGATGTGGACAGCTCTGTGGGAGAAACTGGAAAAACGCGAATTGTCCATCCTAGTTCTGGACTTCATGGATAGGGACGCCAGACCCCGAGTGGGCGGGGCTGAGCGGGAGGGACATCTCAACCGTCTTCTTCTGGATATGTCGGAACTCCTGCTACTGGAGGAAATGACGCCTGGTCTTTTGTACGGGGAGGGAGGGAAGCTGGGCGTCGCGGACTACGCCACGCTGTGGAGCGGCGGACAGATCAACCTGAACGTGGCCCCCGTCCACGTGATGGAGCTTTTGCCCGGCCTGAACAGAACCTTGGCCGAAAACATCGCGGCGTACCGGGAGAGAGAGGCGCTGAGGGGCATAGGAAGTCTCCGCGCCGTTCCAGGGTTCCCCACCAGGGCTACCCCAGTTTTGAGGAACCTGGCGGCCTTCGGCAGTAGGTATTTTTCGATAACGATTGAGCCCTTGGACGCCGAAGAGATGGGCGTCAACGTCCGTTTCCAGATTGTCTTCGACAAAACGTCTGGGGGGATCGTCCGGTGGGAGGAGTTTTAATAAGTGTCCTTTTATGACAACGCCGTTTTTTCTCGCATGAGAGGCGGGGGGACGGAGGGACTTTTTCCGGACCAACCGCCCAGGCGCTTGAAGTACGCCGTTTCGCTGGCTCCTCTGAGGTCGGCCGCGATAACGCCCTTTTCCTTTCCGTTCGGTAACGTCCTCCGCGTCCGGGACGCCCTGAAACTGCAAAGCCTGCCTTACGCGGCAGCGGGTGAGATGGAGCTTTTCCCCTCTATCTTGAAAAAAACACCTCGGGGCAGCGACGGAATCGCCTGGTTCATCTCCTCAAAGGAACTGGAGGACGTGGCCCTACTGGCGCAGACGACCCAGGGCGAGCCCCGTGTGTGGCCCGCGCCCTTGGCCCTGGCCTCAGCGGTGGAGGGGGAGGGGTTGGTATTCTGGATGGATGAGGAAAACATCTGTTCCATGCTCTGGCGTGGCGGCGCTCCTGTCCTTTACCGCTGGAAATCGCGAAAGCGGGCAAGCTTGGACGACGAACGAGTCTGGTATGCGGCCTATTGCGAATCAAAAGGAGAGGAGGTTGGTCGGGAGTTCGTTCTAGACACGACCCAACTCTCCGACCTGGCCCGCTTGCCTGAGGTGCTCAAGAAGAGCCTAACCGTCTATCCCTGGATATGCGACGTGAACCTAGCGCGGAGCGCCCTGGACAACGCCTTGGTGCTGGAACGGACAGTACGTTCTCTCTCCCGCGTCGCGTCATGGATTTTGGCCATAGGGTTGCTGGTGCTCCTCGGTAACGGCCTACGTTATTACGAGGCGCGACAGGGCGCGGACGAGCTGCGCGACCTTTCGTCAGACCTCTATCGTTCGGCCTTCGATTCCACTAGGGCGGGAAGAATACCGGACCCCCTGGGACTGGCCCTCTCCAGGCTGGCGGAGCTTCGGGGGGGGACAGCTGAGGGGCGCTCCATAGGTGAGGTGTTTTCCGACTTAGGGAACATTTTCGAGCAAAACCCCAGTATGGACATAACGTTGGACTTGGTGCGCTATAATCAAGAGGGCGTGGACTACACAGGATTTGCTCCGAACATGGAGACGGCGCAGGATTTTCGCAACGCCTGGGCTCAGTACGCGGGCACAACGCTGCTTCAGAACATGCAGAATCTATCAGGCGCAATCTACCGGTTTGACCTCAGCGTTAAGTGGTGAGATCTATGGCGGTAAACTTCGACTTTAACAAAGCTCGCTCCATCTTCCGCACTGAGATCAATGGTTCGACGCGTTTTCTCATAACGACCCTCTGCGCGGCGGCGATGTGGGGGGGCGCGGCCTGGTTCTTCGGCCTGGCGGAAAGCGCGTCCTCCGCGCTGATCTTGCAGGAGACCCGCTACCACGAGCTTTCCAGGGCGGTCGCGGAGTACCGGGCTTTGACCTCCAGCTCATCCGCGTCCAAGGCGAATAGCGTGGACGCAATGACGGCCTTTACGCAGGTTTCCGCTCAAATTGGGTTGGGGAGCCGGGTTAGTCGTGTGGTTCCCACACCTGATGGGAAAAGGTGTTCCGTGGAAGTAGGTCGCCTCTACGCCGAGGAGCTAGTGGACATGGTGAGGGAGCTAGCCGCGCGGGGTATTCGGGTGATCTCGGCAGAAGTTCGAGCTCTCCCCGCAAGTCAGGAACGCCTTTTTACCCTGAGCGCGGTGGTCGGTATAGACGCCTGAGTGTAGTTACACGCATTCTCGCTATGGGACGAGGAGCGTTTGCGAATATAACCGTCTAGCGCTGAAAGACTTGGATGACGCGGAGCTTCTGGCGAGCGGCAACCCGATAGACCTTACTTTTTACGCGGCGAAATGCGCGCTGTCAGGCCCTGAGGAGCTTCAGAAATACATGTACTTGTGGACGTTGGCGGGACTTCTCGCGGAGCGGGGTTGGGTCAGGGAGGACAAACGCGACTTAACGCTTTTCATTGAGCGTTTTATATACTTGCGAGACGAGAAGCTGAAAGAGCAATATTGGAACTGCCGTCAAGAGTTGAACAAGGAGGGGAAGATCATGTGCGTCTCCTTTCTCAAAGACGTGGAAAAGAGGATAACCAAAGAGGAAGGCAGAAAAGAAGGCAAGGAAGAAGGTAGAAAAGAAGGGGAAATGGAAGGAAGAAAAGAAGCTAAAGAGGAAGTGGCGAGAAACTTGTTGAATTGCGGCGTTTCAGCCGATATTACAGCTAAAAACGGGGTTGTCTCAAGACATAATCCGGGCATTGTTAGGGAAACGTTGATTAGAGCAGTTGACTCTTTTCCAAACAAAATTTTTGCCGTTCACATCCAGCTTTCGGGCTTGTATTTTTGTGCGTTATTATGCAAAAAACTACAAATAGGGTTCTTAGGGCTTGTTTTAGAACACAAATACATTAAAAAAAAGCGCCTAAAAACAGCTGTTTTTTATTGGAGTAGTTAGCTTTCAACTACACCCTAGGGGAGCTTTTTGATAAGGGGACAGAATGGGTTGAGTCGTGTTTTCCTCTTAACAAGTCGAACTCAATAATTGGGCTGGAGGAGAATACGCCTTTCTTGTTCTTTGTTTGCGCCTCGGGGAGGAATTTTATGAAGACAGTCAAATTTTTTTTAAGTTTTGTTTTTTTTGTCGTGGGCGTGGTGTTAGCCGCCTGGTTTTTCATGCCCTGGAAACAGGTGGGAGAGAGCGCTCTGCTTTTTGCGGCGCGATGGACTTCCTCCCGCATTGCCTATGCCTCTGTCGGGGGCGTTCCAGGAGGCTTTTCCGTCCAGGGCTTGGAGGTTCATGGACTTCTTGGAATGGTGGACATCTCTTTCAGAACCCTGACGGTAACGCCGGATATAGCCTCTTCCTTGCTGAATATGGTTCCGACCTGCCGGTTTGCCTTTACCGGCGGCGCTTTGGGAGACATCGCCGTGACGCCCCGCAAAAAGATTCCAGGAATTTTCCTCGGCAGCGGTCGCGTTGCCGCTTCCTTCACTGAGGAAGAAGTGCTTTTGGAGGACCTGCGTAGTAACGGAGACCTGACGCTGAACGGTACCCTGCTGTTCGCCCTCTCCGATGGTCCCTTCATTCGCCAAGCTGATGTGATGTTGGCCGTGAACTTCGCCCCTTTTGAAAAGGAACTGCCTTCTTTGCAGATGGCTTTTGGCCTGCCCTTGCGACAGGAAGCCTCAGGGCGCTGGTCTCTCCGACAGGCTAGAGGGGAGGTAAAGTAAATGGCGGGATTCTTGCGCGCTTTGATTGCCAGGAGCGGAAAAACTCCACTGAGAAAAAGCGTCGACTTGCCCGCAACGAAAAGCGGGCTTTCTGGTTTGTGGTGGACGCTGCTGCCGCTCCTGCTGGGAGGGGTATTCGGCTGGCTTGGTATGGCGACCCTGGGGACCTGGCTAGACGGTCACAACCGCCGAGTACGTCCCGCGTTCTTTTCCTTTGCCGCGACCGCCGCCGTCCGCGACGACGGATTTTCCAATATGACCTCCTTCTTGAAGAGCAATCCCTTCAAAATTTCTCCGATGAAGATCCCTGAGCGCCAAGAGGAGGACATAGAGACTTCCGTCGTCACGGGCTCACTGGCGGCGGCCACCCTGCGCTGGACTATGCCGGACGCTGGCGTGATGCTGGAAGACCAGGGAAAACACCACGTGGTGCTCACGGGGGGAAGTTTTGACCTCTACACCCTAGAAGAGGTGGACTACCATCAAGCGGTCTTCAGGAAAGACGGCGAGCGAGTGATCAAGGAACTCTCTTACAGGAAGACGGGGCCCGCGCTGTCGTCTCCCGCGCCTGTTCCGCCCGGTATGGCTATGCCTGCCCGCCAGGGAAGTCAGCTTGTGGCGGTCGATCCGTCCAAAGGGGGCACGGGGGTTATCAACCGGGAAGTGGTCAACCAGTTGCTGGAAAACCCCTTCGACGAGTTGAAGAAGGTGCGCATCCGACCTGCCCGCAACGGTCAAGGATTGATGGTTCAGAGGATCGACGCGGACAGCGTCCTGGCCCAGTTAGGGGTTCAGAGAGGTGACGTAATCCACTCGATCAACGGCATCGTTTTTCATAACATGACGGACGTCACCAACTCTGTGAACTCGCTGATGAACAGCGATAACTTCGAAGTGGACGTAACGCGCGGCGGCTCACCCTTCTCTTTGCGTTATGCTGTGCGGTAGACGCGCCTTTTCGCTGCTGGAGGTGCTGGCGGCTGTGGCGATCCTGGGCCTGGTTACTGCCGGGGGGTTCCGACTGTTCGCCATGTCTTTGCGGACGCTTTCTGAGGTAAACCAGGAACAAGCGCTGATAAGCGAAACTCAGAAAATCTACCTTGATTTTCTCACGAAAGAAGACATGCCCGACGCTGGAGAAAAAGACGGTGTAAAATGGAAGATAGAGGTAGGCTCCGTCTCCGTCGCTGAGGGGGTGGATTTGTCGTTTCGAAAACTCTTCGTGGAGTTTCAGGGACGGGAGATGGTTTTATACCTTTCCCGCTAAATTGTACGCGCTTCCTCGAATCGGGGTGGATAGATTGAAGAAGAAATTCAGTTTTCCGTTAGCTTTCTTAATGGGGGCGGCGCTTTTACTGGCGTTTCCCCTAGCGGCCTGGTCAGCCGCGCCCAATGGGAGCAGCGGGCGGAACAATGGGGGTAACGGGAGCGTAAGCCCGGCGGCGGTATCGAATCAGGACGAAAAGGCTCTGACGGAGCTAGCTCGTACCATGCGCCGCGCTGGGATGGCGCAGTTCAATTTCACGGAAATCGACCTGGTGCATTTCGTGCGCTTCATGGCGGAGCTTTTGCAAAGAAACATCATTGTGCCGCCCTCCGTCGCCGGAAAAATCTCCATCATTTCCCCCAAACCGTCCAACCTTCAGGAAGCGCGGCAGATTTTTCTTTCCATTTTGCAGTCTCAGGGCTGGTCGCTGCAGGACATGGGCGGCTACGACAAGCTTGTTCAGGGCGGCTCTTCCTTCAAACGCGATGTGGCCAAGGGCAAGGGCGGACCCGGCCTGGGGGAGGAAATGGTCACTTACATCGTGCCCCTAGACTACATCATTCCGGACTTTGTGATCCCAGCGTTGCAACAGGCCTTCGGGCAGTCCCTCATGGTGCTGCCCGCAGGCAACGGGCGGGATATCCTCTTGCAAGGGCGGGCCACGGACGTGAACCGAGGCGTGGATTTCATCCGCGAGCTGGACGTCCCCTCCAGCGCCAGAACCAGCAGGGTGTTTCCCTTGCGGTACGGCGATCCCACCATCGTCGCCAATCAGATCAACGCCATCGCTCAGACGGGGTTACACTTTCGTGGGGTCTCCGCGATCGCTGACTTGAACAGCCGCCAGGTTGTGCTTGTGGGTGAGGTCCGCGCCATCGTGGAGGCGGCCAAGATCATTGAGGGCCTGGACGTGGACATCCGGCAGGGCGACTTCCATATCTATAAGCTGCAAAACATCGACGCCACGGAAGCAGCGGAACAATTGAGCAAAGTGCTGGCCGCCTCCGCCGCAATGCAGCCTACCCCAGAGGGGAAAGTCCCCGCTATCGTGGTACCCGACCTGACCACCAACAGCTTGATCTTCGCCGCGACCCAAAGACAGTACGACTCCCTTGAAAGAATCCTGAAGGAGATCGACGTGCAGCCCAAGCAGGTCTTGATCCGCGGCTTTCTGGCGGAGGTCAACGTGACCAACCTAAACAAGGCGGGCATCGACTGGACCATCCTGGGCGGGCAGATATGGGACAACCTCATGCTAGGCGGAATGGGCCAGATTGGAGAAGGCGCCGTCCCCGGCCAGTTTTTGGAGTGGTTCAACGAACTTTCCCGTAAAGAGGAACTGATAGAGCGCAACGGCTCGACCTATTCTATAACCAACTACCAACCTCTAGCGCTGGTCTACGCTACCATCGATCTGCTAAAAAAGTACGACGCTGTTAACGTGTTGTCCATGCCTCGCTTAATGTGCACCGACAACAAGGAAAGCTCCTTCCAGGTGGGACAGGTCATTCCGGTGCTGAAGGGGACGGCCTCCGACCTCACGAATCCCAGCGCGCTGCAGCAGAACTACGACTACAAGGACACGGGTCTGACTTTGACCGTAACCCCCCACATCCGCAGCGGCAACGTGGTAGCGCTGGACATTGAGCAGACGACGGAAGATGTGCTGACCGCCGCCGGGGCCGTGACGCCTGTCACGGCAAAACGCAAGGTCAAGACCTCGGTAGTGGTAGCGGACGGGGAGACCATTGTCCTGGGAGGTATTGTCAAGGAGACGGAGAAGTCCCTGCGACGCCGCGTGCCGGGACTTTCTTACATCCCGCTGATCGGTGGGCTCTTTCAAAAGGTCTCCAAGGAGCGGGAAAAAATCGACTTCATCATCTTCTTGACGCCCCAGATCATACGGAATATCGAGCAGATGCGTGAGGCGACGGGTCGAGCCGCCTTCACTCCCGGCGAATCGGGCTGGAACCAAACGGAGATGAGCCCCGCCGAGACGGAAGTGGACAGGCGTTTCCGAGAACTGTACCGAAAAAGCGTCGGAACGCGCTACTAGGGCTCGGTGAGGCTTATGGAAGAAACGTCAGTGAGGTCCGCGGAAAACGCCTCACAGGCGCGAGGAGACGAGCAAAGAAACGAGGAAGAGAGGGCTAACGCGCTTCCCGAAGCGAAGGCTGTCGCCGATCTGCTTCCTGTTTCGATGGGGCTTGACGTCTTGCGTTCCGCTAAGATTGTGCCTCTGCGTGTGGAGGACGGGACACTTATCGTGGGGGCCGCGTCCTTCGAGCCCTACGCCAGGGCCCAGATGCTGGGCGTGGCGATGGGCCTGCCCGTGGATTTGGAGTTGCACCCGGAGAAGGATATTTCCGGATTGTTGCATACTCTTTACGACATTCGGAGCGTGGCTGCCGACGAGGCCGCGAAAAACATGGAGGGCATCGAGGACATCGACGACCTGAGCCGTGAGGATGTGTTGAGCGACTCCGTGGACGTGCCCGTCATCCGTCTGGTGAACGGGCTCTTTGTGGACGCGCTGAAGCAGCGGGCCACGGACATTCACGTAGAGCCCTACGAAGACGAGGTGCTGATCCGCTTCCGTGTGGATGGGGTGCTTCAAGACCGCCTGCGTCTGCCTCGAACCCACCAAGCTCCTCTCACCAGTCGCGTAAAGGTCATGGCAAAGATGGACATCGCCGAACACATGGCCCCCCAGGACGGACGCATCGGCATCACGCTGGGCGACCGGGCTGTGGATATTCGCGTGGGCTTGGTGCCCACGCAGCACGGCGAGCGTCTGGCCATGCGCATGTTGGACAAAGGTCACGGACTTCTGACGCTGGAGGGGCTCGGTATGGAACAACGCGAGCGCGAGGTCATGGAGAGCCTGATCTACCGTCCACACGGCATGATCCTCTTCACGGGACCCACAGGTTCTGGCAAGACCACCAGCCTTTATGCCATTCTTCAGGCCCTGGCAAAACCTCAGGTAAACATCATCACGGTGGAAGACCCCATCGAGTACGCGCTTCCCCGCGTCGCTCAAATCCAGGTGAACGAAAAGGCGGGCGTGACCTTCGCGTCGGCCCTGCGTTCCATTTTGCGGCAAGACCCGGACATCGTCATGATTGGGGAGATGCGCGATTTTGAGACAGCGCATATTGGGGTCCAGGCCTCGCTGACGGGGCACCTGGTACTCTCCACGCTGCACACCAACGACTCTGTGGGAGCAGTGATCCGCCTAGTCGATATGGGAATAGAGCCCTACTTGGCCGCGAGCTGTATGATCGGCGCCGTGGCCCAGCGTCTCGCTCGGCGTCTTTGCCCTCACTGCCGTCAAAGGGTGAATATTCCGGCGGTAATGGCGCGTCAAGGCGTAAAGGCAGCCTACGGACCCGCAGGTTGCCCCAAGTGCGGCGGGACGGGCTATCACGGACGATTGGGTCTTTACGAACAGTTCGTGGTGAGCGAGGAGGTACAGGAGGCCGTGACCGCGGGCGCTCCCGCGTCGAAGTTGCGCGAACTTGCTCGCGGACGCGGCTTCAAGACGCTTTGGGAAATCGGCCTTGAAGCGGTAACCAGCGGCAAGACCTCGCCAGAGGAGCTGGTTCGCGTGGCCGGAGAAGAATAGGGCTTGCTTACTTCTGTATATAGCGGGTTGCGCAACCACGCGCGGAAATAAGAGACCAAAAGCCGGATATAAACGGCAAAAACTTTGCGCATAAAACAGCCAACTTTAACTTCATCTCATTTTTGCTGAAAAAGCATCGAACAAGAGGAGGCGTCATGTCTACAACGAATGCGGACAAGTACCTTGCCCACCGTTACGAAGGTGAATTGCCAGACCTGCCGATGCCGGACGAGCCTTTCGTCCGCGAATGGGAGGCGTGGCTGAACAACCCAGAGGGATCGGACGTTCCACCAACAGTGAAAAACACCTTTTTTTTGTCCGGCGACGCGGATTTCTGGCTGGAGCGCACCTTCGCGGGCAGAGTTCCCGTGGGGTACGCTAGGTCAAGAGACGGCTTCAAGCGACTCGTGAACGCCCTCTATCCTGGCGCCGGCGAAATCCCAGCAAGCGTCAACGCCTTCACCATAAAATCGAAGCGCCCCGAGTTGGAGGGACACAGGGTAATGCTTCTGGGCAGAGCGGGTTATAGCGCGCTCCCGGCAGGTGACGTAAAAATACCGGAGGAAGAGTGGCTCGAAAAATCCATGACGATCCGGCTGAACCACGAGGCCTGCCACTACTTCTCCCTGAGGGCCATGGGAGGAATGCGAAACCACGCACTGGATGAGATCGCGGCGGACTGCGCAGGACAGCTGGCGGCCTTCGGCACGTTCAACGCGGCGCTCCAAAGGCGGTTTTTTGGCATAGCCGACGGAAAAATCCTGTCCGGGGGACGTTTCTCCTTTTACGTAAAGACGTTGGACGAGAACGCCGTGAGCATGGTTCTTGAGGAAACAGACGCGGCGCTCTCGACCTTGGAAAGGTATCTTTTGGCAAACCCGGACATGACCCTGAAGTCCAACAGGCCACGCCTGCTGATGAAGCTTCTCTCGGCTGGCATACAAGAAATCCGCGAACTTCAATGAAGAAATACTATAGCGCTTTGTATCATCATGGGCAAAAATAAGAGGTCAAAAGCCGGGGCAAACGCATGAAAATCATAAACTCACAATATCACTTTAGATGTCGTAATAAGGCAACTGCTCGTCGAAGCGCTTCTTGCCGTTCTTGTACCACGCGACTATGTGCTTGATCGCCTCATGGGCCTTGTTGCTGGCGGCGATGTCGGAGTTAAACGCCTGGTGCGGCTGCACGTAGATGTTAGCGGAGTGGTTCAAGGCGCGTTCTACCAGCTCCCTGGCGGCGGCGTGGTCGGGCCTGTCGGGAACCCCGCCTCGAACCACCTTGGCAAAGCCGTTCTCGTCAGTGAAGATATCCAGGCCCAGCCCTCCAATGATTTTCTTGTCGAAGAGCTCCAACAGACCGGTCTCCGGGGCGATCTCACCGCGGGTCACGTTGATGAAGATCAGTCCCGGCGTTGCCTGCGACAAATACTCCTTGGAAAAATAGCCCACGTTGTAGAAGCGGCTCTTGGGGTTCTTGGTGAGGTTCATCGTGTTGACGATGACGTCGCTGTCCTTTATCGCCGCCTCTTTTGTGACGAAGCGGACGCTGTCCCCGTACAGGCCCCGCAGTTCTTCCTGGCGCGCGTCCACGGCTTGAACCGTCAGGTCGTTGGCGGCGAGAAGGTCATAGGTCTTCTTCCCGATCCTTCCCACTCCAAAAACAGTGGCCGTCCTCTTGGAATTCAACTCCATGAAAGAGAGGCTTTTGTTTCTCTCGAAAGTACGGGTGTTCTCTGTGTAGTGGTTCAAGCAACCCGCGGCGGCGTAGAGGAACTTCACCGCGGTCTGGGCCACGGCCTCGACGCAGTACAGTCGCAGGGACGCGATGTTCACGCTCTCCGCCAAGTGCTCGAAGTGGTCATAGCCCGCGCTTCGGGTGATGACGCTCTTTTTCTCACCGCTCAGGTAGTCCTGGGAGAGAATGGAGTGCGTCTTCGTCGTCACCAGGTCCGGCAGGGCAATATTGGGGTTCTTTCCTATAAATTCCTGAAGCGTCTCAGGGAGGATCAGGTATCTCAAACTCTTCGGCAGTTCGTTTCTCCGTTGGGCTTGCTCCGTCTCCTCCTCCAAGTGCTTCGCTTCCTCCCCCAGGGCCTCGAAGTGGATCACGTCATATTCGGACATGGTAAAACCTCCTGTTTAGAGCTATTGGATCTTTTACAAACAAGGTTTTTGCGGTTGTTATCGGCTTTTATATATGCGATCCGCTATAATTTCCATAACGCGCGCGTCCCCCTCGCGGGAAAGGGGGACATATGAGCGTCAGGACGTCTTCCGCAGGAGTCGCAATTTTTGCGACAACGCGATGCCGCCGACAACGCATAGCCCAGCGATGTCCGTGTAGGTCTCGGGAAAGATCAGGCAAAACGCGCCCGCGAAGAGCAAAAGCCGTAAAGGCGTGTTGAGCGGCGCGAAGAAGTACGACTGCATGGCCAGGGCCGCGGCAACCACGCCGATAGTGGCGGTTGTCGTCGCGAGGACGATGGACAGTAGGTCGCCCACGAAAAGCAGCGCTGGGGCGTAGATAAAGGTGAACGGGATGACGAACCCCGCCAGGGCGATGCGGAACCCAGCCCAGCCCACCTCCGAGGGGTTCTGCCCCGATAAGCCCGCGGCCCCATAGGAGGCGATGGCCACGGGAGGCGTCAGATTGGAAAGGCAAGCGAAGTAGTAGACGAACATGTGCGCCGCTAGGGGGTTGACGCCCAACTTGATCAGGGGCGGGGCGGCGATGGTGGCTGTGATAATGTAGCAAGCTGTGGTGGGCAGACCCATGCCCAGGATGATTGAGAGGATCGTCGTGAAAAACGCCGTGAAGAAGACGCTGCCGGCCGCCAGGGACACGATGGCGTTGCCCAGGGTGAAGCCCAGACCGGACAAGTTGGTGATGGAGTTGATGATGCCCCCCACCGCGCAGGCCACGCCAACGCTGACGCTCTGCCGGCCGCCCTGTTCCAGGGCTCGCACGTAGGACTTCAGGGTCTCGGTGAAACGGCCTTGCCAGACACCCACGACGCTGGAGACGATAATAGAACTCACGATGCCGTAAAACGCCGCGTAGAGGGGCGTGCGACCAATGACCAGCAGGTAAACGATGAGGGCGATGGGAACGACCATGTAGCCTTGATGTCTCAGCACTGTCGTTACAGGGGTGATCTTTTCGCTGGACACGCGGCTCATGCCCAGTTTTCGCGCCTCAACATGGACGTAAACGTACTGCGAGAGGTAGTAGAGGATGGCTGGAATAGCCGCCGCCAGCATGATCAAAGAGTAGTGCATCTGCAAGTATTCCGCCATGATGAAGGAAGCCGCGCCCATAACCGGCGGCATGATCATTCCGCCGGTGCCCGCCGCCGCCACCAAGGCCGCGGAGAATACCGGTTTGAAGCCCGCCAAGCGCATCATGGGGATAGTGAAGGTTCCCGTGGCCGCCACGTTGCCCACGGCGCTGCCGTTGATCATTCCCATCAGACCGCAGGTCACGATGGCGACCTTGGCCTCGCCGCCAATGGTGCGTCCCGCCAGGCACATGGCGAAGTCTTTGATAAACGCTCCCATGCCCGTTTCGGCCAGAAACGCGCCGAAGAGAACAAAAAGGAAGATATAGGTCGAAGATATGTCGAGGGCTATGCCGAAAACTCCCTCAGAGGAGAGATAGGTCTGCCAGATGATACGCCGGAGCGTGAAGCCCCGATGAGCGATTTCTCCCAAAAACTCCGGGAGGTGTTGGCCGTAGAAGCCATAGATCAGGAAGACAATGGCGAGGATCATCAGCTCCTTGCCGACGGAACGCCGCGTCGCCTCCAGGACGCATACGATAAGCGCCACGCCCATCCAAATATCCCTAGGTACCGGCGTTGCCCTTATAACGAACTCCTCGAAGTAAAAAAATATGTAAAGGCTTGACACGACAGAGCACGCAAGCCAGACTAGGTCGAAAAACGAAGGACCAGAGCCTTTTTTCTTTCCAAATGCCGGGTAGAGCAGAAAAGTCAAGATCAGAAGAAAGGTCAAATGCACGCTCTGGCGATCCTGTTGTGTGGGAAAAAACACGCCAGACGCTACCACAAGATGGTAAACGGACATGGCAATAGCGATGAACGTCACCACCTTGGCCCAGAAGCCGCCAAATTTGCGGAAGCTCGACTCCTTGTCAATCTGTTCGAGAACCTCCGCCGCTTTTTCTTGGGAGATCTCTTCCGGAGTGTTCGTGGTCCCGGGCGTTTCGTTGGACATTGTCTCAGCCTCCACTATGACGAGATTATTTGGCTCTTCAGGCGGCATAGTCGCCTGAAGAGCCAGTAGCGCTGCGCTACTGGCTCAGTAAAATAGTGAAACCCCTTTTTATTGGGCTTTCAGAGCGGCGGGAACGGTGAAACCCTTCTCTTCAAAGTACTTAATCGCGCCGTTGTGAAGGGGAAGCGTCATGCCGTTGAAGGCGTTTTCGGGCACAGTGTATTCTGTGGCTTTGTGACCCAAAACCATGTCGTCGTGGAAGTCGTAGACTGCCTTGGTCAGCATGTAGATCAGCTCGTCCGGCTGGTCTTTGCTGGTGAAGAGGATGTTGGAGAGGGCTATGGTGTGGACGTCCTCGTTCTGCTTGAGGTAGGTTCCCTTGGGAATGGTGTAGGGGAAGTACCAGGGGTACTTTTCACAGATCTGCTTGATGCTTTCGGGCTCCATAGAGAGCAGCACGCCCGCGCCAGAGGAGAGGATGTCCGTGACAGCCGCCGTGGGCAGGCCACCGGCGATATGGGTGGCGTCGATCTGGCCGTTCTTCATGGCGTCGGCCGCCTCGTTATAGCCCAAGTACTCGGCCGTGACGTTGACTTCACCCTTGTCCTTCATATAGTTGAGGCCATAAGCGGCCAGCATCTCACGGCTGTTGATCTCTGTGGCGCTGGCGACCTGACCGGGGACGATGCGCTTGCTCCTTAGGTCGGCCACGCTCTTGATCCCCGCGTCCGCGCGGACAACCCAGTGCATGATATTCGGCCACAGAGAGAACATCCCGCGCAGGTCTCTGTAGGGAAATCCCGGCTTGCCCTCGTAGATGTCCACGCCGTTGTAGGCGTAGTAGCAGATGCCGTTCTGCCCCATGGCGATCTCGGTTTCCTGGTTCATCATCAGGTCGATGTTCTGATTGGTGCCCGCTGTGGACTGGGCTGACGCGCGGACGCCCTCCAGCTTCGTGGACCAGACATTCGCCATGGTGTTGCCGATGGGGTAGTACGCGCCGCCTGTGGTGGCCGTGGCCAGGTTGATCCGATAAGCGGCCCCCGCCGTTCCCACTGTCACAATCAACAAGACGACCGACAACAAAACCGCCGAAAATTTCTTCACAATGTTCAACCTCCTACAATGTTTAGATTCTTAGGGGCTTACAACCCCTTTAAGCCGTTGCTTTCTTGGCGAGAGCCTTCTTTACCGCCTCCGTGAAGAGGGGAACGATCTTGAAGAGATCTCCCACCAGGCCAAAGTCCGCCACCTCGAAAATGGGCGCGCCAGGATCCTTGTTGATGGCCACGATGAGATCGGACTCTTCCATGCCCGCCAGGTGCTGAATGGCCCCAGAGATGCCGCAGGCGATGTAGAGTTTGGGCCGCACGGTCTTGCCGGTCTGCCCCACCTGACGGTCTTTCTCCACCCAACCCGCGTCCACCGCGGCGCGGGACGAGGAGACGGCGCCGCCCAAAACCTTCGCCAGCTCCTCCAGTATCGAGAAGTTCTCCGGCCCGCCCATACCGCGCCCGCCGGAGACCAGGATCTTCGCGTCCTGAATATCCATCTTGCCGCTGACCTTCTTCACCACGTCCAGAATCTCCACGTTGGCGCGAGAAGCCAGGTCTTTCACCTCGAACCGCTCAACCTTAAGGGGAGCCGACGCGTCGGGCTCGCAGCGCTGCATGACCCCCGGCCTCACCGTGGCCATCTGAGGGCGGAACTCCGCGCAGACGATGGTAGCCATGATGTTGCCGCCAAAAGCGGGGCGCGTCATAAGAAGATGCCGCGTTTCTGGCTCGATGTCCAGCCCCGTGCAGTCCGCCGTCAAGCCCGTGTGCACACGGGCGGAGACCCGCGGCGCTAGATCTCGTCCAATGGCCGTGGCTCCGTACAGCACGATCTCCGGTTTGTGCTTTTTGAGTACTTCGGAGAGGGCATGGGCATAGGGCTCAGTCATGTAGGTAGCCAGGGCCGGGTCGTCCACCAGGATCACCCGGTCCGCCCCGTGCTCCGTCAGGCTGGCGCAGAGGGGCTCCACTCCGCTGCCGAGCAGAATAGCCGTAACGTCGCAGCCCAAGTCCTTCGCCAGAGCCTTGCCTTTGCCCAGAAGCTCGAAGGAGACTCCGGCCAATTTGTTGTCCACCTGTTGGGCAAATACGAATACGCCTTTGTATTCTTTGATATTCAATGTGCTCACCTACTTCGCGCTAGATGATGAACTTCTCGCTCAGCCTGTCCACAAGCCAGCCGGCGGACTCCTCGGGCTCCAGGGTGACGACGGCGCCCTTTCCCTTAACGGCTTTTGTGAAGGACTTCTTCACCCGCGTGGGCGAGCCATTCAAGCCAATGTCGCTGTCGTCGATGGTCAGGTCGCCGCGTGTCCAGACGGGAATCTTCCTTTGCCAGGCGTCAAAGATGCCGCTGGGCGTCATGTAGCGGGGTTCGCCTAGCTCGCTGAGGGCGGTGATGAGACAGGGCAGCTTGGCGCGGATCATGTGGTAGCGGTCCTCGTATTGCCGCTTGACGGTGATGTATCCATCCTTGACCTCAATACCCTCGGCGTAGCTGATGTTGGGGACGCCTAGGTGTTCGGAGATCTGCGGACCCACCTGCGCGGTGTCCCCGTCGATAGCCTGGCGGCCTGTAATGATGATGTCGTACTCCAGCTTTTGGATGGCGGCGGCCAGGGTAGACGACGTGGCCCAGGTATCAGCGCCGCCAAAGGCCCGGTCGGAGATCAGCGCCGCCTCGTCCACACCCATAGCCAGGGCCTCCCGGAGCGCCACGTCCGCCTGGGGCGGCCCCATGGACAGCGCTGTTACGTGGGCGCCGAACTGATCTTTCAGCTTCAGCGCGGCTTCCAGGCCCGCCTTGTCGTCGGGGTTAATGATGCTGGGCACGCCCTCGCGGATCAGTGTTCCGGTCTTCTGGTCCAGTTTAACCTCGTTGGTGTTGGGTACCTGCTTGATGCAAACAATCACTTTCATCGCTCTCTCCCCCTTAGCGTATGACGGCGGCGGAGATGACCATGCGCTGCACTTCGCTGGTCCCCTCGTAGATTTCCGTGATCTTAGCGTCCCGCATCATGCGTTCCACAGGGTAGTCCCGCATGTAGCCATAGCCGCCATGAAGCTGGACGCACTTGGTCGTTACCTCCATCGCCGTCTCCGAGGCGAAGAGCTTCGCCGTCGCGGAATCCACCGAGAAGCGCTTCCCGCTCTCCTTGGCGCGAGCCGCCTTGTAGACCAGAAGGCGAGCCGCCTCAACCTTGGCGTACATGTCGGCGATGACGAACTGGGTGTTTTGGAACTTTGACAGGGGGGAGCCAAACTGTTTACGCTCCTTGACGTACTTGACGGTCTCGTTGAGGGCCCCTTGGGCGATACCCAGGGCCTGGGCCGCGATGCTGATGCGACCGCCGTCCAGGGTGCCCATCGCGATCCCAAAGCCCTTACCCTCCTCGCCCAGCAGGTTTTCCTTGGGCACGACGCAGTTCTGGAAAACAAGTTCGGACGTATCGGAACCGCGAATTCCCATCTTCAGCTCTTTTTTGCCGATACTGAAGCCCGGAGAATCGCGCTCCACGATGAAGGCGGAGATACCCTTGTTGCCCCTGGACTTGTCGGTCATGGCGAAAATGATGTAAATGTCGGACTTGCCGCCGCTGGTGATGAATATCTTGGTACCGTTCAAAACATAGTGATCGCCCTCCAGGACGGCCTTGGTCTGCTGCCCGGAGGCGTCGGTACCCGCGTTGGGCTCGGTCAGTCCAAAGGCGCCTACCGCCTTCCCAGAGGCCAGGGGAACCAGGTACTTCTTTTTCTGCTCCTCCGTGCCGTACTTTTCGATGGGGTCGCACGCCAGCGAGGTGTGAGCCGCCACAATGACCCCGGTGGTGCCGCATACCTTGGCAAGCTCCTCGACGCAGAGGATGTAGGTCAGGACGTCGCAGCCCTGTCCGCCGTACTCCCGCGAGATGGGGATTCCCATGAAGCCGTAGCGCTTCATCTTTTCCACCGTCTCGGTCGGAAAGCGCTCCTCCTCGTCGATCTCCTGCGCCAGGGGGCGCACTTCCTTTTCGGCGAACTCCTCGAAAAGGCCCCTGGCCATCTGCTGTTCCCTGGTCAGTTCAAAATCCATCGTAACCCTCCCATGCTCAATGGTTTATCGCTTTACATCAGTATCCCTGCGCTTTGTAACGGTAAGTAGATTTTACACTATCAGCGCGACTACGCGCTAAAAAAAAACGCTAAATATTTCCCCTCTTATTGGATACTATCGTCACGAGATGCCAGCCCAAAGAGCGATACATCTGATATGCACAGCGGCCAGAAACGATGAGGTGTTTTTTGCGTATCTTGTGGCAATCCCTCGCCAGCGTTTTAAATATAAAAAAGCGTTTTCAACCA
>JAITGK010000101.1 GCA_031280635.1 Synergistaceae bacterium
CAAACTCTGTCTGATATATCGTGGCGGTGATGCGCGTTATCCATATATTACACCCTCCCCTGTATTGTCGTTTATGGAGAGATAATACCATAATAAATATCTCGTGACGACACTATCTAAGCTTTACAGCCCTCTAGGAAGGCCAGCGATAATACTCAGCAGCCTATCCCCTGAGTTTGAACGATTACAAATCCGAAACTCTCGCTTATTATATTCAGAACGACCTCGTAAAACGCGGGGAACGAACGATTTTTCCCAAAAAGGATGAGGGTACGACATGGAAGACCGCGGCGCCCGTTTTATGGAGATGGAAAGTATCCCACGCCTTTTGGCTCGCTTTGCGGGCCCCGCGATCGTGGGAATGATCGCTAACGCCCTCTACAACATCGTGGATCGAGTTTTCGTGGGACATACCGTCGGCGCGGACGGCATTGCCGCCATTGCCCTGGGGTTTCCCTGCATGTTGTTTTTTTTCGCCTTCGCTATGCTTGCCGGTGTTGGAGGGGCCTCACGTCTGGCGCTGCAGCTGGGCGCGAAGAATAGAGAGGGAGCGGAACGAGCCCTGGGCAACGCTGTGTTTCTTTGCCTCTCGGCGGGGACGTTTTTTCTGGTCTGCGCTTTCCTTTTCGTCGAGCCGGTTTTGCGCGCCTCTGGAGCCAGCGACGCGCTGCTCCCGCTTGCGAGGGAATACCTCTCGGTGGTCTTGTGGGGCATCCTGTTCTCCACGTTGAGCTACACGGGGAGCTGTTGCATTCGCGCCCGCGGCAGCCCCGCCTACGCGATGGGAACGCAGCTGGTCGGCGCTCTGGCCAACGTGGCGCTGGACGCCTACTTCGTTCTGGGGCTCGATATGGGGGTACGGGGCGCGGCGGCGGCTACGGTGATCAGTCAAGTTCTTGCGGCGCTCTGGGTTACAGCCTACTTCCTCTCGCCCCGCGCGCGCCTGAGCCTAAGCCTTCGCGCCCTAACGCCTCACTGGAAGACGCTGCGTCGTATTGTAACCGTGGGAACTCCTCCCTTCCTGATGGATATGAACTTTGTCCTGGTTCTTAGCCTGGTCAACACCGCGGCCTCCAAGTACGGCGGAGACCTGGCCGTCTCGGCTTCCGGCATTTTCATGAGCCTGGACTCCCTGCTCTTCATGCCCGCCATTGCCGTTGGAGAGGGAATGCTGCCTATCGTTGGTTACAACTATGGGGCAAGGCGCCCCGACCGCGTGCGGGAGGTCATCAAGTGGGCCCTGGGCGTCACCAGCGTCTTTTATGTTGTCAGCTTCCTGGTTATTCAGTTTTACGCGGAGTTTTTCGTCCGCCTTTTCAACAACTCGGACGAGGCCCTCATCGCGCTGACCGCCAGGGCCCTGCGTATTTCTTACTTGGCCGCTCCCGCGGCAGGCGTCGCCATTGTTACCAACTCCGCGTTGGAGGGTCTGGGCCGGGCCCGCGACGCCTTGGGCCTTTCCTTTGCCCGGTTCTTCCTGTTCCTCCTGGCGCCGCTTCTTATCCTGCCGCGCCTTTGGGGGCTCTATGGCGCGTGGAGCTGTTTCCCCCTGGCGGACGCGGCCGGATCGGCGGTAGCTCTGCTCTACCTTCGCCGAGTGATGAGGGAGATGAAAGAGCCTGTGGCGGTTTGATCGTCTCAGGCCGCCGTTCTCCGCGTGATCTTTTTTCACGCCAGTCATAAAGGGGACTTTCCTTGCCCGCGCTGATGGCGTATTATAGATTCAATAGCGTGCGGAAATTTTGAAACAAGGGATGTGTTTGCTCATGATCGAACCACAGAAGTCAGAGACAGGGGGCTTTTACGCCTATTGCCTGTCCTTCGCTTTTTTCTTCCCCGCAGTTGTTCTCGCGTGCAATTACGCCGCTTTCCCACGTGTTCCGTCTCTTCTGGATATGGATCTCTTTCAGGATTTCCTGATCGGGGGGCTTATCAACGCCGCGTTTTTGTTGCCCGGAATGATCCTTCCCATCCTGATCCTTCCCTGTATGCTCCTTGTCTACGGGGGCGTTGTGGTCCCGACCGCCGTTTACGGCGGCTATATGGTCACATTCGGGGGCATTTTGGGCTACGACGTCTCCCGATTCGTCTGGAACACCAACTGGAACCAGGCCTACGAGTTTTTGTCGTCCCGTCTTACCCCGGTCGCCTGGGCCGCCCTGGCGTTCCTTCTGCTCTTTCCCCTCGTCCTGATGGTTCTGGCGCTTCGCTCCCCAAAACCCGCTAACAGCGCGAGACGGCTCCTCTGTCTGCTGCCCCTGCTGTTCGCGGTCGTTTTTTACGAGGGGTACTTCATGAAACTCCACGCCCAGACTCAGGCGCGGATGTGGTGGGACGCGAGCGTGCGTAAATATTTCTTCCGGTACTACGCGAGGGAATTTTACAAGCTTAAAAACATGGACGTCATGGAAAGAGAGCTGCTGCACATCATGGTCCATCTGCCGAAAGAAAACTTTCCCCTTACGGGACTCCGGCGCGTCAAGACCCGCGACGTGAACGGGCTCGTTCTGGTGGGGGAGTCCGCCTCCCGGCCACACCATGGGATTTACGGCTATTTCCGCGACACGACGCCCCGACTGGAGGCCATGAGCGCGGACCTTGTGGTCTTTAACAACGCGGAGGTGGCGTCCTCCGCCTCGACCCGTTCCCTGCTGGGGGCGTTCAGTTTCGTGGACAACGAGCGCGACATAAGTCAATACACCTGCTCGATTTTCGACATCTTGAACGAGGCTGGCTTCGAGACCGCGTGGCTGACCAACTCCATCATCGAAAGCATCTTCTCCTTCGCGGGTGGGGAAGCCTTCGTCCGAACGATCAACAGCAACGTACAGCGGTACGAGGATGTAAACATCACCGATGAGAACGGGAAACACCTGGACGAGGCGACCCTGCCCCTGCTGCGGAAGATCCTGGCGCGACAGGGGCAGGGAGGCAAGGGGCTTTTCGTGCGCTTCAACGGCAGCCATATGCGCTATGTCAACCGCTATCCGGCGGCCTTCGCGCGCTTTAGCGGTTACCCCGACGACCCAGCGCGTCCCTGGCTGACCTCTGAAAAAAAGAACATCATTGACCAGTACGACAACACAATCCTCTACACGGATCACGTGGTCGCCGAGTTTATCGAGGCAATGAAGACCCAGGGAGGGGTTTCCTTCGTCCTCTATTTTTCCGACCACGGGGAAGAGGTCTACAGCACCAGAGACTTTTTTGGGCGTGTGGACAAAAAAGTTGAGGAAACCCCATCCATTATGAAAGTGCCCCTGCTCCTCTGGTTCTCGGACGAGTACAAGCGTGATTTCCCGGAAGTGGTGGAGGCGGCCCGGATGAACCTGCGCAAGGACTTTGTGTTGGACGACCTGCTTTGGACGATGGTGGAGCTTTACGGCCTGACCTTTGACGGCTTCCGGCCCGACAAGAGCCTCGTCAACGCCGCCTACGTCCCTGTCCGTTTGGATCGGCGTTAATTGGGGGGCTAATATCATGCCGCGTTTGACAAAAGTGTACTCCCAGAGCGGACTTTGGTGCGCCGCCTTTGCTCTGAGTTTCCTAGGATTTTTCTATATGGCCATGCTTCAGTCCGTCGAGGGGTACGCCGTGGAACCCTATTATTTTTTTATGAACCTCCTGCTCTTCACGCTGGCGGTTTTCGCCGTACAGACGGTCCCCGGCCCTTTCTGGCTATACTTTCCGCCCTGCTGGGTCGCGCTTTGGCTTCCCACCATCGTCGTCGCCTCTTACATTCGTATCTATAAAAGTCCCTTTAACTTCAACACTTTTTATTTCATATGGGGAACCAACGGCGCGGAGACAATGGAGTTTGCGCGAGAGTGCCTCCAGCGCCTGCCCTCACTTCCCATCTGGATTGCCGCTCATACCCTTCTTCCCTTGCTGGCCGCCTGGGGGATGAGCAGGGAACGCCGCGAACTCAAAAAAATACCCTTGAAACAACGGTGGGGCGTGTTCGCCGCCGTCGCCTGCGCGCTTTTCGCCCTGGGAGGAACCAACGTCCTGAGTTTCAACTACGCCTTCAACTTTTATTACACCTACGCCCGTTACCAGTATGAACGGAACCTGATCATCGGCATCAGCGACGCGAACAAAACCCGCGTCTTTGAGGAGGAAATCTCGGCCTCCGCTCCGCCCGACGCGCCAGAAACCTACGTGGTGGTCATCGGCGAAAGCGCCTCCCGTCACCACTGGGGAACCTACGACTACCCAAGGAACACCACCCCCCTCATGAGCAATCGTCTGTCAGAAGGCGAAATTTTTCAATTTAACAACGTGAACTCCACCTACATCAGCACCACGGAGTCCTTGTTGTGCGCCCTGACCTTCATGGATCAAAACACCAGTTGGGAGGACTACACCTACTCCATCGTGGACGTGTTCAACGGCGCTGGATTCGAGACGTATTGGTTTTCCAACAACGCCGTGTTGGGGATTCACGACACGCTGCTCCAGGTTCTCTCGCGCAACGCCTCGCGGAGGCGGTTCTCGGAGCCCAAAGACGCGGACTTGAGAAGTATGCAAGGGGGGTTGAGGAGACAGGAGTTCAAGCGCCAAAACAACCTTCAATACGACTCCACGTTACTTCCCTGGTTGGAGGCGGCCCTTGCCGAGGAGAGGCCCAAGAAGGTTATATTCCTGCACCTCAAGGGGAGCCACGGCGTGTATGAATACCGTTACCCCGATTCTTTCGAGCGCTTCGGCGCCACGGTTGGAATTAAAGACCCCGCTGTCGCGTCCCAGTCGGAGAAAGCGTCCATCGTCAATGCCTACGACAACTCGATCCTGTACACGGACTTCCTCCTGGACTCCATCGTGAAACAGGTGGAGGCGAAGGGGGGGCGCGCCTGGGTGTTCTACTTCAGCGACCACGCCGACGACATTTACGACCTCGACGCGGAACACTACGGGCGGAACATAATGGCGGTCAACAAATACATGCTGGACGTTCCCTTTATCGTGTGGTTTTCGGAGGAATATAAACGCGGGCGGGACACCAGCTTACTCAGGGGGTACGCGGACAGACCCTATCGCCTGGACGACGCCATCCATTCCATCATCGACATCGCGGGGCTGAAAACACAGTTTTTCGACCCTTCGCGGAGTATCTTTTCCCCATTGTACCTTATGAGAGCGAGGGGCTGTTTCGGAAAGCTGTACCTGGAATTGCCTCCCCTAGATTTGGTCAACCCCCGGACGGTAAAGCGCGAGCGCGAGTTGAATCGCCTTTTCTCGCAAGGCATAGGGGATTTGTAGTCGGGGAGTGAGTCGTGAAACTGATCATCCAGATTCCCTGCTACAACGAGGAAGATTCGCTTCCCGTAACTCTAGCGGCCCTGCCCAGGGAAATTCCGGGTGTGGACGTCGTAGAGTGCTTGGTGGTGGACGACGGCAGCCAGGATAGCACGGTGGAGGTTGCCCGCCGGTGCGGGGTGCGCCACGTGATCCGCCTTACCCGAAACAGCGGTCTCGCCGTGGGGTTCATGGTTGGACTCGACGCCTGCCTGAAATTGGGGGCCGACGTCATCGTTAACACCGACGCGGACAATCAGTATTGCGGAGCGGACGTTGACAAGCTTGTACGGCCTATTCTGGAGGGGCGCGCGGACATCGTCATCGGCGAGCGCCCCATTAACGATACGGAGCACTTCTCCTGGCTGAAAAAAAAGCTGCAGCGCCTGGGAAGCTGGGTGGTGCGGTTGGCCTCAAAGACGAACGTTCCCGACGCGCCCAGCGGCTTTCGCGCCTTCAGCCGTGAAGCGGCCATGAAACTGAACGTGGTGTCGGAGTACACCTACACGCTGGAGACCATCATCCAGGCCGGGCGCAAGAACATGGCGGTGGTCTCCGTGCCGGTGCGCACCAATCCGGAGATGAGGAATTCCCGGCTCTTCAGAAGCATGTGGCAGTACGTCAAACGCTCGGTGTTCACCATCCTTCGCGTTTTTATCATGTACAAGCCCCTATATTTTTTTATGACACTGGGGAATATTTTTTTCGGAACGGGTTTTTTGATCGGTCTGCGCTTTTTGATCCTGATGTTCTTCTACGACGACTCGGCGGGGCACGTCCAGTCCCTCTTGTTGGCCGTCGCCCTGATCCTGATAGGCGTCCAGACGATGGTGCTGGGGCTCCAGGCGGATATGATCGCCGCTAACCGAAAGATCATTGAGGACGTTCAGTACCGCGTCCGGCAACTCTTTTACGACAAAGAAAACAAAAGGGAAGAAGTCCAATGAAGAGCGCCAAGGAAGCGCTGGTTGAATGGGGTTCTTAGGGGTCGTTGACCCCTAAGTCGGGGTTTGGGGCGAGGCCCCAAAGTGTTTGATTAGCGTTTCCTCAACTTGGGACCGCTGTGTTTTGTCAGGGAGAAATTATGATGAAAAAAACTCTTCCTTTCGCGGAAAAATATGAATCCCAAAACCCTATTTCCCGCTATCTGATTTCTCGTTTTTTTAAATCGCTGTCCTTTTTGGTTCGCAGGATCGCCCCCAAAACTATTTTAGAGGTTGGCTGTGGAGAGGGATTCTTAGCTTTGGAGTTGGCAAGGCAAGGTTACGTGGTACATGGATTGGATGTGAGAGAACAGGCGATAGCTTTTGCCGCTTGCCGCGCTCGAAAAATGGGGTTGGAGGAACAACTTCGTTTTGATTTGGGGGACGTTTATACTTTTCCCGCGAAAAAATTCAAGGAAGAGCTTCTTATTTGTTGCGAGGTGCTGGAACATCTAGAATATCCTGAAAAAGCACTGGATTGTATTCTGAAATTTCCCGCTGATTACGCTATTTTCAGTGTCCCAAGAGAGCCGCTCTGGCGTTTTTTAAATTTGTGCCGATTCAAATACCTTGATACATTGGGCAATACGCCCGGACACGTCAATCATTGGAGCAAAAAAGGATTTTTATCCTTTTTGAAAAAACACTACTTCGTGGTTGAGATTTTGAGCCCTATTCCTTGGACAATGGTATTATGCAAAAAAGCTTGAAAGAAAAACAAAAACAAAAATACCTTTTCTTTCGTTTTTTTGTATGGGGAGGTCGCCTATTTTCGTGGGGCTGCGTGTTCTTTGTGTTGTTAAAACTTCGCGACTTTTGGGAAAAAGTAAAATTTTTCGATGTAACACCCGTCGATTTTCTCTTTATAATCGGAATCGTTGTTTTCTGGAGCGCCGTTAATTATGTCTCTTGTTTCATGTGGGGCAAGCTGGCTGGCTGTCTCAGCGATAAACATTTAAATTTCGCGGACCTCGCTTATCTTTTCGCGAGATCCAACCTCGCGAAGTACCTGCCGGGGAACGTGATGCATTACGTTTCCAGGTCTATTCTGGCCCAAAAATACCATATTCCTTTGCAAGTAACGGCCTTGACTTCTTTTTTGGATGCTACGCTCTCGGCTGGAGCGGCTTTTTTATTTGTAAGCGTTACGTTGCACTGGGAATTTCTTGTTTTGACAGTTTTAGCGAAAGAATGGCTCCGCGCTATAGGCGCGATTTTTGTGACGGCTTTACTAATTGGCGTGGCATTATTGAAAAAAGCGCTCCCGCATATCTTCAGCGGACGTTTTTCGAAGATGTTTTTGGGCGTTCTGTTTCAAAATACTTTGCTTTATCTCTTGTATTATTTTATAACGTCGTGTATTTTTTACGTTCTTTTGTTGATTGTTAGAAATAGTGGGCCTCACTATCCAGTCTATTCCTATAATTTCTTTCAAATAGCTGGATTGTATACCCTGGCTTGGCTTATCGGATATTTGATTCCCGGAGCTTCCGGCGGCATAGGCGTGCGGGAAGCAATGCTTTTAACGCTGTTCCGTTCTTTCGCCGCGCAAGAAACGATCTTGACCACGGCGCTCTTGCTACGGACGTTAAGCATTTTATCAGAGGTTTTCGCTTATGCTTTTTCCGTTATCCGGTATACAACGGGTCGCGTAATCACGCGCGGGGATAAGAGACCAAAAACCTGATATAAACGACAAAAACTTCGCGCAAAAAAGAGCGAATCGCCATAAAACACGCTCTTACAAACCGAAAACGTAGATCGGGGTCTCTAGGCAGACGTGACGTTCCTGAAAGAGGCGGTCGTACCAGGTTCTCCCGCTCCGTTCGTCCAGCAGTAAGAGGTAGGCTTCCTGAGCCTGGCGATGGTGCGCGTACTCGGCCATCTGCGCGGCGCCACTTTGGACCGCGCCCCCCAGGGACTGCGAGTTGTCGAAGATCTGCAGGCGAATAATGAAGCGCTCCTCGCGCAGATCACCGCTCTTCAAAGGGTATATCCAGTTGACGCCAATGTCGGTGTGGCCGGAGGCGAGCATACACTCGCACTCCATGCGCCCCCGCTCGCCCAACAGAACCAGCAAGAAGGTCTGCAAGAGAATCTGCGGGAACGCGCCTTTCAGGTCATAGCGGGTCTCCCACTCCATGCAGCGGTCGCGGTAGAGCGTCTGGTAAAAGGCAAGAGCGGCCTGGAGGTCCAGGCGCTTGTCAGGTTTGATGAACCGCGCGCGCTCCACAGCGTAGAGAAGCTCGTCCTTCATGTCCCTGCCCAGTATCCTGGGGATGAGTTCTTTGGCGATGGCGTTGGTAACGCTCCACCCTCCAGAGAACTTTTTGATGAGCTCCAAGTCCTTCAGGTACTCCAAAATTTCTTGAGAGGGCTTTTTCTCCCATACCGCGCCGGATAGAATTGGAAACAGCACCTCCCGCACGCCCGGGCGCGACAGCTTCGTCGCGAGTTGATCCAGATAGGCGTCCTGACGGGTGATAAAGTGGTCCTTCGCCGCCTCGAGAATTGCGGTGGTAACGGGCTTGGAGGGGTCGGCGGCGTAGTTCATCTCATAGAGCGCCTCGCAGAGAAGGGCGTTCACCAGCCAGGGACGCCCACCGGTCAGGGCGTAGAGCCTAGGGTAGACGCCTTCCTGGAAAACCTGCCCCGTTTCGGTCGTATACTGATCGCATAACTCTCTGAGCTCAGCGCGCGTGAAGTCATAGAGGGTGATGGAGGGCTCGCGGATGTCCGTACCGCTCCGCCCGGTGAGAAGCTCTCCGTCCCCTGTGTCCACTTCAGTGTCGCGAATGTCTCGGACAGCGCTCAGGATGACGCTCTGGGGGAACAGGTAGGGCGCGGACGCCTGCCCCGCGCGAAGTTGCCTCAGGACGGAAACCAGGGTTCCGCCACTCAGGAGGTCGATGCCATCAAGCATCAGCACCAGAGGCGGTTTGGGAGGTTGATCCTCGGAAAGCCAGCGCTCGAAGGCGGCGAGGATCGCTCCATCGGGTCCTGTCCTCTCCAGAATGACGTGGTAGTTTTGGTACAGCCGAGGGTCTTGAAACTCATGAGCCGCCTCCTGGGCGATGCGGTTCAGGATCAACCGGACGCCGCGCTCCGCGTCTCCGCTCGCCGCTTGAGCCGTCTCCACGTTGCAGTAGACGCAGCGGTACGCGCCCTCCCTGTTGAGTTTCTTTTTGAGGGCCAGGAGAAACGTGGTCTTGCCCACCTGGCGAGGCGAGCAGAGCAGGAAATGCCTCCCTCTGGCGATAAGGGACTCGATCATGTGGATGTCCACGCGCTTCAGCGGGTTCAGTCCAAAGTTCTGGCTCTCCCTGTTGGGGCCTGCGATGTTGAAATATCTCATTGCTGTTCGCAACCTCTCCTGAAAGTAACGCTTAGAGCCGTTGGCTCTTTTCCGCGCAAAGTTTTTGCCGTTTATATCCGGCTTTTGGTCTCTTATTTCCGCGCGTGATTGCGCGAGCCGCTATAAGGAAACGCCGATCAAACACTTTGGGGCCCCGCCCCAAACCCTGACTTAGGGGTCGTGGCCCCCGAGGGTCGTTGACCCCTAAGAACCCCATTTGTAGCGGATTGCGCAATCAGCGCTTCCTTAATTTGGTTCTGCTTCGCGGGCAATTATTATACCAGTATTTAGTAAAGACGCGCGGATATGCGTCTTCGCATTCCAAATGGCGCCGAGAAGCGCACGTGTTGGGGATTTGACAAACACGCAAATTCCCTTGATATTTTAACCTAAAAACCGCCGCGCGGGGACGCCTTGTGCTATGCTTTTCCCGCGAAAAAAATTTTTGACGCAAGGGAGAGGTAAGGTATGAACGTCGACGCTTTGTTCGGTTTGCTGTCGAATGTGGGCAGTCTGTTTGGGGGGCTGGTTATCTTACTGATGGTTCTTTCGGCGGCGGTGAAGATCGTGCCAGAGTATCGACGGCTCGTGGTCTTCCGCCTGGGACGCCTGGTGGGAAGTCGAGGACCGGGCATTGTCTTCGTCATTCCAGTGCTCGACCGCGTGATGCCCGTGGACCTTCGCATTCTGACCATGGACGTCCCTGTCCAGGAGGTCATCACCAAGGACAACGTTCCGATCAAGGTGAACGCCGTCGTGTACTTCCGCGTGATGGACCCATCACATTCCATTGTCGAGGTGGAGAACTACGTTGTGGCCACCAGTCAGCTCGCTCAGACGACGTTGCGCTCCGTGGTCGGTTCCGTGGAACTGGACGAGGTGCTTTCTTCGCGCGAGAAGATCAACCACGAGCTTCAAAAGATCATCGACGAGCGCACGGACCCATGGGGTATCAAGGTCAGCGCGGTCGAGGTGAAGGAGCTGGAGCTTCCTGAGGGAATGAAGCGCGCCATGGCGCGTCAGGCGGAGGCCGAACGCGAGCGTCGGGCGAAGATCATCGCCGCGGAGGGCGAACTTCAAGCCGCGACAAAGCTCTCCGAGGCCGCGCGTCAGATGGAGGTCTCCCCCGTCACGCTGCAGCTGCGCTACCTCCAAACCATTCGGGAGATCGCCGGCGAGCGGAACACCACCACCTTTTTCCCCATCCCCATGGACATCCTGAAGCCCTTCATCGAAAAGAGCGGAGGAAACGGCTGAAGGGTCGCGACGAAGCTCGCGCGGCGTTGAAGAACATCATTTCCGTGGTTGATGGAGGGTTCTGTGGGTACGTTGAATCTTTTGGGGCTTTGCGGGATTTTCTGCGCGCGAATCATCGACGTGAGTTGCAACATTGTGCGCCTCCTGTTTTTGGTGCGAGGTCTGCGTTTCATCGCGGCTTGCATCGGTTTTTTTGAGGTCATGGTTTACATGGGAGTGCTTGGGTACGTCCTGGGCGGAGGCAAGAGTCTCACTTTCGTAGAACTGGTGGTATACTGCGGCGGGTTCGCCACGGGTACCTATGTGGGAGCCTGGCTGGAAGAAAAGCTCTTGAACACCTACATTCTGGTGGAGGTCATTCTGGACGACTGCGACGAGACGCGAGAGTTGATAGCCGCCGTGCGCGAAAAGGGGCTGGGCGCGACGGTGCTCAACGCCATGGGGCGCGACGGCCCCAAACTGGTGGTGGAGGTCTTCTGCCGCCGCCACGACGTGAGGCCCGTTCAGGATATGTTCGCGGGCAGGGGCTTTCTCACGATCTCCGACGTCAAGCGATGTCTCGGCGGTTGGTTTCAGAAAAGAGTATGAGAGTCGGAGGTGGGCGCCGTGTCCGAAGGCGCGGCCGATAAGCGGCGAGACGTGATCCAGTACTCCATTGGGCTGGAAAAGGAATTGATGAAGGCAAAACGCGCCGAGAAGGTGCTACGCGAGGTAGAGCGGCGCTACCTTGCCCTCATGGAGAGCGCTGTGTTTTTGCACATCATCCTCGGCTCCGACGGGACGTTTCGCATGATGAACCGCCGTGCGGAAAGTTTTTTTGGCTTTCAACTGAAAACGGGAGTGGACGTGGCGCTGTACTCCCTTGTGGGGTCCGGTTACGAGAAAGAGGCGGAATCCGCGCTAGCGGCGGCTCTGGAAAAGCCTGTTCGCGTGGTTCTCCCCGCCATTCGCGCCGACGGTTCACTGGGGTGGCTGGACATGGAGTTTTCCTCCGCGCCTTACCAAGGGGGGCCCTCCATCCAGGTTTTGGCGGCCGATATATCAGGGTTGTTGGAGGGGCAAACCGAGGGGATACCCTTCGCCTCCCTGCCGGACTCCGAGGTTAGCCCCGCCTACGCTCTGCCGCTTTTGAACTGCTGCCCCGGCCTCTTGTGTTTCGCCGTGAACCGGAAGGGCCTGTTGCTCTATTCCACGCGAGGCTACCGGGAGATCGCCAAACGCTTTTTAGGGCACGAGTGCGCGCCGGGTTTCCCCTACCCCGCCAACCTCGAAACCCCCTTCGACATGGAGCTGCAAGACCTGATCCGCGACGCGCTCCAGGGTAACACCCAGATGTCCGCTTTGATCGAGAAGGGGTTGGAGGGGGACAACCGCTGGAACGTGACCGCCGCGCCCTTGACCTCCGCCACGGGCGAGGTTATTGGGGTCGTGGTGCACCTGACAGCGACGGGGCGCGTGGAACGGCGGGTTGTTGAGCCCCAGTCCCCGCTGGAGGAAAGACAGGTCGAACTGTTGAACGCCATGCCGGGACTGCTTTGTCTGGTGGACGAGGAGGGCGTTTGCGCGGAGGTCAACGCCCGTTTTTTGAGCGTCCTAAAGCTGGCCAGAGAGGACGTGGTGGGGCGACCCTTTGCCGACCTGACCAGTGGCTTTCTGGACGGACAGAAGGTGGGGAAAAGCTCATTCGAGGGACTGGAGTGCCGTGTCTGCACCAAGGACGGTGAAGTGTTCTCTTTGGAGGTTAGCGGCGCCCGCGTGAAGTGGGGGAACGCGGAAATGACGCTGGTGAGCTGCGTGGACAACACGAAATTGCGCCGCGTTCAGGAGCAGCTTGCCCGCCTCTCTACCACGGACGTATTCACGGGTGTCCTGAACCGTCAGGGTATGGAGCGCGTCATTAACGAGGAGATCGGGCGCGCTGTCCTCTACCGATACTCCCTGTCGTTGCTATTACTGAACGTGGATGGCTTCCGCCGCCTGAACGCGGAGGCGGGCTATACGAGAGGCGATCGGGTGTTGCGGGACTTGGCGTCAACCCTGAAGTCCCACATCCGGCAGACGGATTTCCTGGGGCGCTGGGGTGGCGACGAGTTCGTGATTCTCACCCCGGCTCCTCTGGCCGTAGCGGTCCGTTTGGCGGAAACGCTTCGCGGCGTGACGCGGAACACCCCCTCTAACGGAACCCCCCTGACCCTCAGCGCTGGAGTCGCGGAGTACCGGAAGTCAATGGACATATCGGCCCTGGTGACCGCGGCTTATGGAGCCATGATGGAGGCCAAAAGGGTCGGCGGCGACCGAGTTGTCCAGACGAAAGAAAAAAACGAGGACACTGTTGAGTATAGTGAATCGCGTAATTATGTACATCAAAATAGCATGTAAGAGAAACGCTGATCAAATGGGGTTCTTAGGGGCCTACGGCCCCTAAGTGGGGTATGGGGCAAAGCCCTATATGGGTCAGTGTTTTCTAAAAAACTCACCTTTGACGAGGGGAAACGCGAGACGAAATGGGACAAATTCAGATTATCGTGGAAGGCATGACCGCCAGCGGAAAATCGACAGTCGTCAATCTTTTGGGCAAGCGCCTAGGGTTCGAGATCATGCCGGAGGATTTCCGCGACCAGCACGACCTTTTGAGCCGCTTTCACCACGAACGGCGCTGGGCTTTTCCAATGCAGCTTAACTTTTTAGTGACGCGCTTCGCGCAGTACCTTTGCGCCTCCGAGGAGAACCGTTACATTCTGGATCGCAGCATTTTCGGCGACAAGGTGTACGCTACACTCTACTACAAGCAGGGGTACTTCAAGGACAGTCAGTATGGGTGTTACTTGACCCTTTACGACACGCTGCTCAAGTACACCCGGCCTCCGCGCCTTTTGATCCTCATTCACTGCCCCTTCGATGAGATCATGCGCCGTATCCACGCGCGTGGGCGTGAGGATGAGATCGCCGCGGGCGAGGAGTACTGGCGCGCGCTCTACGGCGCCTACGCCCCTTTCCTCGACTTCGTCAAGTCCGAGATGGATATCCCCAACTTCTTCGTGCTGGACCTCTCCGACCCCCAGTTTATCCACACGCCGTCTCGCGTGGAGCGGTTCGTGAATGACGTGAAGGCGTTCTTCCCCGACAAATTCCCCTCCTCCGGCGGGGGCGCGGAGGCTCCCGATGCCTAAGACCCAGACGCGCCAGGCGAAGACTTATGACGCGGTTATCATTGGGGCGGGTCCGGCGGGGGTATTCGCCGCCGCGGAGCTGGTCAAGCGCAAAAAAAAGGTGCTTATCGCGGACAAAGGCAAGCTAATCTGCGCCCGCAAATGCCCCATCGTGGAGGGCAAAGTCAAGGAATGCGTCAACTGCTCCTCCTGCGCCATTGTCTCCGGGTGGGGCGGGGCGGGTTCGGCCTCCGACGGCAAGCTGACCCTGACCACCGGGTTTGGGGGCAACTTGGAGGAGTACATTGGACGATCCGAACTGCTCTCAATGATCGAGTACGTGGACGCCGTTTTTGTCCGCTTCGGCGCGGACCCACACTTCTACGAGGCGAGCAGTGAGACGGCCCATAACACCATCCGACACGGCGCTCAGGTGGGGCTCCGGGTTCTGCCCGCGCGAATCCGGCACATTGGCACGGACGCCTCGCGCGAGGTTCTGGACAACATGTACAAAGACCTCTCCACCAAGTGCGACATTCGCATGGAGGCCCGCGTGGAGGATATTTTGATTGAGGACGGGCAGGCTGTGGGGATACGCTTTGAGGATGGCTCGGAGGCGGTCGGTCGTTGCGTTCTGGCCGCGCCGGGGCGTGAGGGGGCCTCGTGGCTGGAAAAAATCATCGGCAAGCTCAAACTGCCTATCGCGTCCATGCCCGTGGACATCGGCGTGCGGGTGGAGGTGCCCGACAGCGTCTGCGAATCCCTGACCCGCGAGTTCTACGAGGTCAAGTGCCTCTACAACACGCCCACCTTCGACGACCGCTGCCGCACGTTCTGCATGAATCCATCGGGCTTTGTGGTGCACGAGTACAATCAGGCTCACAAACTGGTGACGGTCAACGGGCATAGTCTGAAAAACAAAAAGTCCTCCAACACCAACTTCGCTATTTTGGTCAGCAAGAACTTCACTCAACCCTTCAGCGACCCCATTGGTTACGCCACTCATGTGGCGAAGCTCGCCAACATGCTAGCCGGGGGAGGCATTCTGGCGCAGCGTCTGGCCGACTTGAAGAACGGCCGACGCTCCACCCAGTCCCGGATCGACCGGGGCATGGTGGGGCCCACGGCGTCGGCCCAGCCAGGCGACCTGAGTCTTGTCTTGCCTCACCGATACGTCTTGGACATTGTGGAGTTTCTGGACGCCCTGAACCGTATCATGCCCGGCGTCAACCACGGGGATACGCTGCTCTACGGCGTGGAGATCAAGCTGTACTCCCTGCGGTTGGAGCTGGAGAAAAACCTGGCTGTACCCTCGATAAAGGGCTTATGGATGGCGGGGGACGGGGCGGGAGTCAGCCGGGGCATTATCCAGGCCGCCTCCAGCGGCGTCGTTGCCGCGCATGCCATTTGTGGGGAGTGTTAGGGGAAACGCTGATCAAATACTTTGGGACCTCGCCCCAAACCCTAGGGTCGCGGACCCCTAAGAACCCCATTTAATCAGCGCTTCCTTAGCGGCTCAAAAAGATTTGAGATGTCTCTTGTCCAACATACTGATGAAAGAGGCTCAAAATCATGTTTTTTACGGATATATATTGTTATGAAATCGGCTATGATTATAGTATAATAAGGGCTCAGGGCTCAGGGCTCAGGGCTCAGGGCTCAGGGCTCAGGGCTCAGGGCTCAGGGCTCAGGGCTCAGGGCTCAGGGCTCAGGGCTCAGGGCTCAGGGCTCAGGGCTCAGGGATCATG